>JAAYJU010000181.1 GCA_012522735.1 Clostridiales bacterium | reverse complement strand
TTGTAGGTATGTATGGAAAGGGTAATGTTGCACTGGGAGGGTGCTCCGATGAAGAATATAAGACTCATTTCTCCTTATGGTCTATTATGAATTCTCCCTTGATGATAGGCTGTGATATACGAAATATCAATGAGGCAACAAGAAATATTCTAACAAATAAAGAAATAATTGCTCTTAACCAGGATCCCGAGGGACGCCAGGCATATAGTATGGAGCAATGGAATAACAGTGATGTTAAGATATACATTAAGCCAATATCAGACGGAAGCTTTGGTATAGGATTCTTTAATATGGGTGATTCGGATGGAGAAGGCTCTTTACAATTTTGGGATATGGGATTAACCGCCTCCTCTGGTTATGGACTTCATCTTCGCGACCTATGGGAGCATGAGAATATAGGAATTGCTACAGAGCACTTTACATGCAAGCTTAAGCCTCATCACTGCAAGGTGCTGAGAGCTAAGCCGGTGAAAGTCAAATGATAGATAATTACTGTAGGAGTTGTCATAGTAAATTAATAAGAGATGAGATTGCCATCTATTTACGATTGGTAAACCGAAGTGCTAAGGAGTATCTTTGCATCCCATGCCTTGCCAAATATTTTAAATGCAGCGAGGATGATATACATTCGAGGATTAAGAGACTTAAAGAAATGGGATGTACATTATTTTCGTGAAAGGGGAACATTATGTGGATTAAGGGCTTTACATATGGTTGGAAGGCAAGAAGAGGGGATTATCGTACAGAAAAGGCCATAAACTCTCAGGATAGGCTATTTGACTTGGGTGTTAATTGGATTTGCTTATCATTTCCCGTGATGCAGAAAAGCTTTTCTTCTACTGGCATCTATTATGATTACAAATCTACAATTACGGATAAGGACTTGATATTTGTTGTTAGAAGAGCCCATGAGCAAGGAATAAAGGTTTGTCTAAAGCCCGTAATCAATTGTGAAGACGGAATGTGGAGGGCCTATATTGACTTTCCCGATGAAGACATGCTGGGTAAGGACAAATATTGGAATGACTGGTTTGAATCCTATAGTGCATTCTTAAATCATTACGCTGAGCTTGCCCAGGATACAGGCTGTGAGATGTTTTGTATAGGCTGTGAGATGAGCGGTACCGAAAGGAAGGAGGAGCACTGGAGAAGCCTTATTGAAGAGATTAGGCAGACATACCAAGGACTCCTTGTATATAATACAAACCATGGCAGAGAAAACCAAGTGAATTGGTTTGATGCTGTGGACTATATCGGTATTAGTGCCTATTATAGAGTTGGGAAGAAGCCATCCGATTCCAAGAATAATATGCTTAAGGTATGGAATAGTGTTAATTCGGAGATGGAAAGCCTCAGTAAGAAATTTCAAAAGCAGATTATCTTTATGGAGATTGGTTGTAGAAGTGCAAGTGGATGTGCTATGATGCCCTGGGATTTTGTTCATAAGGAGTTACCCTGGGACGAGGATGAGCAAGCTGCTTTCTATGAATCCTGCTTGGAAGCATTTCATGATAAGGATTGGTTTGCTGGAA
>JAAYJU010000033.1 GCA_012522735.1 Clostridiales bacterium | reverse complement strand
TTTTTATCTTACCCTTCATAATGCTAGTCCTCCTTATGATTTTACCTATAGTATTCTTGCTATTTTATGGTTTAAAATGTTGAATTAGAGCGAATCATCTGATACTATATTACTATAAAGCGACATATTATCGTATTAAATCAGCCTTAATTAATTCTAAATTATTCTTTAGATTGAATTTGACTCATACTTACATTGGAGGATATAGCCTTGAAAAGAAAGCCTGTTAAATATTTCATTCTAATAGTCTTGTTTATTTTATTATTATCACCTATGGCTATCAGTTCAGCTAGCCAATCCCTTATGCTATATCAAACCAATCAAGGTAGTCTGGATTTATCAGAATGGGATCCTGATAAAAATGGAATTATGAAATTAGATGGACAATGGGAGTTTTACTGGGAAAAGCTATATACACCCGATAGCTTTATAGATAAGGACCAGCTAACTGCTCCAGAATATATTCATCAACCCAGAGCTTGGAATAAATTAATCGTGAATGGTAAAGAGTTATCCGGAAATGGATATGGAACCTATAGGTTCAGGCTTCTTAATCTAGAGGATAGAATCTATGGGATAAAGATACCTAGAGTATTTACATCTTATAGACTATGGGTTAATGGTGATCAACTTGCTTCAGCAGGAAAGGTTGAAACCAATAGATCTGAAATGATACCTCAGTATTTGCCTCAGATAGCATATTTTAAGCCGGTGGATAATCAAGTCGAGATTGTTATACAGGTGGCCAATTTTCGCCATCGAAGCGGTGGTATTCTGGACAGCATACGCTTTGGGGATTTTGAGCAGATTACTGACATGAGGAATAGAGCTATTGCTTTTGATTTATTTTTATTTGGTAGCCTATTTATTATTGGATTTTACCATATCATTTTGTATTTATTCCGAATTAAGGACAGGACAAATCTATATTTTGGAATATATGCCTTATTAATTAGTGCAAGAACCTTATTAGTGGGTGAGATCTTCCTTATCTATCTTATCCCGCACTTTTCTTGGGAATTTGCTCATAAGATACAGACCATTGCCTACTATATAGGTGTTCCCTTGGTAGTCTTATTTATGAAATCCACTTTTCCTTTAGATGTATCCAAAAGACTAAGTAAAATAATTGTGATAATCGGAGCTGCTTTCTCTGCTCTGGTTTTATTTACTCCTGCTAGAATATTCAATCTGGTTAACCCCTTGTATCAGCTTTTTACCTTCGTAGTTATCTCCTACCTGCTTTATATTGTTATAAAAATTATTATAAAAAAAAGAGAGAATTCTTTAATTATCGGGTTAGGTTTACTTGTTTTTATTATATTTTCAATCAATGATATTGTATTTTTAAGTACATGGATGGCAGATGCCGAGCATACCTTACTGCGTAAGATTATCACTAGAGGTAATCTCTCTTCATATGGCTTACTTATTTTTGTATTTACACAATCAATTGTACTGGCAAAAAAAATCTCAAAAAGCTTTACAACCGTAGAGCAATTATCTAATGAGCTTAAAACCATTAATGTGAGTCTAGAAGAAAAAATTAGCGAGAGAACCAAGGCTTTGGAGCTTTCTAGGGCAGGAATGTACAAAGCCTATCAGTCTGCAATAGAATCAGAACAAGCTCTGGTAGACTTTACACAAAACATATCCCATGACCTACGTACACCTATAACAGCTATAAAGGGATATATCAATGGTATTTTGGATGGTATCATAAAAGATGAGGATCAAAAGAAGAAATACTTACTTCGAACTAAGGATCGAATCGACCAAATGACCAATATGGTTCAGGATTTATTAGATTTATCAATGCTACAGACTAAACAAATTAATTTTACCTTCCAACGAATATCAATCGATAAATTTATAAATATAATATCAGAAAAATATAGCTTAGATATGGCTAGTTCCAATGTAACATTTATATTAAACCAACCATTTATAAGAAACATGGCAAATCAGGCAGAAAGTATTGTTCCTTTATCAGATGAAACAATTTCAAGCTTAGAAATATCAATAGATATTGAAAAGCTTGAACGAGTGTTTGCTAATCTATTCAGTAATTCCATAAAATATTGTGCTAAGCAACCAGAAATTATGCTTGATTTTGAGCTTATCGATGATTTTAATAATCTTGTAATTAAGGTCACAGACAACGGAATCGGTATTCCGCCAGAGGATCTTCCATATATATTTGACCGATCCTATAAGACATCCTCTAACCAAATGGTAGATGGAAATACTAGTAATGGTCTTGGCTTAGCTATAGTTAAGGAAATTATTGCAAGCCATGAGGGAATTATCTGGGTAGAAAGTAAGTTAGGTTTAGGGAGCTGCTTTTACTTTACACTTCCTGTCCACAATATAGAAAAGAATAAATCTAGATAGATATAAAGGAGGAATATCCATGGCTGGCGAGACAATATTAGTAGTGGATGATGATATGGATATAAGAGAAATACTAACCATGTATCTTGAAACGGAGAATTATAAGGTTGTTACTGCTACAAATGGCTATGAAGCAGTAACACAAACCAATCAATATAAACCCGACCTCATTATACTTGACATGGTTATGCCGGGCTTGGATGGAATCGAGGCTTGCCAAGCTATCCGGAAAATCCATACAAGTCCTATATTATTCTTAAGTAGTAAATCTACACCCCAAGACAAAACCATAGGTCTGATTGCCGGAGGAGACGATTATATCAGCAAGCCCTTTGAACCCAATGAGCTACTTGCAAGGGTAAAGGCGCATCTTAGAAGAAATCGTATTCTAGAGCAAAATATACATAGAGATGAAGATTGTCTGCATTTTACAAACTTAACTATTGATCTTAAGGCTTATACTGTTACGGCATATGGCAAAGAGATTATTTTACCCTTGATGGAATTTAAGCTTCTGATATTATTGGCACAAAACCCGAATATAGTTATAACATATGAGCAATTATACAAAGAGCTATGGCAAATGGAAAGCTACGGAGATTATCGGACTCTACTGGTACATATCAGTAATTTAAGAAGAAAAATTGAAAAAGATCCAAAGAACCCTGTCTTTATTCAAACGATAAAGGGTAGGGGATATAAATTTATTCAATAAATCACTGGGAAGGTACGGAGACGTATCTTCCTTTACTCAACAACTACATCTGTACGCTCATCCACAAGCTCTTTAAAATCGGCTATTGCCTCTTCCCTTGTCTTACCTCCATTCACATACTCATGTACCTGCTCTAGCCAATAGCCATCAATACTTACGTCATACATAGTTGAATTATTACCACTTGTATGATAACCGGCTGATATATATGCCTCGAATATATCCTGACCACCAAGAAAATCCATTCTATTTTCATGCCTCTTGGCTACCTTTGTAGCTGCAGGTATCTCCTTAACTCCTGGATAAAATTCTTCACTAGCCCATAACTCTTGTAAGCCGGTTTCTGATGTATCAAGGGTAATCCACTCAAGGATTTCACCAACTGCCTCCTTATGCTTAGTATCCTTACGTGCCATAACCATGCTGCCTCCCCAGAAGAAATCTAAGGGAGCATTACTTATGGCCCAATCACCATATGTGCCTTCACCAATGGTCTCTCCGCCACAATATGGCATAATAACATAATTAACTAGCCAGGAAGGACCGAAAAAACCCAAAATATCTTTCTCCCCTTCACCTTTCATATCTTGGTACCAAGCATCGGACCAAGCTTTAGTATTATTAGTATAATCATTCTCAACCAGCTTATATGCATAGTCCAAGAATGCTTCTCGTTTAGGGTCTATATACAGCTTACCATCAAGAACCCAGCCTAAATCTGCACTGTTTTTTACCATATGCCAGATATCTTCTATTCCAGAACAGATACCAAAGCCCTTTTCCTTTAAATCCTCTGCGGCTTCAAAGAATTTATCCCATCCTGGGCCAATAATATCATTTATAATCGAAGGCTCATCTGTACCCCAGACCTCCTTGGCTATAGACCTACGATATATAAATGCCCCTGAGGTATTGTGATAACCAAGCCCCATAAGCTTACCTTCAGGATTTGTTCCAATTTCAACATAATACTCAGGAATTTCAGCATCCCGGGGTAGCCTGTCGACATCAATACCCAATTCCTTATAATCTGCGCTATATTGATATGCATCACCCTGTGTAAACCTTGCTACGTATGACATTTCTACTGAATATATATCTGGTACCTCAAAATCGTAAAGAGACAAATGACCTTTTCTAAGGGTTTCATAAAGTAGCTTCTCATAATCAACATCCATGGTCGCAAAAGAATTTATTTTAATTTTATAGTCAAAATCAGGGTGAGTTTCAATAAACTTATTCACAATATCATATAATTCTGATGTAATACACCATACAATGATAGTATCGTCATCAGCAGCAGGTGTTACTGTCTCTATAGGCTTTTGTTCGTCTATGTCTTCTATATCCTTCTGAAATTTATCGATGCTTTCGCCATCAAATCTGTCTTTCTTACTCGAACATCCTGCTATACTAAAGTATATAATTGCTACAATAAATATCAAAAATAATTTCTTCATAAACTCAACCCCTTATGGTAAACTCCATTATACATATATAATCGAAGTATCTCCAAAGTTAATATTTCCGTGTATGGTTACAATCGGAGCATCCGGATCCAAACTATTATTATTACGTGATATATCCATGTCACCAAAGAAGGCATGGGATTCGTTTACTACATTCCATGTTCTTGGAATAAATAGATCGACATCACCAAAGGACACATCTAAATATATATCTGCCTTGCCAGAGGGTATCTTAGCATTATCAAAATACACCTTTACATCACCAAATGAGCATTTAATATTAGCTCTCGTAAAATCCTCTGTATTAACATACTTAATGCATTCTCCGAAGGTTGTTGAGCAATTGACCACACTTCCATCCTGTTCATTTACTACACTGCTTCCAAAGCTATTACTATTCCTACCGTTAATAGAAAATACAAATGAATTATGCCTATTAAATATCATTGAAAGTCCAAGGCTTATTAAGAATGCCACTAATAGTACTGGCCATGGAGTAAATTCAGTTATGTTTAACTGTCTGTCAAATGTAATTAATATGATCGCTAGTGGAAATAAAATCCCCCAAAAATTAATACTTCTAATGCTTACAATAATGATACCTAGCATACATACTGTTAGCACTATTTTAAATATACTTACTCCTGGAAAATATCCAAATACATTTAGAATGATAAGTACCGCTGCTATTATCAGCAGCATTCCCCAAAACATATTTCTTTTATTCATATACATTTCCTCTTTTCTTCTAATCTCTGTTTTAATGATTTATAGTAATGTCTCGATACAAATACCTGTTTATGACATAATTTCATTATATTGGAAAAAATGAATAATGTAAATAGGTGGCAAGTAAGTGGTAAATTTTTAGAAGTAAGAGGTAAAAAGATATAATCACATTTGGGTCTATTTGTTTCACATAAGTTCTAGTCATACGCTTTAAGATTATCAAGAACTATTCAACTTTTTATTTGATCCTATTATCCGGTTTAAACGGTTTTATTTTATCATCGTGATCCCTTCCCAAACAAGACAACACTAACTGTCTTAAGTAGTATCTTGGCATCCATCGACAAGGACCAATTATCAATATACTCTAAATCCAATTTCACGACTTCTTCAAAATCTGTTATATTGCTTCTCCCGCTCACCTGCCAGAGTCCTGTTAAACCTGATTTAAGAGCAAGACGTCTTTTATGCCTTCCTTGATATTGAAGAAATTCATTTTCTGTTGGTGGTCTTGTCCCAACAAGACTCATATCTCCTTTGAGAATATTAATGAATTGTGGGAATTCATCTAGGCTAGTCTTTCTAAGAATATTACCTACTTTCGTTACCCGGGGATCATTCGTTATCTTGAACATCAAGCCATTAACTTCGTTCATGGCCATAAGCTTTGCTTTTTGTGCCTCTGCATCTGGATACATTGAGCGAAACTTATATATTCGAAATCGCCTGCCATTTTTCCCAATTCTGACTTGACTAAAGAAGATAGGGCCGGGTGATTCTATGTATATTGCCGGGGCTAAAACTATGGTCAAGAGAAGTGTAATAATACATCCTACAAGTCCCCCAATAATATCTACCATTCGCTTAATGATTAGCTGCCCCCTGGTGAATATTCTTACGCTGAAGGTAAGTACATGATATCCACTGAGCTTTCTAATTATCTTTTCGTTAATCTTAAGTCCAAAGGTATTAATGGACAAATCAACAGTTATCCCCATGTCTTGAAATTCCTGTATGATATCTTCTATATTTATCTGTATCCAACTCCCACCTGGTATGTGAATAAATACTCCGTCTAATACCTCTTGCTTTGCAACATCAAACATGCTAATAAAATCTGCCTTTACCTCTATACCATCTATTTTCTGCCCAACCATGTGTTTATCTAAAATCGTAATATTATTTATCTGATATTCCCATTCATTTTCATTGCGAAACTGATTTAGAACTTTTCTTATCTGATCTGAAGTAGTGATAATCATCATCTTATAAGAGGAATTACTCTTCTTATATACTCCAAGAAGTAAGATTTTAAAGTATTGTCTAAATATAAAAGAAATCAATGTATTAAGTAAAATAAAGCTTGCAAAAAATATTCGTGAAAATGATGTACCCTCCTGAAGAATAAACATAGCCGCTGTTAATGTCACTGCTAGTAGGAAATTAATTTTTATTACAACGATTATTTCATCTAGTTTTCCTCTCTTAAAAAGCTTACTATATGTATTATAAAGATAATAAATCGCTATATATAATAAAATAACAATTGCAAAGGCTGCACTCATGGTCTTAGATCTAAACCAGCTATTCACCATATTCCCATATCTTATCCATAAGGCTAATATGAAGGATATAATGATGCTACTTATATCAACAAGTAAAAGATATCTATTAGGCATATCTTTTCTCATTAAGTCCATATACATCTCCATCCTTTACTGACATTTTGCTTTTCTACTTATTAATATACTTAAACCAAATAGTATTAGATTTATGCATAAAACGACAGCTAAATGAATTACCTGAAATTCCATTTTTAACATTTTTTCATCATTTTGGTAAATCGGATTACCAAATGGGTCATTTACATTTTGAATTTCTCCATCCAAACTAAAGGAGATATTTATTCCATATACATCATATATGTTTTTAAGAAGACTAATTGCTATCTCTCTACCATCAATAGACATATGTTTTATACTATTTTCTTTTTCCAGATTAGCAATAGTTTTTAATTCCTGAAGAAGATCTTCTTTTTTAC
>JAAYJU010000180.1 GCA_012522735.1 Clostridiales bacterium | reverse complement strand
GAGGGAGGTTAATTCCTCCGTTGTAAGTTATCAATTATTAAAATTATTTGAGGAGGAATACAAAATGTTAGTTAAGGTTGATGGACTTGTTAAGAGATACGGGAAGCTTGTGGCTTTGGATTATTTGAGCTTTGGTGTTAAGGAAGGAGAAATATTTGGACTTTTAGGGCCAAACGGTTCAGGAAAGACAACAGCGATTAATTGTATTCTATCGCTGCTAAAATACGATAAGGGAACTATTGAGATCTTTGGAAAGACCATGGGACCCGATGAGTATGACATCAAACGAGATATTGGTATTATCATGCAGAATGTAGCAGTGTTTGATGAACTGACTGTATATGAGAATATTTATTATTTTTGCAGTCTCTATATTAATGATAAGGAAAAGATTAAGGAGCTTACAGAGGAGGCTATAAGGTTTGTATCCTTGGAGGATTATAAGAAATTCTATCCCAAAAAGCTCAGCGGGGGATTACTTAGAAGATTGAATATCGCTTGCGGCATTGTTCATAAGCCAAAGCTTATAATACTTGATGAACCAACAGTAGCAGTAGATCCTCAAAGTAGAAACAAAATCCTTGAGGGAATTCAGCAGTTAAATGAAGATGGAGCAACCATTATATATACTTCCCACTACATGGAAGAGGTTGAGCAAATCTGTGATAATATTGCAATTATTGATAAGGGTAAGGTTGTTGCTCAGGGTACCAAGGAAGAGCTTAAGGCTATGATTTCAATAGGGGAGAAGATATCCATTGAGACATACCAGATTACTGAAGAACAGATTATGATGATTAGGGAAATGCCAAATGTTATATCGGCCACTTACGATGACAACCAGTTGGAGATAAAATCTGGAAGAGGTAAGAACAACCTGCTACAGGTGCTACATTATATGGAAGGTAATAAGATAGATTTTGGAAAAGTATTCACGCAGTTACCAACATTAAATGATGTGTTCCTTGAAATTACAGGTAAGGAATTAAGAGATTAGAAGGGTGGTAATAAGATGGTATTTCATTTATATATTTCAAAGCTAAAATGCTTATTTCGTAATAAAGAGAACATATTTTGGTCTTATGTATTTCCTATAGCACTTGTTACTTTATTCTACTTCGCTTTTACCAATTTGTTCTCATCAAGTGATCTTAAAACTATAAACATTGCATATATACAGGATGCAAATGAAACGGACTATTTGAAGGATGTTCTGGATACAGCAGAGATATCCAAAGAGCTTCCTTTATTTAAGGTATTATATACCGATATAGAAGAAGCAGGTAAGGCTCTTGAGGATGACGAGATTGTCGCTTATATAGTAAACGGAGAAGAACCTAAGGTATATGTTAAAAGGAATGGAATGAGCCAAACAATCGTTAAATCCTTTATAGACAACTATAATAGGGGAGCTTATACAATTCAAGCAATCCTAAGTAAGAATCCTCAAGCTATGAGCCAAGGACTACTGGATGATGTCATGGATTATAAAAGTTTTACAACCGAGGTAAAGAACGGAGCAGAACCCGATGTAACAATAATCTACTTTTATGCCTTATTGGCTATGACTTGTTTGATGGCAGCTAACTGGGGACTAGATGAGGTGGTTAATATTCAGGGAAATAGGTCCAATCGTGGAGCCAGGATAAATGTATCGCCGATTCATAAGATGAAGCTTTTACTTATTAATATGTCGGCAGCCTTTACTGCCCATGCAGGAAGTATTGCTCTTATGCTCCTTTATATGCTAAAAGTATTAGGAATAGGCTTTGGGGATAAGATGCCCCAGCTGATACTGTCATGCTTTATCGGCGAAATAATGGGACTTTTTCTAGGAGCAACGATAGGAGTATGGGTAAATAAAAGCCCTGGTGTACAGGGTGCCATAGCTACTGCAATTATTATGGGTGGTTCCTTCCTATCAGGCATGATGTATGTAGACATGAAGTATATTATAGCAAAAAAAGCTCCCATATTGTCATATGTCAACCCGGTTAATCTTGTATCAGATTCCTTTTACAGCTTGTATTATTATGACAACTTTGACCGCTTTTATATGAATATTTCCATACTCGTTATAATGATAGTCGTCTTGGGCGTCGCATCTTATCTTGGTCTAAGGAGGAAAAGCTATGCAAGTATTTAAATCATATTTTAAAATAATGAAAAAGCAATTGTCTACACTGATTATATATGGAGTTATGTTTATAACCATAACACTTGTTATAACCTTTGCAATATTAAGAGGAAATAGCGATGATTTTACTGTCAGTAAGGTTCCAGTGTTGCTTATTAATAATGATGGTGACAATGAGTTTATTGAGGCTTTTACCTCCTATCTTAAGGACTATGTGGAATACATTGATGTAGAGGATAATGAGGAAGCCAGAAAGGATGCATTTTTCTATCATGAGGTCAATTATATTCTGACTATTCCAGAGGGCTTTACTGAAGGATTTCTTAGGGGAGACGAGGCCTTACTCATTAAGGAAATTCTACCTGATAGGATGGAAGCAGTACAATCGGTTGATAGTGCTATCGATAATTATTTGAATATGGCAAGAGTATATATCAGCTATAATCCTAGAGTTGGAATGAGTGAGCTTACCAACTTCTTAAAAATGAATCCTGTATCAGAAACCGAGGTAATAATAGATTCGGGCAAGAAAGATACACTAAATGCAGCAGAGTTTAACACATATTATTTTAACTATTTGGGCTATATTATGATAGTGTGCTTTATTCTAGGTGTTAGCACGGTTATGATGTCATTTCATGGCTTGGAGGTAAGAAGAAGACAGTTTGCATCTCCTGTATCCTCCAGAAGCTTTAATATACAGCTTATATTAGCAAATTTAGTTTTCGTTTCAGTATATCTTCTTATATTTATTATAGTCGGATATCTGTGCAATCCATTTCGTAGGTTTGACTTAAATCTGGTATTAACCTGGATAAATGCTTTTATTTTTGCACTAGTTGCCCTTTGTATCAGCTATCTAGTTGGAATTTCTATAAAAGGAAAAAATGCCGTGCAGGCAGTATCGACAGTTGTATCCTTAGGATTGGCATTTCTAAGCGGTATGTTTGTTCCTCAGCAATTTCTGGGATCTGCAGTTATAAGAGTAGCCAGCTTCTTACCTTCATATTGGTATGTCAAGGCAAACAACACGATTGGAAGCTTATCAAATTTTAGTATAAAAAACCTGACCCCGATATTTCAGTATATGGCAGTTCAAATAGGATTTGTAGCAGTGCTTCTAGCACTTATTATGGTGGTAGCCAAGAGAAAAAGACAGGTTACTACGTAAAAGAACAGTTGTTCTAAAATAACTTGACTTGCTTCTCCCGCTTTGATATAATAAAAACAGAACAGATGTTTGTAATCGGGAGGTAGCAAAATGATTATACAGGAAGGTATGTCAATCCAAAGGAAATTGGAGATATTATCCGATGCTGCGAAGTTTGATGTAGCCTGTACCTCTAGCGGTGTAGACCGTAAGGGGAATGGGTCAGGAATCGGAAACAGTCTAGCCTGCGGTATTTGTCATACCTTTTCTGCTGACGGAAGATGTATTTCACTACTGAAGATTCTTTTTACAAATGAATGTATATTCGATTGCAAATACTGTATTAATCGTTCATCCAATGATGTTGTCAGGGCTTCATTTACTCCTACAGAGGTCTGTGAGCTGACCATGGAATTTTACCGGAGGAATTATATCGAAGGTTTATTTTTGAGCTCCGGAATCATGGTAAGTCCTAACCATACGATGGAACTTATTTTTGAGGCCTTACGGATGCTTCGTGAAGAGTATCATTTTAATGGATATATTCATTGTAAGGCAATTCCCGGTACTGATCCTGTCTTGGTGGAGGCTATAGGGTGGTATGCAGATAGAATGAGTGTTAATCTTGAACTTCCCACGGCAAGCAGTCTAAAGCAGCTGGCACCCCATAAGAGCAGAAAGAATATACTTAAGCCTATACGTCAGATTCAACTTAGGAGAGAGAATAATAACGAATATCTTGGTATATATGATGGGAGGCAAAACGAAAGAAATCAAGTTAAGAACTTAATTCTAAGAGATAGTAATTCAGGCAGCAACAATTCAATATATAACAAGATACTTAATAGTTACAATAGCAAGCTTAACCAGGCTAGTGAATATAATAGTGTTCGGCTTGACAATGAATTGAATGTTGCTTCCCCCGAGTCTACCAATGTTATACCATTTAGCAAATCTCCCAAAGGAAGAAGCAGATATGTTCCTGCCGGACAGAGTACACAGATGATTATAGGTGCCACCAATGAAAGCGATTATCATATTATGTCTGTATCAGAGACCTTATATGATAATTTTGACCTAAAACGCGTATTCTACTCAGCTTTTGTTAATGTTAACAATGATAGCAATCTACCCTCTACAGTAAGCGGCCCTCCTTTACTAAGGGAGCATCGTTTATATCAGGCGGATTGGCTACTAAGGTTTTATGGTTTTAAAATCGCAGAACTACTTACTGAGAAGAATCCAAATTTTAACGTATTGCTTGATCCGAAATGTGATTGGGCTCTTAGACATTTGGAGATCTTTCCTGTGGAGGTCAACAAAGCTGACTATTATACTCTGCTTAGAGTTCCCGGTATTGGTGTAAATTCTGCCAGGAGAATTACCACCGCTAGAAAGACTGCCGTTCTTGATTTTAAAGATTTAAAGGCGATGGGTATAGTGCTTAAGAGAGCGGTATATTTTATTACTTGTGGTGGAAAGATGATGTACCCAATTAAATTAAATGAGGACTTTATCACCAGAGAGCTGTTGTCAGTTAAGGACAGACTGCCATTTGGAATCGAGAAGGATATTACCTATAAGCAGCTGTCATTGTTTGATGATGTTAGTTTTAAACCGGATGATAGGCTAGTACACCAACAAATATCGCTTGCATAAGTTACAGTTAATGAAATAATACTTCTTTTATATGGAGGTGGAGCATCGTGAATAATTTTAAAATTTATCAATGTGAGAACAGTATTGACGGGATTTTTACCGCGATTTACCAGGCTTGGGATTCGGGATACGGACATGCTAATGTGAAAATCGAGGAACAAAGTGAGACAAATAATTATTCTAATATTGAATTGTTTTCCGACTATATTTTAGTAAAGACTAATTTAGAGCAGGCTCTTATGGTATCTAAGTCTATTAAGGCTAAGATATCTCTGGAGGCTTATGAAATGGTATGTCGTGTTGCTCTATCTGATTATAAGGGCAAGGGTGATTTGATTTATAGATTTTTGATTCTTGGTTTTCATATAGGAAGCAAGATCGTGGGTCACTTAAGCAATAAGGTGGTAAATAGCGTCTTTAAGCTGAACCGTTATGTGAATGGTGAAACTCATCATTTACTGGGTTTTATACGATTTTCAGAACGGGAGAATGGTATATTAACATCAATAATACATCCAAAGAATAATGTGCTTTCTCTTGTGACTCCTCATTTTGCAGACAGACTTCCAAATGAAAGATTTGTTATATTTGACGGAAATAGGAATATCTGCTCCTTACATTTACCTGGAAAACCATGGGTTATTGCAGAGTTTCCTGATATTGATACAAGCGACTTCGAAGGAATAGTAGATGACGAATATGAGAATTTGTGGAAAATATTTTTTGATAATATTGCCATTAAGGAAAGAATTAATCCAAAGCTCCAAAGAAACAACCTTCCTATTAGATTCAGAAAGGATATGACCGAATTTGAATATGTATAAATCGTTTTTTACGTGGGATACTAAGCGAGTAAATTGAAATAAAAATTTGTAGGAGGAGTATCCATGAAAAAGAAACTAAGCATATTCATAGCCTTATGCTGTGTTATTATGATTGCATTTACAGCATGTGCAGCAAATGAAAGAAATAACACCAATCCTGCCAGAAAAAATACCGCGGGTACAGATAATACAGCAGGCTTGAATAACAACACAACTGGAGGTACAGGCGGAACAACTGGAGGTACAGGCGGAACAACCGGAGGTACTGGTGGAACAACCGGAGGTACAGGTGGAACAACTGGAGGTACTGGTGGAACAACCGGAGGCACAGGCGGAACAACCGGAGGTACAGGCGGAACAACCGGAGGTACCACGGGTAGAACAACAGTTACCCCAGGAGCTACAACAACACCGTAAATACTAATTAAATACTAAAAACAAACAAAGATCCTTCCGGTGTTATATTACGGAAGGATTTTTGTTTTTTCTTCTTAGTATTTTTTCAAATATCAGACCTGTAAAAAACCAAGCCGGAGCATAATCAAACCTTATCACTCCTTTAATATTAAGTTTTGCTTTGCTATAATCCCAAGGACATGCTCTGTATTTTTTTAAAAGTACTCCTGTAAAGTACTCTGTCAAATAAATTAAAGTTGCATATACACCTCCTCTAAGTAGAGCATTCCTTTTTTCCAACCTTGAGCATATGGGAGATAAGCAGGCGGCCATTCCATATATAGGAAACATCCATATAGAAGTGCGACATAAAAGAGTTCTGTCGTTGTTTTTCCATTTCCTAATAGAGCTTAGACCTGTCCAGAAACATTCAAGGCACCATCCACATAAACCACAAATTAAGAAATTTTTAAAAAAATTAATCATCTTCATGAAAATAGTATTTGCTTTACATGGTTTCCCTATGCTAAGATTTTAAGTCTTATTTGCCATAATTCTGAAAGGATAGTAAGGCTAGAATTGATAATACTATTTTTATAAGACGTATTATGTGAAAATGATAGGAGGTATATATATGCCTAAGGACTCTCAACCCGACAATAAAAGAGCAAGGATAAAGAAAGCTAAAGGACAAACCCCGATTACAAGGGAGAATATGCAAAAGAATAAAAATGCTAAACGACAATCCATAGAACACAATGACGTTTAATGGGAGGTGAATTGGTTGGCTAAGGCTGGTATGAGAAGACCGGACCCAAGGGAGCCTCATGGAACCGAGGGACATCAAAAAATGAGAATTCCAAAAAATATTGTAGAGCCTGTTCCTGAGATTCAGGGAAAGGCTAAGTCAGGTAAAAAGAAGGCAAACCCCATCCAAGGATCATGATGGTGAATCTGACTATGAAGAATACTTTTAATGAGATTACAAGTCATTTATTAAATGATAATTCTCCGTCAGAGTATTTTAATGACTTGGACAAGGAGCTTAGAGAATATCCCTTGAGTATGATAAGGGAGCTAAAGAATGTGGAGCAATCACCAAAATTTCATCCAGAGGGTAATGTGTGGAACCATACTATGATGGTTGTAGATGAAGCGGCAAAAGTAAAGGACTACAGTAATGACAGTAAAGTATTTATGTGGGCTGCACTTCTACATGATATTGGAAAGCCGGATACGACCAAGGTAAGAAGAGGTAAAATAACCTCCTATGACCATGATATTGTAGGGGCAAGATTAGCTAGAAAATTTCTGGAGTTTTATACTAAGGATGAAGACTTTATAGATACCGTTTTTAAGATGGTCAAATATCATATGCATATGCTATATGTACTAAAGGGACTGCCTTTTGGTAATCCAGCCCGGATGATTGAGGAAACTAATATTCATGATATTGCGCTACTGTGCAGATGTGATCGTTTGGGGAGGATAGGTGCTGATATAGAGGCTGAACACAAAAACTACAAAGAATTCCTAAAAGTGTTACAGTCACCTTAAAGAAAGTGTGAGCAAATCATTGATTTGTTCACACTTTTGTAATCGTATCGTAATGGTACCGTAATGGTGCCTGGCACCATTACAAAAGTGTTACATAAAATTAACTAGCTTTTTTGATATATCTGACTTATAATAAAATTTGTACTATTTTTTATGAGAATATGCCCGACATAATATATAGGGAAACATATAGATACTGTAAGAAGAATGAAAAAGAGGTTCAATAAATGACAGAAAATCATATATATACTATTACAAAAAAAGTTAAACTCGCTGATTCAATATATCTAATGGATGTAAAAGCACCAAGGGTAGCAGCCCATTGCTATCCGGGACAGTTTATCATACTTATAGCTGATGAGAAGGGTGAGCGTATACCGCTGACCATCTGCGATTATGACAGAGATGAAGGCACTGTTACAATTGTTTTTCAGGCTCTAGGAAGCTCTACGAAATTATTAGCCGAATATGAGGTAGGCGAGGCTTTTCGTGATTTCACAGGCCCCCTAGGACAGAGGTCTGAACTTATAGATATGGCAAGAGAAGAGCTTGAAAAAATGAAGGTTCTTTTTGTTGCCGGTGGTGTAGGAACTGCCCCTGTATATCCTCAGATAAAATGGATGAAGGAAATGGGCTATGAAGCCGATTGTATAATTGGTGCAAGAAGCAAGGACTTTGTCATTCTTGAAGACCAAATGAAAGAGCATGCTAAGAATTTATATGTTACGACTGATGACGGCTCATATGGCATGAAGGGAAATGTAAATGATGCCATCAAGTATCTGGTAAATGATAAGAAGCATCATTATGATTTAATTGTTGCTATCGGCCCTATGATTATGATGAAGTTTGTATGCATATTGACAAAGGAACTAGGTATTAAGACAATTGTAAGTATGAACCCCATTATGGTAGATGGTACCGGTATGTGTGGAGCTTGCAGACTTACAATTGGTGATGAGATAAAATTTGCCTGTGTGGATGGTCCGGAGTTTGACGGACATTTAGTTAATTTTGATGAGGCTATGAAACGACTTTCCATGTATAAGACAAAGGAAGGGAAGCAAAAGCTCCGTGAGAAGGAGGGAGAGACCCATCATCATCAGGGCTGTGAATGTCATGATGAGTAAGAGTGTCAAATAGAGTTAATCCCTTGTGGTAGACAGCATAAGTTTTAGATTTAGTGGAGGATTTTATGGATGTATTAAAAAAGGTTCCGATTAAAGAACAAGACCCGAGTGTTAGAGTAAGAAATTTTGACGAAGTATGCTTGGGTTATGATATAGATGAGGCAGTAGCAGAGGCTAATCGTTGTATTCAGTGTAAAAACCCAAAATGTGTTAAGGGATGTCCAGTATCTATTGATATTCCCGGATTTATTAGTGAGGTAGTAAATAAGGATATAAATGAGGCTTTTCAGATTATAAATAAGTATTCTGCTCTGCCTGCAATTTGCGGTAGAGTGTGCCCGCAGGAATCTCAGTGTGAGCAGGTATGTATCCGTGGAATTAAGGGTGATCCTGTATCTATAGGCAAACTGGAGAGATATGTTGCTGACTGGGCTAGGGAGAACAAGATAAGACCAAAGGCTCCTGATAAGAAGAACGGAATAAAGGTGGCAATCATTGGCTCTGGACCTGCAGGACTGACATGTGCCAGAGAGATGGCAGAGCTTGGTTATGATGTAACTATATTTGAAGCCCTGCATGAGCCCGGAGGGGTATTAGTATATGGAATTCCTGAGTTTAGGCTTCCCAAGGAAGAGGTTGTAAGACCGGAGATTGACAATGTAAAGGCCATGGGCGTTAAGATTGAAACCAATGTAATTGTCGGTAAGTCCGTAACCATAGATGAGCTTATGGATGAGGAAGGCTTCAAGGCTGTATTTATAGGTACAGGGGCAGGTCTACCCAATTTTATGGGAATACCCGGTGAAAATGCCAATGGAGTGTTTTCAGCTAACGAATACCTAACAAGAAGCAATCTGATGAAAGCATTTGATGATAGCTATGATACACCGATTATTACAGGAAATAAAGTCGCTGTCGTAGGCGGTGGTAATGTTGCAATGGACGCCGCAAGAACTGCCAAGAGATTAGGTGCAGATGTTACAGTTGTATATAGAAGAAGCGAAGCAGAATTACCTGCAAGGACAGAAGAGGTACACCATGCCAAGGAAGAGGGAATACATTTTCAGCTATTAACAAATCCCAAGGAAATATTGGTTGATGAAAATGGTTGGGTTAAAGGGATGACCTGTGTAAGAATGGAGCTTGGCCAGGAGGACAGTTCAGGCAGAAGAAGACCTGTCGAGGTAGAGAACTCCGAATTTGTTATAGAGCTAGATTCTGTAATTATGTCATTGGGAACCAGTCCAAATCCGCTTATAGCATCTACAACAAATGGGCTTAAGAATAATAAATACGGTTGTATAGTTGCTGATGAAACCACTGGGGCAACATCCAGAGAAGGTGTCTTTGCTGGTGGCGATGCTGTGACAGGTTCCGCTACAGTTATATTAGCTATGGGAGCCGGTAAAGCTGCAGCTGAAGCTATGGATAAATATTTAAAGAATATACAAGTTTAATTTTTGGAGGTCAAATGAAAGAATTTTTTAGTAATCAGACAATAATGTTATTAGTAGTGATTGCTTCTGTAGCAATACTATTATTATTAGCTTTTGTCTTTTTTAGAATAGGGAGGTTAAGGAGAAAGCTTGATGAATCATATCAGGAAAATGCGAATATCAATGCGGATTTTAAAAAGCTTGAGTCCATGTATCAAGATTCTCTTTTATCATATAAGAAGCTTAATACCAGATATGATGAGCTACATAAGAACAGAGAAAGCATAATGAAACTTGCTTATACTGACCATTTGACTGAGCTGCCTAATAGAATAGCATTTATAGAAATGCTTGATAATATAATGTTGACATTACGAAGCGAAGAAGTAATAAGTATTATGGATATTGACCTTGATAACTTTAAAAACATAAATGATACACTTGGTCATTCATATGGTGATGAGTTATTAATAGATGTTACTCATAGACTAAGACAGGTTTTGGATGAGAATGATTACCTAGCAAGAATTGGTGGAGATGAATTTATTATTCTTACCCAAAATCTTAAGGACACGGTAGCCTATGAAGATAAAATTAAGAAGGTAAGAAATGTATTTACATTCCCCTTTGAACTGTCCTCAAAAGAATATTTCATAACCGTAAGTATAGGTGTTGCTTTTGCACCAAAGGATGGTAAAACCGCACAGTCTATAATTAAAAATGTTAATTCAGCCATGTATGTTGCTAAAGCTAATGGAAAGGGTACATATGCATATTTTGAGCATACATTTAATAAGATGCTCACTGATAAAATTGAGCTCCAATCAGAGCTTCGACAGGCAATTGAAAAACAAGAATTCCTTCTCTTTTATCAAGCGCAGATGGATCTTATAAATAAGAAGGTACAGGGCTTTGAGGCATTAATCCGTTGGGATCATCCTAGTAAGGGTTTGCTATACCCCAATGATTTTATATATCTGGCAGAGGAATCCGGCTTGATAGTACCCATAGGAAAATGGGTCTTAAAAACAGCCTGTCATCAGTTAAGGGAATGGGCGGATTTAGGATATAATGATATTAGTATGGCTGTTAATTTATCGGCCAGACAGTTTAAGGACAAGGATTTTGTTCACATGGTATTTGATGTAATTGAGGATACTGGGATTGACCCGAAGAAGCTTGAGCTTGAAATAACAGAAAGTGTTGCTTTAGAGGATCTGGATTATACTATAGCCACAATTAAGGAATTGAAATCCATAGGCGTTAAATTTTCTTTGGATGATTTTGGTACAGGCTATTCATCTATGAGTTATTTGAAACGTCTTCCTGTTAGCAACCTAAAGATAGATAAGAGTTTTTTGGATACTGTAATGGATGACATCAGTGATCAAAAAATTATACAAGCTATCATATCCTTGGCAAGAAATCTTGATATTAATATAATTGCAGAAGGTGTTGAACGGTCTGATCAGGAGCAATTTTTACAAGATTCAAATTGTAATATGGCACAGGGTTACTTATACAGTAAACCGGTACCTAAGGAAAGAGCAGTAGAATTTCTTAACAGCATGAACATTTAGGAGACTACTATGAAAGGTCAAAGCCGCAAATATATTTTTCTCATTATACAATTTATTCTTTATGGTGCATTTCTAACGCTAGATATACTAGAAAGAGATATTGCACTCTCGAATAGAATCAAGTTTGCGGTAGTGGTTCTATGCTTTATATATGTATTAGCAAGTAGAATGAAAAACCGTAGCAGGGAGCATACGTATCTAATTTATGCACTTGCCTTTACGGTAGTATCCGACATATTTATTCTCTTATCGGATTATTATTTGATTGGACTATTGACCTTCATACTTGCGCAGCAGCTTTATGGAGTGCGAATAACTCTTTTGATAAATAGAGAAAGAGATGCTAACAGCCCGATAAGTCTTTATAGAGATTTCATAATAAGACTTTTATATCAAGGGGCTTTTGCTCTTTTATTGGGTATAATATTATGGCTGTCTGATGAGAATTTGGATGCTTTATTGGCAGCAAGCATATTCTATTTTATATGTATCTGTACAAATGTAGTACGAATCCTTAAGCTTTCAGTAAATCATCATGACAAAAAAGATATTATATACTTTGCCATAGGCATGGTCCTCTTCCTATTATGTGATATAAATGTCGGCTTATTTAACTTGTCTGGTTTTATTAATGTGACTCCTGCATATGATGTGATTTATAAGGCTTCTACAATACTTATGTGGACATTTTATGCACCATCACAGGTACTCATTGCACTAAGTAGCGATTGATTTTGACAAATATCACAATAATCACCGAAAAAATTATGTAAAAAGATGTAAAAATATGCTTGCATTTAGCAAGCTATTTTGTTATAATCTACTTATAAAATCTTATCTTAAATCAAACTTTTCTTTTCTAAAAGAATCAATTCAAATCCCAAACAAGTAAAATACAATTTAATAAGGAGGTATGTTATTAATGATAAATGCCGTAAAAGAAGAATTGCTTGACTATACTTCATTTGTAAGCTTTATCAAAGACGAAATTACAAACAGGATGGGACAAGGCTATAATATAAGGATATTTAAGGTTATGAAAAATAATGCTCTTGAGCTTGACAGCTTGGTTGTACTTAAGGAAGGAGAGAATTTTGCTCCCAATATCTATCTGAATGCTTATTATGATTCATACATAGCAGGTACGTCTATAATTGATATTATTGACCGCCTATGCATGATTTATAAGCATTGTGCAATTCCTATAGTTCAACCTGATTTTGAATATACGTTGGAGCTTATGAAGCCCTATATTTTCTTTCGATTAATAAGTATTGAGAGGAACAAAAAGTTACTTACACAGGTACCACATGCTGAATTTTTAGATCTTGCTCTAACATTTCATTGTCTAGTACGCAGCGAGGCTGAAGGTATAGGTACGATTCGTGTTACAAATGAACATATAGAGCAATGGGGAATATCTTGTGATGAGCTAAAGGAGCTTGCAGAGGAAAATACAAAAAGACTCTTTCCTCCTATAATAAGGACCATGGAAGAGGTAATAGAGGAGCTTCTATACAATGACGAGGATGATGAGAGTTTTGAATATAATCCTAAGGATGAAGATATATACCCCATGTACATACTAACGAATAAAAAAGGCATTAACGGGGCTTCCTGTCTAATCTATAAGGATGTTATCAAAGAATTTGCACAGCTTATTAAGTCTGATCTCTATATCCTACCAAGTAGCATACACGAGATAATTCTCATACCCCGAGATGGAACTGAGGATAAGGACCGCTTCCAAAGGATGGTTGTTGAAATTAATAGCTCCCAGGTACCCATAGAGGAGGTGCTGTCTGACAAAGTATATATGTATTCCTTAGAGAAAGACGCAATAATAATGTAGGCTATCTAGCCCCCAATCTACTTACCGTAAAAGGATTCCTGCATCTGGTTATATATGCCATTGATTTCTATTTTGGTAATACTATTTAATAAAAACACAATACATTTTGTTAAATATTATACTATTTTATATTTCCTTATTATTTATTATGTGTTATAATTATGAATTGATGGACAAAAACATTAATTTTGTTTGCATTTAAAATAAAGGAGGACATTTCAATGGCAAGGAAAATGAAAACAATGGATGGAAATAATGCAGCAGCTCATGTTTCTTATGCATTTACTGATGTTGCAGCTATCTATCCAATTACCCCTAGCTCAGTTATGGCTGAAGTGACTGACGCATGGTCAGCTCAGGGCAAGAAAAACATATTTGGGCAAGAGGTTAAAGTTGTTGAGATGCAGTCTGAAGCAGGTGCAGCAGGTACGGTTCACGGCTCATTAGCAGCCGGTGCATTAACCACTACTTATACTGCATCACAGGGTTTATTATTGATGATACCAAATCTTTATAAAATCGCTGGTGAACTGCTTCCGGGTGTGTTTCACGTATCAGCTCGTGCATTAGCTAGCCATGCATTATCAATTTTCGGTGATCATTCCGACGTATATGCATGCCGTCAAACAGGTGCCGCTATGCTTTGTAGTAGTAATCCACAGGAAGTAATGGATTTGGGAGCGGTAGCTCATTTGGCAGCTATAAAGGGAAGATTACCTTTTATACATTTCTTTGATGGTTTTAGAACTTCTCATGAGATACAAAAGATTGAAGCATGGGATTATGAGGATCTGAAGGATATGGCTGATATGGATGCTATCGATGCATTCCGCCGTAGATCTTTAAATCCTGAGCGTCCTGTACTTCGTGGCTCGGCTCAGAATCCTGACGTATTCTTCCAAGCAAGAGAAGCATGTAATACATATTATGATCAGCTACCAGGCATCGTAGAAGAGTATATGGATAAGGTAAATGCTAAGATTGGTACCGATTATAAGCTCTTCAACTACTACGGTGCCAAGGATGCAGACCAGGTTATTATTGCTATGGGCTCTATAAGTGACACTATAGAAGAGACAATTGATTATCTTAATGCTAACGGACAAAAGGTTGGTCTTGTTAAGGTTCGTCTATATAGACCTTTCTGTGCTGACCGTTTAGTAGAGGCTATTCCTTCTACGGTAAAGAAGATTTCTGTTCTTGATAGAACCAAGGAGCCAGGAGCTTTAGCCGAGCCTTTATATCTTGACGTTGTAGCAGCCTTAAAGGGAACAAATTTTGAGAATATTCCTGTATTCAACGGTCGTTATGGTCTTGGATCCAAGGATACAACACCTGCACAGATAGTAGCAGTTTACAATAATGAAGAGAAGAAGACATTTACTATAGGAATCAAGGATGATGTTACCAACCTATCACTTGATTTGGATAAGAGTCCCGCTACAACTCCTGAGGGCACCATTAATTGTAAATTCTGGGGTCTTGGAGCAGACGGTACAGTAGGTGCCAATAAGAACTCCATTAAGATTATCGGTGACCACACTGACATGTATGCTCAGGCATATTTTGATTATGACTCAAAGAAATCCGGCGGTGTTACTATGTCTCACTTGAGATTTGGTAAAAAGCCTATTAAGTCAACATATTTAATTACTGAGGCTAATTTCGTTGCCTGCCATAATCCTTCATATGTTAGAAAGTATAACATGGTACAGGAGATTAAGGATGGAGGAACATTCCTGCTTAACTGTGGCTGGAATATTGAAGAGTTAGAGAAACATCTTCCGGGACAGGTTAAGCGCTACTTAGCTTCACATAATATCAAGCTATATACTATCGATGGTATCAGCATTGGTAAAGAGATTGGTCTAGGCGGACGTATTAATACGGTTCTCCAGGCAGCATTCTTTAAGCTTGCTAATATTATACCTGTTGAGGATGCTGTAAAATACATGAAAGATGCAGCAACAGCTTCCTATGGAAGGAAAGGCGAAGCTGTCGTTAAAATGAACCATGATGCAATTGATCGTGGTATTACTGATGTGAAGGAAGTTAAGGTTCCCGATCATTGGAAGAATGCTGAGGATGAGGAGCTTCATGCTAAGGTTACAGAGGGAAGAAAGGATGTTGTTGACTTTGTTAACAATATACTTACTCCTGTAAATGCTCAGCGTGGTAATGAGCTTCCTGTATCTGCATTTGTTGACAACGCTGACGGTACACTTCCTCAGGGATCTTCAGCATACGAGAAGCGCGGTATTGCTGTAGATGTTCCTAACTGGCTTCCTGAGAACTGTATCCAGTGTAACTTCTGTTCCTACGTTTGCCCTCATGCTGTAATTCGTCCTGTGGCTATGACAAAGGATGAAGCTGATAAGGCTCCTGAAGGAATGAAGAAGACTAAGATGACAGGTCTGCCAGAGATGGAGTTTGCAATTACAGTCTCTGTACTTGATTGTACCGGATGTGGCTCCTGTGCAAATGTATGTCCTGGTAGAAAGGGCGAAAAGGCATTAGTCATGACTCCTTTAGAAGAGAAACTCGAGGAGCAGAAGTCTTTTGATTATCATTTAACACTCGATGAGAAGCCTGAAGTAAGCGAGAAATTCAAGGATATTACAGTTAAGGGTAGCCAGTTCAAGGAGCCTCTATTACAGTTCTCCGGCGCTTGTGCAGGCTGCGGTGAGACACCTTATGTTAAGCTGGTAACACAGCTCTTTGGTGAGAGAATGTTAATAGCTAATGCAACCGGATGTACATCTATCTGGGGTGGCTCTATGCCTTCCACACCTTATAATGTATCAAAGAATGGAAGAGGACCTGCTTGGGCTAACTCCTTATTCGAAGATAATGCAGAGTATGGTTATGGTATGATGCTAGCACAGCAGACCCTAAGGAACAGATTAAGGGATAAGATAGAGGAGCTTGTGGCAACAACTGCAAATGCTGATGTTAAGGCGGCAGCAGAAAGATATCTTGATACCTATGATAACGGTCGCGAGAACTCCGGTGCAACTATTGCTTTAGTAAGAGCACTTGAGTCATGTAGCTGTGAGGCATGTAAGGATATCTTAAAGGATAAAGAATTCCTATCCAAGAAGTCACAGTGGATCTTTGGTGGTGACGGATGGGCTTATGATATCGGCTTTGGTGGTCTAGACCATGTTATAGCCAGTGGACAGGATGTTAACATCCTAGTATTAGACACCGAGGTTTACTCCAATACTGGCGGACAATCCTCTAAGGCTACTCCTACCGGTGCAATTGCACAATTTGCAGCTGCTGGTAAGGAAGTGAAGAAGAAGGATCTTGCACAGATTGCTATGAGCTACGGTTATGTATATGTGGCACAGATTGCCCAGGGCGCGGATTACAATCAGACTATGAAGGCACTGGTTGAGGCTGAAAGCTACAATGGACCTTCAATAGTAATTGCCTATGCTCCTTGTATCAATCATGGTATCAGAGGTGGAATGGGCTTGGCTCAGACCGAGGAGAAGAATGCAGTACTTTCAGGTTACTGGCATAACTTCCGCTACGATCCTAGATTACTGGCAGAAGGTAAGAATCCATTCCAGCTAGACAGTAAGGCACCTACTCAGGACTATCAGGATTTCTTAAAGAATGAAGTACGTTACAGCTCACTTGTACGTCAGAATCCTGAAAGAGCTAAGGAGTTGTTCGAGAAGGCAGAGAAGCAATCTATTGCTAAATACGAACACCTTAAGAGACTAGAAGAGTTATATGCTGTAAAGGAAGAAACTGAATAAACAATAGAGGTATTAGATAATGAGGCAGGGGAAATCCCCTGTCTCATTTTTTAAACATCCAATGAAGAACCTGATAACCACGTTCAGAGCAGCCCACCCTACCGCCTCCTGCACAGGCACATGCGCAAGCACAGGCACAGGCACATGAACTACCTCCTCGACCACCACGTCCTGCTTGATTGGTGTGTATATATCTACCACCCTTATATCCTCCGCCATATCGGCCTTTTTGATATTTTGCAGGACCGCTTTCTTTAATAGCGAATATAATAATTAAAATGAGTGGTACTATAGTTACTAATGCTATAAGAAATATTTCATTAGTGGAAAGTTTATTCTGTGTGTTCTTTAGTTCGGGAAATGAATCTTTAGAGCAGATTACGGTTATTAAATCCATCTTCTGATTCTTCTTCATGTTTTTCTGAACCCATATGGCATGATTAGCACTTGTCTCTTCCGGAGTTGGTTTTAGAGAATGTTTTAACAGATTTGAAGTATCGACTATTACTTTTAACTCCTTAATCTCTGCAAAATCAAACCATCCAGGACGAAACTCAAAGGATACATCCTCACCTGCCTCATAGATCATTGAACCCTGTTCTATAGTAAAGGAGAATTGAAACCTGTCACCAGCCTTAGGTAGCCTATGAAAATCTAAATGTACTTGTGAAGTGCCTGATTTGTTTTCCTTTGAACCTGAAATTAGGGTATCCGGTGCATATTCTAATATGGTAAAATCCTTATTAGCAACACCAATTTCAAGGTATTTAATATTCTTTGGAAAATCGGTAGTTGCTTCATAATCTAGCTCATAATTCATCAAAAGACTGCCATCACTTTGAGGAGTAATAGAAACTGTCATCTGATGAATTATGTCAGGAGGAGTAGCTCCAAAGGCTGAGGAGCTAGTAAAAGAAATAATTGATAACAAATAACATATAAAAAGTGTTAATTTTATTCTATTCAAAATTCTAGATCCTCCTTTAGACCGCATTTGCTTTTATTAGCATTGTCTTTGCGTATTTTTTTGCTTTGGGGGTTTTCCCATATATCCTTCCAAGAATTAGTCAATATATTACCCAAAGTCTGTCCATTAAGCCAACTTTGGCATGGGACTACATCTCCTGATGGAGCTACGGCCATATTTGATAGACAGGCTCCGCATATAGGCGAGCTCGGAAGACCAATATCTATTATATCATCTTCCTTAAGCCAACCCGGTGAAGTAAATGAGATTTCCAGATCTAATTCATTACATATTGATACAGCCTCATTTAGGACCTCCTTAAGAGCAATTGAATCCAATACTTTACCGGTAATGATCTGCTCTTTAGCACCTCCGGTGGGAATCAGACTGGAACAGGTGACATAGCAGACGCCTAGTTCCTTTATAAACCGCAAAGTATTACCGTAATCACTGTTTTTCTCAACCAAAGGGGTGTTGATACTAACGCAAAGACCAGCTTCCAAGGAATATTTAATGCCAGCAACTGTTTTTTCCCAGGCGCCACTTTTCCCAACCAGACTATCATGGATTCTGGCATCATGAGAGTACAAAGTAATCTGAATACCATCGAGACTCGCATTATAAAGACAGGAAGCAAGTCTAGGGGTGATAAGGTATCCGTTGGTGTTGAGCCTTGTTACAAACCATCTTGCATACTCGATTAGTTCTACGATATCTGGCCTAGTCAGAGGTTCACCTCCGGTAAATGTTACCATAGGAATTCTGGCGTCTCTGCACTTGTCGATTATTTTCTTCCATTCCTCAGTAGAAAGCGGTCTCTTTATATCCATAAGCTGTCCTGAATCGGCATAACAGCATACGCAGTTTAGTGGGCATATTCTATTTTCATTGATTGACATGGGAGCGACAATTAAGTCCATCCTATGTGGTGCAGTCATGTACTTGCTATATTGGTTCATATTAAAGCCCAGACCGGCTTCTTTTGGAATATTCTCACCTCTCGCAATATTAATAGCTAAGGTAATGATTTCGCTTAAATCATTTATAATGGTATCTTCTTTTATCCCTGGATATAGTTTTCTTGCTTTTGATACAACAGCTCTTTCTATATGCTTAATTTCTTCAGGCCTTACCTCACGTTTATCCTTGCAGCAGTCTTGTAGTTCGTTAAAGAATATCCTCATTATTGTCGCCCATGAAGGACCGATAGGCAGAAACCATGTACCGTTAATTACTAGCAGGCTGGGAGGATCTCTGAATATCGATGGCTTTGGTGGAACTAAATGAAGTCTGGCAACACCTGGTCCATCAGGATCTAGTGTTACATGAGTAACTCCTTCCCGCCAAGTTTTTCTTTTTCTAATTATATCTCTTATAATAATCATATATTAGCCCCCATACGCAATTTATCCATATTATACCACACAGTATTATTATAATAAATTAGAATATGGTTAAATCCTAATTGAATAAATTACCATGCATTCTCATGACTTTAGTCATGATAGATTCACTAAGAAAAAGAAGATATGAGAAGTCCCCTTGTTTGTTGTATTAAGAAACATTACATGGTAAAATGCAGATACTAATAATAACTAAGCGAGGAAAAGGCTATGAAAATATATAAAACTATATTACTTGATGCTGATGATACTATATTTGACTTTGCCGCTTGTGAGGGCGAGGCTATAAGGCTGGCTTTTGAAAGCTTTGGTTTTCAAATAAATGAGGAAATAAGAAAAGCCTATGCTAAGATTAACGAGGATTTATGGAAGCAATATGAGAAGGGTATTATAGATAAGGATACAGTTATTCATCAAAGATTTAGGATTTTATTTGATAGATTTGAAATTAAAGGCAATAAGGATGGGTTTGAGGAAGCTTATCAGGAGCTTCTAGGAATGCAACATATAATGATTGATGATGCTATCCAAGTAATTGAATACCTTTATGAAAAATATGATCTATATATTGTAACGAATGGAGTCACTAATACACAGCTGAGAAGAATTCATGAATCCGGCATAGAAGGTTATATGAAGAGGATATTTGTCTCTGAAGAGACAGGTTTTCAAAAGCCCATGAAGGAATACTTCGATTACTGCTTTGAGAGGATTGATAATGCAAATCGAGATCAGGCTATGATAATTGGAGATTCACTGTCATCTGACATAAAGGGAGGTAACAATGCCGGCATTACAGCATGCTGGTATAATCCAAAAGCCTTGATAAATACCTCTGATTCAACAGTAGATATTGAGATTAATCACTTAAGTGATTTATATAAGTTACTATAGACTTATACTGATTAATGGCTATTATATTGGAATTGTAAATGTAGGATAGCTTACAGACAGGAGACTAATATGCAAAAAAGACAGCTTAATATATTAATAATTACGAATAAAATATTTAATGTAAATGATGAGCAGAAAGCTCTTATTATGGATACAGCAAATGAGGCCACCATTACTATAGCCACAGATAGCAATCTAACAGATGAGATGATTTCAAAAGCAGAGATTATATTTGGTGGGCCAAGGCAGGATGTACTTAAAAGGGCTAAGAATTTGAAATGGCTCCAACTATATAGTGCTGGGGCTGATGGTTATACGGATTCTGATCATCTATATATGAGTAAGGATATATTACTGACAACTTCAAGTGGTGTATATGGCCGGGCGATATCAGAGCATGTATTAGCCATGATATTATCCTACAATAGGAATTTGCAGGATTACGCCTTATTAAAGCAAGAAAAGAGATGGAGCAGTATTTATAAAACCAGGGATTTTTATGGATCTACAGTAGGAATTATAGGTTTTGGAGATATAGGCAATGAGGTTGCACTAAGGGCAAAGGCTTTAGGAGCAAGGGTTCTAGTAGTAAAGAGAATACTATCTAAAAAGCCTGATTATGTTGATGAAATATATCTAACCGAAGAGATAGATGAGGTGTTAGGGAGGTCAGATTATATTGTGCTTACTTTGCCTGCTACTGAGAAGACCAAGGGAATTATATCAAAGGAAAGAATAGGTATAATGAAGCCTGATGCCTTTCTTGTGAATATCGGTAGGGGCGAGCTGATTGACCAGGAGGCCTTAATAGAAGCTCTAAGGAATAATAGAATCGGTGGAGCCGGACTTGATGTAATGACGCCCGAGCCCCTGCCTGCAGATAACCCTTTATGGGAGTTACCCAATGTAATTATTACACAGCATAGTTCAGGCCTTTCGGTAGGAAATGACACCAGAAGAGTTAATTTATTTACAGATAATCTGAGACGATATCTTAATAATGAGGCACTTGAAAATATAGTAAATTTTACAGAAGGTTATTAAAAAACTATAGCTCATTTCCTTTTCGTATTTACTAAAAAGATGTTCTCAATTATAATAAAGAAGATTGGGATTTGGTAAAATAAGCCAATACAAATAATAATTTGAAAGGAATGAAGATAATGAGGTTCTTCAAATTAAAAAGAAGTTTAGTTTTTCTATTTATTATCAGCCTATTTGTTGCGACTATCTTAACCGCATGCGGTAATGATGATATACCAACTGAGGGAAGTAACAAGGAGGAGCAAAGACAAGACGATAATTCAGTAGGTGGTTTAGAGGATGATGATTCAACTCAAGGCTTAACTGATGAAGAAGAAGTAGATAAGATGGAATATGAGTGGCCTGAGGATTTCTCTCTTTTTGAAGCATATGAGGATGACTTCCTTATTGGGACAATCTATACGGATGCGGCTAGGTCTTCTGATAAAGACCTAATACTAAAGCATTTTAATGTTATTACACCGGAAAACCTAATGAAGCCTCAGTATATGCAGCCAAAAGAAGGAGAATTCAATTATAAGGAATCTGATCAAATGATTGGATTTGCAGAGGAAAATGAAACTCCCGTAATCGGTCATACTCTTGCCTGGCACCAACAGTCTGCTAGATGGATGGGTGCAAACGTAGGTAGAGATGAAGCTATCGGGCAGCTTAAGAGCCATATTATGAATGTAGCAGGTAATTATAAGGGTAAAATCCTAGCCTGGGATGTGGTAAACGAGGCAATTAATGATGGTGTATCACTGCCTGATGACGGGGACTGGACCAAGTGTCTTCGTCAAACACAATGGTATAACTCTATAGGTCCAGATTATCTGGCTATGGCATTTACATTTGCAAGGGAAGCAGACCCTGATGCAAAGCTATACTATAATGATTATAACCTGAACAATAAGAGCAAGGCGGATATAGTATATGCTATGGTTAAGGATTTTCAGGAGCAGGGGATACCTATTGACGGTATTGGAATGCAGGGGCATTATAATGTCGATACATCTGTAGGAACAGTAGAATATAGTTTAAATAGATTTTCCGAGCTTGGAGTGGAGGTAAGTATAACTGAGCTAGATATTGGAGTAAACGGTGCAGCTCCGACTGGTCTTACTAAGGAGCAGGAAATAGCTCAGGCAAATAAATATGCAGAGCTCTTCATACTGCTAAAGGATTATAGTGATATTATTGAAAGAGTTACATTCTGGGGTTACACGGATCATAAGAGCTGGAGAAGCGATAGTTTCCCTTGTCTTTTCAATAAAGATAACTCGCCGAAAGAAGCAGCATATGCAGTGTTGGAACCTGAGATCTACCTATTTCTGAACAAGACAGACACAGTAATAGAACCAGGTCTTGCCAAGGCAAAGTATGGTACACCTACTATCGATGCTGAAATTGATGATATATGGAATAGTGCTGAGGCTGTAAATGTAGACAAGGCAATCACTGCCTGGGAAGGTGCAGAGGGTACAGTCAAGCTCCTATGGGATGAGAAGTATGTTTATGCACTTTTTGAGGTAACCGATTCCTTACTCAATAAAAACTCTCCCAATGCTTATGAACAGGATTCGGTGGAAATCTTTTTAGACCAATACAATGATAAGACAGCATATTATGATATAGATGACGGACAGTATAGAGTTAATTATGAAGGAATTTCATCCTTTGGAGACAAACCGGATACACCGGGCTTCACAGCCAAAGCAAAGAAAACCGGTGACGGTTATATCGTAGAGATGGCTATACCTCTATTAGAGGAGCCAAAGGAAGGCGTCGTTATGGGCTTTGATGCACAGGTTAATGACAGCAATGAATTCGGAATGCGCCAAAGTATAGCTAAGTTCAACGACCCTACTGATAATTCATGGCAATCCACAGAGCTTTGGGGTGAACTGCTACTGGAGAAGTAGTAGTACAATAACGGTGACAGGCACCATGAACAGACTTTGTCTTGCCAGCTTCCTCTACCGTCAAATCCACCAATATGTGTTGCACAATATGGATTATGACGGAAGAAAAATACTATAATGAATATAATATATTATTGCAATCTTAAGATGTCAGATATCAATATTCGATTTGGTATCTGACATCTTTTTAGAAATAAGTGTGACAACAACCCTGTCCCTTGTCATATTCCAAACAAGTATGACAACAACTCCGTCCCATTATCACAGCCCCCTTGTCACATTGCACGGAACTATTTCCCACTTTGATTCGTCCAATAGATGTATATAATATTATTGGATAGTTGAGGAGGTACAGAATGAAGAAAATAGGATTTTATATGCTTATACTTTTTATAATGGTAAGTAGTTTGATTGGGTGTAATAAGAATGGGAATACCAAGGATGAGAATATTGACTATGAAGTCTTTATGGCTGAGGTAATAAGTTCAGAGGAAGGCTTACTCGTTACCCCTGATAAGGATAGTATCGAGTCATCATCCTCAGATAGAATCTCTATAGCAACTGGAGCAGCTGAGATTATAGATGAACAGGGAAATGTGATAGATATAGGTATGCTTAAACCTGCTGATAGAATTAAAGTATCCTATAATGGATTGATTGCAGAATCATATCCTGCACAGATTACTGCCGATAAGATTGAACTAATCGGACATAATTATATAATTGATGGATTCCTTGCTTTAATAGACGATATATATCAAGAGGACAGTGGGCTAAATGGCAACATCACTATGATTGCATTTGACACCTCTGAATGGACAATACTTTCTAATATTGAGACGGAAATTATCCTAGCTTTAGCGAAGGAGAAATACGAGCTTGAAGTGGTTGTGGGCACATTCGATGAATTAGCAGAGCAAGGGTTTATTGATAAGGATAATCTATATTTTGAGGATGGTATCCTAATGACGATAAAAGATATTGAAATCAATAATGACATGGATAAAATAGAGTGTTCTATTGAAAAATGGAGAAGCGGACTTGGTGCTATCGGTTGGAATGCAAAGGCCAAGCTTGATAAGGATACATGGGAGATAACAAGAAGTGGTATGTGGATAAGCTAAAACAGGAGGTGCTATATGAGGAAACTATTAGTATTGTTGCTAATATTTTTATTATGTGGCTTCAGCTTTATTGGATGTGAATTAGAAGCATCAGAACCAGATACATCCTTTACAGATGAATCAAAATCAGATGCATCAAATACAGATACTTCTTTATCTGATATACCAGTTGAGGAATCTATTGATGCTAATCCCATAGATAATAATGAGGTTAACGAAGCCAACCCATTAGATAACTCCATTAAAGAACTAGAAGAATTAGAGGAAGTATGGATAGAGACAGAGTATGAAGCATACGAGACAGGTATTTTGGATGTGCGGGTAAAATGGTACAATACATTAAATGATGAGATGATGTTCGGTGAATTCTACACATTAGAAGAAAAGATTAATGGTTCATGGGAAAAGGTAAGCAAGGAAACAGATATTAATTATGGATTTAATGCTATTGGTTATGGATTAGGTACAAATGATGCCCGCTGGCATACCTATCATTTGATTCCTTATACAGATGGGCTACCATTAGGAGACTATCGCATATCAGCAAGCTTTAGTCGAATGACATTAGATGGAAATGATTATGGTGCTGGTAAATATCCTGACTATCAGGTATACGGATACTTTAATGTAGGCGACACAATGATTAAGAGAAATATAACTATCTTAGATGATAGCAAGATAGAGTATCTGAATGAGGAATATAATTTTGGTATATATCTGCCTAAAGAGTGGGAGGGGCTACAGACCTCTACATCTAAGGAGACCGGGGATGAGGACTTGGATGAATTATTTAGAAAGATAGATGATGAATTCATAGTAATGAATATAAGGCATCCAAAGTGGACCGTGGAGGAGCCTTACCAGGATATTTCCTTTGCTATATTTAGAACAGAGCAGTGGAATGATAATGTTGCCGCTGCCGTTAATGATGACTTCGATTTACTTCCCCTTCAAATTCCGGGAGGTGGGCATGAATTTGTCTTCCGATCAAATCCCATGGCTTACAATAGCTCCTTTAAAGGACACGAGGAGGTTGTAGAAATAGTCGGAGATGGTCACTTTAACAGCTCAATACATGACTACTAAATAGCGCAACAGAAATACTATATAGAACAATAATCATCATGGATAGGGAAAGAAATCCCTATGTGGTTTCATCCGCCTTAAGAAATTGTCCTGTCTTACCCATATGATAGGCAAGGCGGATGATTTCTTTTTCCTCTGTGGACATTTCTTTGGAGAACATTTTCTCCAACTGTGAGATAAGCATAGGAAAATCAAGAGTCATCTTAGCGGGCCTTATTGATTTTAATGCCACAGCCTGATCATATCTTCTTGGCTTTACCTCTGCAGTATATACTTTTTTAAACACCTCGGCAGTATAAAGAGCATCATTTAGTGCATCATGGAATAAATATGATACCTCGATTTCTAGAGCTTCTACACAGTATTTAAGACCAAGAGGCTTCTTCTTTGGCATACCAAGATGTACTGAAGCTTGGGGTTGGATATTGATATATCTATTTGGGAGAAGCTTCTCATCAAGCTTGTGATAGACAGCGTTTCTAATAAGTTCCTTCATATCAGTCATTCCCCATACACACAAAACTATCTCAGGTTCGTTCACAAATTCTAAGAACTCTTTATAGACCTGACTAAAGGTCTGTTCAGAATCAAGACTATCGTTTGTTATACCAGTAAGTTCTGTTACAAATTCACTAATTCGGGAATATATAGATGGCTTTACAAGACGACTAAAGGTTCCCACTCTATTAAAATCCACATCCAGCTTTACCGCACCGAGTTGGATTATCTCAAAGGGATATTTACCTTTCTTCTCAGGGAATTCTGGTTTAAGACTTGAATCCACTAGAGAATCTGGATCCTGATTAAATTCCAGATCAAATACGATATAATACATATAGTCACCGCCTTCTTGTGTTCCTATCTGCGAACCTATGATATAATAATGTAACTTGTTTACAGATAGTACACTATATATCAAAGAAAATCAAATCATATTAAATGGAATTAAGGGGGAAGATGAATGTACAGATCAATGATGCAGGTTTTTGTAAAAGGAAGCAACAGGGCACTCGAATTTTACCAAAATGTATTTGATGCTAAGTTAATAAGTATTTATCCTAATTCGGACGGAACTTTATTGCATTCTGAGCTTGATGTGTTTGGGCAGGTACTGGCTATAAGTGAGTTAACTGATGATAATGTTATGATAGGAAACAATATGATGTTTTGTTTGCATTTTGGGGAAGGCAAAGAGACTATAGTTCATAAAATATATGATTTACTTAAAGATGAAGCTAATATCATCTCACCCTTAGGACCCTGTAGCTATAGTTCGCTGGAGGCGGACTTAATTGACAAGTACGGGGTGCGTTGGTGTATTTTTGTATGATTAAATCATAAGTCCACAGATTAGGAACTCAAAAACCTTCGGTTTTTTTTATCTTTCCCTTTTACTAATCTGCTTATTCGTGGAAAGTGGAACAATAAGGAAGGTATTCTCGTCTAATATATATTAAAGCGATATTAGGAGGGAAGGGTATGAGGAAAATTCTATTATTTATAATAAGTACAGCTATCATAGCTACTTTGTTGACAGCATGTAATAGCTCATTAACCAATAACCCAGGTGCTAACAATAGAAAATATGACTTGAATAAAATTGATTCAGTAGTTGTGGATGGTAATAAGAAATTTGCATTTGATATATTTAAGAAACTGAATGCAGAGGATTTGGGGGAGAGTATTTTTATATCACCCTTAAATATCTCGCAGGCTCTGACTATGGCATATAACGGAGCAGAGACGACAACAAAGGAAGAGATGGGAAAGGTTCTTGGATTATCAGGACTTGACAATGCTATAGTAAATGAAAGCTTTAGTAATCTGACGAATCATCTTGAGCAAATTGATAAAAAGGTTCAGCTTAATATCGGGAATTCCATATGGATTAGGGATGGGGAGAAAATCAATGAGGAGTATGTAGAAACCATCAAAGAAGAGTTTAGTGCATCAGTGGAAATGCTTGACTTTTCTGATCCTGAAGCTGCAGAAACTATAAATGATTGGATACAAAATGCTACTAATGGAAAAATTGATCAAGTTCTTAAGGCTCCAATTGATGAGTTGATTGTGATGTACCTTATTAATGCAATATACTTTAAAGGTGAATGGAAGACGCAGTTTGACCCGGAGGATACAAGGAAAGATAGCTTTTATAAGCCAGGTGGTGAGAAACAGACGGTTGATATGATGGCAAGGTCAAAAGGAGCTGTTGAATATACAGGTAATGAAGAATTCCAGGCAATTAGACTTCCATATGGTAAAGGGAATACTTCAATGTATATAATTCTTCCTTCAGAAGGAAGAGATATCAATGATTTAATTAGTAATATGACCACCGATAAATGGGATGAGATTAAGGAGATTCTAGTTAAAGAAAAGAATGTAGTTGTTAGAATTCCCAAGTTTGAATTTGAATATGGAACAAAGAGTTTAACTAGAAGCTTAATTGAACTAGGTATGGTAGAAGCCTTTAGCCAAAGTGCTGCTGACTTTTCTGGTATTAGAGGGGACCTTCTAATTGACGATGTATTGCATAAAGCATATATAGAGGTAAATGAGGAAGGTACTGAAGCAGCAGCAGCTACAGCAGTTAGCATGATGACAAAAAGTGACCCAGAATATATTACCTTTATTGCTAACCGTCCATTTATGTTTATTATAAACGATGATGTTATGGATACTATCTTGTTCATGGGTAAGCTTATTAGCGTAAATGAATAAAGAATGATTTCTAGATATATATAATAGAAAGGTGGATTAATTATGAAAACCAAGCTCCTACTTCTTGTTGCACTAGTTCTAGCCTTAACTTCCTGTTCAGCCAATATGGACACAATTAAGGAAGACAAGTCTGTTGTAGATATAGAGGCTAACGATAAAGATACCACGGATAAAGTAGTATATAAATCTATGTCGGCGGACTGGCCTGTCTACGAGGATGTGGAAAAGCTGGTTAAGGCAGGTAATGTAATTCTTTTAGGTAGGGTAACGGATATTTCTTTTCAAGTATTGGATGATCGGACAGGCAAGCCTCCTTCAGGGGAAACAAATGAAGTGGATCGAAGCCTTTATACCATATATGATCTCGATGTAATAACCTCCTATAAAGGAGATCCTTCTGATACCACCAAAATAAGGGTATTAGGCGGATTAGAGCGTATGTATTTGGAGGAACAGCTTAAGGTCCTAGAGGAGGAAGAACAAAAGGATATTCTCATAATTAAAGGGAAGCCTAATATTTTAATTGATGAAACCTATTTGTTCGTATTATATCAATACGAGGAATCTATGCCGACATTAGTCAATATGGAACAAGGTGTTTACCAAATCGAAGACCCTCTTAAGAAGGATTGGTATTCCTTCGTTTCGGCAAAAGAGATTATATCTTATTTCGGAGAAGACAAATGGGAAGAGTTTAATGCTGCGAAGGAAGTCGATTTTAGTGTTCAAGAGGGTAATCAATACTTTGCATTAGATATATTTAAGAAGCTGAATGAAAAGGATTTAGAAGAGAGTATCTTCATATCACCCTTAAGTATATCCCAAGCTCTTGCTATGGCATATAACGGAGCAGAGATGACCACAAAGGAAAGCATGGAGGAGGCATTAGGCTTAGGAGGTCTGGAACGGGAATTAGTAAATAATAGCTTTCGTAATCTTACGCTTCACCTTAAGAATATTGATAAGAGCATTGAGCTAAATATCGGTAATTCCATATGGATTAGGGATGGAGAAGAAATAAGAGAAGAGTTTATCCAAACCAATAAGAAGAACTTTAACGCAGTAGTTGAGTCACTTGATTTCTCTGATGATAAAGCAGTAGATATCATAAATAATTGGATTGATAATGCTACAAAGGGTAAGATTACTAGGATGCTAGAGCCCCCGATTCGTAAAGAGGTTCTTATGTATCTTATTAACGCCATTTATTTTAAAGGTGAATGGAAAGAGCCCTTTGATTCTAAGCGAACCTATCCAAGTGAGTTTTATGCTATGGACGGCGAGACGCAGACCGTTAATATGATGAGAAAAGTCAATGACTCAGTCCTATATACTGACAATGATGAGTACAAAGCTGTCAGACTTCCATATGACAATGGGAATACCTCTATGTATATCATTCTTCCCTCAGAGGGAAATGACATCAATGAATTCATTAATAAGATGACTACTGAGAAATGGGATAACATAAAGAAGACCGTTAAAGAAAGAGATGATATAGTATTTCGTATTCCGAGATTCAAGTTGGAATATGGTACGAAGAGTCTTAAGGATAGTTTAATATCTCTCGGCATGGAAGAGGCCTTTAGCGACCATGCTGATTTTACTGGTATTCGAGAGAAAGTCAAAATCAGCGATGTAATGCACAAAGCTCTTATAGAGGTGAATGAGGAAGGTAGTGAAGCAGCCGCAGTGACTGTAGTGGAGGTGGCATTAACAGCTGAATCACCTATGGAGCCTCTTACCTTTATAGCCAATCGTCCCTTTATGTTCATCATTAATGATGACGTGATGGATACCATACTGTTCATGGGTAAGGTTGTAAGTATAGATGAATAGAGTGTTAATTAGATGGCAGAAGGCTAAAATCCTATCTGCCATTTATTGTAGATATCGTATGATTGTGTTATACTCAGTATTAGTTAATATACCGAATGGAGACTTACTATGCCAAATTACAGGCTTACAATTCAATATGATGGTGGACGCTATAGGGGCTGGCAAAGGCTAGGTAATACAGACAACACAATTCAGGGAAAGCTAGATAGGGTTCTTTCAGAGATGGTCGGTGAGGACACAGAAATCATAGGCTGTAGTAGAACCGATGCAGGGGTCCATGCCTTTGGCCAGATAGCTAACTTCCATGCGAAGAGGCATTTTTCTGAAGACGAGGTTATGGAATATTTCAACCGATATCTGCCTGATGATATAAGTGTTGTGGGTGTTGATATTGTCTCTGATAGATTTCATTCAAGATATAATGCTAAATCAAAGACATATCTTTATAGGATTTGGAACAGGGAGTATTCGCATCCCTTTATGAGAAAGTACAGCATGCATGTGGCTGAGAAGCTGGATATAACTAAAATGCTTAATGCAGGAAGTTATTTTGTCGGAGAGCATGACTTTACTGCATACTCCAATGCCAAGTCTAAGAAGAAGTCCATGGTTAGGAATATTATATCTATAGATATAGAAGAGGAAGAGGGATTTATTGATATCAGAATATGTGGTGACGGCTTTCTCTATAATATGGTTCGAAAGATAGTAGGTACCCTTACCTCGGCAGGACTTGGTGAAATAGAAGCAAAGGATATTCCTGATATAATAGACTCAGGTGTCAGGAAAGAAACTGGGAGAATGGCGGAACCCTGGGGCTTGTATCTGGAGAAAATAGAGTATTAAACATCTGAAGATGAAAATCTTAAGATATAGTAAAAAGACTGATTAAAATAATCTGTGATGAAGGGTATTGTTATGCAAAGAAGAGCAATATCAAGTAAAATAAAATCAAAATATATTTTCTTTCTTCTTATAATTATAGTGCTTTTCTTTGGACTATATTTGTCCAGGTTGCATAAGAATTCTAAGGAGGCTTTATCATCAGCCTTAAATGAAAATGAGCTTCTGATCGATTACACTATTGATGAGTCTTTAGCCTATACATTGATAAATACGAATGGAATAGATGAATATGGGGACTTGTTTGTGGTCTTTGAAAGAAATGAAGATACCTGGCAAAGAAGCTATGAGAATGATTTTAAGAACCTAATGCCCTGGAAGGTTGAGCTGGCTGATATAGATGGGGATAATATCACAGAAATCCTTATAGCTCTCAGGAAAACCACCCCTTATGATAAGGAAATAAAAAACCGAATGTTCGTATTTAATTATCAGGACGATATCTTATCAAGAAAATGGACCGGTTCACGGATTGCAGGGATATGGAGAGAATTTTATCCTATGGAATTACTTTCTACACCTGGACAGGAGCTGGTATTTATCGAGCAGGCCGAAGATGATAAGGAAAAGATAAGTATATACTCTTGGTTTGACTTTGGATTTTTTATGATAGCAGATAGTGAGGCATACCCAATGATTCAAAATGTAACTATGAAGGGTGAAAATTCGCTGGAGATTACATATTATGAGGAAGAAGAGGAGAAAAGCCAGATTTTATCGATAGTAGAGGGTAAGCTCCTAGCTAAAGAGGATGATTAAGCACCTGATAAGACAGGTGTTTTATAGACATAAATATAGACATATCAGATGACAGAGAATTTACCTAATAGACATCGTGACATATAAAAATATAAAATAGGATATATCTTAGATTAAGGGGAGGTCATGTCATGAAGAAATTGATATCTGTTATTCTTTGCATATGCTTGCTTATAACAGGGTGCAGTAAAGGAAAAAAAGAGGAGCCGATAAACGATATACCAGATACGACTAAGGAGCAGAATGAAGGTTCCGATTTAGAGGATGAAGACAGTGATAAGGGTGTTGTAGATGAGGTTGATAAAGATGATGATATAATTATCCCTGATGAGCCAAAGGGCCTTAGGCTTAATAATGAATGGGCTGCTGTTACACTTCCAGGAGTAAGTCAGCCTGATTTTATCATGCCTAGCTTCGAGGCAAAGGTGGACCCTTATGAGGTTAAAAAGGACCTATCAAATATAGAGAACATTCAGTATTTTAACGGGTTTACTGATAAGCAGAAGGATATGCTGTCTAAGAATGGGTTTGTGGTTCTACCAGGTGAGCATACCAGAATGAACTATATATATGATGTTAATGAGTATCTGAAGATACCGAATTTCATTACATCCGATTCTGTATTACACCTTTATCATCAATTCTTTGACAAATCACTAATGAGTATTGAAAGTGATTATCTATATAACTATATGGATATTCTGACAGACCAAATGCTTGATAAATCTATTCGTTTGCTTGATATCCTAGAGGATGAGGATATCAAGGCCATACAGGAGAAGAATATTATTTATTTTCTTGTGGCCAGAATGCTAATGCTTGATACAAGCGATATTGATGTAGAGATAAAAGATGAGCTTATGAATATTGCCAAGGAGGAATTTGTTCTTATAGAGGCTGCTGGGACCTTTACCGAGTCACCATTATTCGGTTTTGATTTAGATTATTCTCAGTTTACTGTAAGAGGCCATTACACCAGAACTGAAGAATTAGGACGATTTTTCAAGGCTATGATGTGGTTTGGTACAGCACCACTTCCCTTCTATAATGATGAAGGGAATTATATATATGAAAATGTACTTCAATCCTTATTGATGTCCTATACCACCTTCCTAGATTCGGAATTTATCTGTGATGCAGAGCTTTGGAATAATATATACCAACCTACCAAGCAATATGTGGGAGACTCTGATGATATTAACGTCTTTATGATGAACGGATTAAGGTTAGAGGTATTTGGTGAGAATGATGACCCTAATATTTTCGATGATGAAGAATATTATGATAAGCTTACTCAGGCAGTGAAGAACCTGCCAGAGCCTAAGATACAGGGAAGGTTTTCTCCTGATGTGGTCGAACCAGTAACGACTCCAACTGGAAAGCAATTTAGATATATGGGACAGCGTTATATTATGGACAGCTACATTATGCAACAGCTTATAGTGCCTATACTAAGACCCTTGCCATCAGCTCTTGATGTAATGGGTGTACTTGGTAGCGAGACAGCCGAAGACCTTATGATGAATTATTATAGGCCACAGGATAAATGGCCTGATTATGTAGAGACATTTTATGAATTAAAAGAAGAGGTTTCCGAATATGACGTGGATACCTGGGGTGAGAATCTCTATAATGGATGGCTTTGGACAATAAAAGAGAATCTGACTGAATATGATGAGGATTCTGGAATGCCGATATTTATGACTAATGAGGCCTGGAGGGCTAAGTCATTAAATGCTTCTGTCGGAAGCTATACCGAGCTTAAGCATGATACAGTCCTATATGGAAAGCAGGCAGCCGCCGAGGGCGGAAATGGTGTAATATACAAGGAGCATTATCACTACGTGGAGCCTAATGTGTATCTCTATAGCAAGCTACTTTACCTGACTGAATATACCATGTCAGTATTAAGAGAGAGAGACATGCTAGAATCCAGCCTTGAGCATGGGGCTACCTCTTATCAAGAGCTCCTTAAGTTTTTAATCGAATGTAGCATCAAGGAATTGCGAAACGAGAAGCTAACAGAAAAGGAATATAATCGGCTATTATATTATGGTGCATCTATGGAGAATATCATAAATTATTTTATATATGCAGCAGCAAATGATGGAGGAGCAATTGATATTACAGATATGCTGGTAACGGATGTCGCTACTAATCCGGGAGCCTATCTAACCCTAGCCACAGGCTACTTTGATCAAATCTATGTCGTTATACCGGTGGAGGGTAAGCTATACCTATCTAGAGGCGCGGTCTATAGCACCTATGAATTTGTTAGTGATAAACGACTAACAGATGAAGACTGGTGGGCACTTAATGGTATAGTAGTAAAGAGGGAGGAGTATATTACTTATCCTGAATATACAGAGCCCTCAGAAGATCTTCCAGAACAACCTAATTGGGTTAATAGATTCAAATCCATGGAAAACAATGTTACTATTGAACATATTGATGTAGAGTGGGAGTGGGCTGATTAATAGAGAAACTTAATTTCACTAGAAAGGACTAAAGACTGTATGATAAGAAAGTGTCCAAGAGTCAAGATTATTTGGATTATGATAGCTATATTATTATTCCAGGTAATCATAATACCAAGGAGCTTTGCCACAGAAGATGCTGACAGGGTTACGATAATGTTTACACATGACATGCATAGCAATCTTCTGCCTTTTATGACTGAAAAGGACGGTATGGTAGTGGAAACCGGAGGCTATGCAAGATTAATGAGTATTATAGATAGTGAGAGGGAAAGTAATCCTGAAGCTTTACTTCTTGATGCCGGAGATTATTCCATGGGCACTCCCTTTCAGACCATTTTTACAAACCATTCTCCAGAACTTCGTATAATGGGAAGTATGGGATATGATGTCCTAACCCTTGGTAATCATGAATTTGATTATCGAGCAGAAGGTCTGGCTCTTAGTCTTAATGCAGCTGTAGATAGTGGAGATAAGCTACCTAAGATGGTTCAATCTAATCTTACATTTCCTATAGATGAGGAAGGAAATATAACCTCATCCCTACAGGCTCTTAAAGAAGCTATAGATACCTATGGAGTTAATGATTATCTGGTTCTAGAGAGAAATGGTATTAGAATCGGAATGTTCGGCCTTATGGGAGAGGAATCTGCCTCAATGGCTCCCATGTCTGAGGTTGTATTTGAAGATGCTACCACACATGCCAAGCGCCTTGTGAAGATTTTATCGGAGCAGGAGCAGGTGGATCTAATCATATGCCTGTCTCATTCAGGTACAAAGGCTAATAAATCCGAATCCGAGGATGAGATTTTGGCTAAGAATGTCCCCGAAATTGATGTCATTATCAGTGGACATAGCCATACCAAGCTGGAAGAACCGATTATAATAGGAAATACAATTATAGCTTCTTCAGAGGAATATGGCAGGAATTTGGGAGTCATGGAACTTTCACGTAATGGGAGACCTGATTGGAAACTGGACCGTTATGAGCTGGTTAATGTTAGTGAAGCCATACCGGAAGATGAAACCATTTCTCAGCTAGTGGAGGAGTATAAGACAGCGGTTGAGGAGGAGTATTTCAGTAAGTTTGATCTATCCTTTGATGAGCTTGTGGCTTATACACCATTTTCTTTTCCCTCTGCAAATGAAATGGAAGACTGCCATAATGAATCCACCCTGGGGAACCTTATAAGTGATGCATATATATATGCAGTAAGGCAGGCAGAGGGTGAAGATTATATCCCGGTGGATGTAGCCATTGTTCCCGTCGGAACTGTACGAGATTCCTTTTTTCAAGGGGACATTAGAGTAGCAGATGCCTTTCGTGTCAGCTCTCTAGGCATTGGAGCCGATAAGATGCCAGGATACCCGCTGATCTCAATATATCTAACGGGGAAAGAACTAAAAGCTGTCAGTGAGGTGGATGCCTCAGTAAGACCCCTAATGAAGCAAGCTCAGCTATTTATATCCGGTATGCAATATACCTTTAACCCTAATAGATTGATATTTAATAAGGTAATAGATAGCTCCTTGGTTAAGACTCAAAATCTGACAGATGAAATCACAGAGGATTATCTGGAGCAAATCCAAGACGATAAATTATACCGGGTTGTGGCTGGATTATATTCTGCACAGATGCTATCTGTAGTCGGTGAGAAGTCCTTCGGACTTCTTAAAATAGAACCTAAAACAAGAGATGGATTACCGGTAACAGATTATGAGAATGAGATAATATATGAGACTAAGGGTGATACAAAGAGCGAAGTAAAGGAATGGTATGCGCTGGTATCCTACCTAAAATCCTTTGATAAGGTAGATGGTGTTCCTGAGATATCTGAGTATTATAAGGAGGTTCAAGGAAGGAAGAATGTAGAGAACATACGTAGCATTACAGCCTTCGTATCTAACCCCAACCATATAGCTTTAATGTTTTATGGAATTATACTGCTGCTACTGGCTATAATTGTATTAGTAGTTAGACTTATCTTAAGGCGTAGAAAGAGACGCAAACTTAGAAGGAGATAACACTAGATAACGCACCTGACTAGATTCGAACTAGCGGCCTTTCGCTCCGGAGGCGAACGCTCTATCCACTGAGCTACAGGTGCAGAGCTTATCTTGAACAGTATAAACTATCTGCAAAGCAAAGTAAAGATTTGATTTAAGCTAAAATGTTACAAAATTGTTAAATGTGTTACAAAAGAGTTAAGTATAGTCTTGACTTATGATTAACAGTTTGTTAAAATACCTATATCATTACTGACATTTATTTAGCTGAAAAGGAGCATATCCCCACGATGAAACTAAAATATAAGAAAATAATACTGTTAACGTCTTTGAGCACCATGGGTATCGGGCTGTTAACATTATCGATAAGCCAGGGCAAGCCTAAAGCGGAGGAACAGACTAGTACTGCCAGCGGCATTGTGGCTGAAGCACAAGTAAGCGACGATGGCGATGATATATCAACTATGGCCGCTATGGATGCAGCCTTGGATAATACAGAAGGGGCAGAAGTGAAATCTATGCCCACCTTATCTCCAACACCGATTCCCACACCGACACCTATTCCGGTGTACCCCTTAGAAGAGATGGAGGGTATGGACGCATTTATTGAGGTGTTTTTTAATGCTAAGGCATCAAGCGATGTGGATAAGCTTAAATCTATTTACCTTGATCCAAGCAAGGTGGAGACCAGAGAACAACTACAAAAATTAGTTCAATATATCGAGGAATATAATAATATAAAGACCTATTCGAAGAAGAGCTTTGAAGAGGGAGCATATATTGTATATGCATATCATGAAATTAAGTTCTCAAGCATCAACACTCTAGCTCCGGGATTATCTAAATTCTATGTAATTACAGATGAGAATGGCAATTTTAAGATTGTTAGTGATAAAACACCTGAAGTAGAGGAATATTTTAATGCAAGAAACGAGGACGAGGATGTTATTGAATTAATTAATAATACAAATGCTAAAGGCGAGGAAGCCAAGGCTAGGGATGAAGATTTATTGATATTCTGGAATGGACTAGATGAGCTTGCAAAAAGCAATGAAGAACAATCTACCCAGAATGGAGGAAATAACCAAGCCAATCCAGGCGAATAGACAAACTTTAAGTTGTTGCAGTATAAAAGGGACATATATATATATGTCCCTTTTATACTGCAACAGCTTCAGCTTATCCTATTTTTAGTAGACTAAAGAATTAAAATAATATATAATAACATTCAAATCATTAAGGCAATAACCAAGAGAGTAGGAGTAATATGAATACAAATAATAATGATAATTCAAATAAATCCAATAAATCTATGGCTGGCAATGGTATTAGAATTAATAAATTTCTAAGTGATGCTGGATTATGTTCCAGAAGAGAAGCGGACAAGTATATTGAAGAGGGCAAAGTAAAGATTGACGGTGTTAAAGCTCAGATAGGCTCTAGGGTGAATCCAGAAAATCGTGTAACCTTTAATGGTAAGCCAGTCAGTAATAAAGAGAAAAGAGTATTGATTGCCTTTAATAAACCTATAGGAGTTGTAAGTACTACATCTTCAAAGGAACCTGATAATATCGTGGATTTTATTAATTATCCTACAAGGATATTTCCTATCGGGAGACTCGATAAGGAATCAGAGGGCTTAATACTACTGACCAATGACGGAGATATAGTTAACAGTATCCTTAGGGAAAGATACGGCCATGATAAGGAATATATAGTGACTGTGAACAAGGAGATAAGCAAGGAATTTGTTAAGCAAATGTCTGAGGGTGTCCCCATACTTGATACTGTGACTAAGCACTGTGAGATTACTGTAATTGATAAGAATACCTTTAGGATTATCTTAACCCAAGGTCTTAATAGGCAGATTAGACGAATGTGCGAATATCTAGGATACAGAGTAGTTAGGCTTGTACGAGTTCGCATCATGAACATTACACTTGGAAGACTAAAGAGCGGGACCTGGAGGAATATTACACCTAGGGAAATGGAAGAGCTAAACAGATTGCTAGAAAATAATGAGGATTAATTTTCAGAGATACCCATAAAATATGCTGGCAATATAGTATAATGATTATTATGAAAGTAATTATTTAGGATATATAGAAGAAGGGCTCAGGTGATAAGATATGGATATAAGACAGGAGATAGAGGACTTACGAGAGTTGATAAGATATCATAATGATAGGTATCATAACCAGGATGATCCTGAAATTTCTGATTATGAATATGATAAGCTTACGGTTAAGCTTAGAAAGCTTGAGGAAGAGCATCCTGAGCTTCAAAGTATTGATTCCCCAAGCCAGAAGGTAGGAGGAAAGGCAAAAAGAGAAGCGGGTGTCCTAGTTAAGCATAATGTACCGATGCTTAGTTTACAGGACGTCTTTTCTAAGGAAGATGTATATAGCTTCGTAGATAAGATACTTAGAGAAAAAGAAGATACAGTATTTGTAGTCGAAAGAAAGATTGATGGGCTGTCTGTCTCCCTGCGATATGAGAATGGGCAATTTGCTATGGGTGTTACCAGAGGTGACGGTATAAATTATGGTGAGGATGTCACTGAGAATATTAGAATGATTAAGGATTATATAAGCACATTAAAGGAGCCTGTGCCCTACCTTGAGGTTAGAGGTGAGGTATACATGAAGTCCGAGGACTTTGATGCGGTCAATGAAAGGCTTGAAGCAGAGGGCAAAAAGTTATTTGCCAATCCAAGAAACTGTGCAGCAGGAACTCTTAGACAGCTAGACCCCAAGGTGGTGAAGGAGAGAAAGCTTTCTCTCTTCGTCTTTAATGTTCAAGATAGCAGGGGCATTGACTTTGGCAGGCATTCTGAAAGCCTAGAGTGGCTAAGAAGACAAGGGATGAAGGTTATAGAAGACTTTAGAATATGTAGAACTGCCGATGAGGTATGGGAGGCTATAACCGATATCGGAGAGTCTAGAGGAAGCTTCGCTTATGATATAGATGGAGCGGTGGTTAAGGTTGATAGTCTATCAGATAGAGAGCATTTTGGAGCAACATCTAAGGTGCCAAGATGGGCGGTAGCATACAAATATCCTCCTGAAGAAAAGGAGACCGTTATAAGGGATATTAGACTTTCGGTGGGAAGGACGGGAAGAATTACTCCGACTGCTATTTTTGATTCTATACGCCTTTGTGGAACCAATGTGGAGAGAGCAACACTTCACAATCAGGATAGAATAGATCAGCTGGATGTAAGAATCGGAGATACCATAGTTGTCAGAAAGGCCGGTGAAATTATTCCAGAGGTTCTATCGGTAGTGAAGGAGAAGCGGCCACATGATGCCAAGCCCTATAGTATTCCTTTAGAATGTCCTTCCTGTGGTAGTACGGCTGTAAGAGACGATAGCTTAGTAGATATAAGGTGTATCAATCTTAATTGTCCTGCCCAGCTTACCCAGCATATATTGAATTTTGTCGGAAGAAATGCCATGGATATTAAAGGCTTTGGAGAAGCTTATATAGAAGCTCTTGTTAAGGAAGGCTATGTAAAGGATATAGCCGATATATACTATCTAGACAAATATAGGGATGAAATGATTGAAAAGGGCTTAATCGGTAAAGAAAAGAATACCGATAAGCTACTAGCAACCATAGAAAATAGTAAGGACAACAATATAGATCGTCTTATTACAGGGTTTGGTATCCGTAATATAGGCCGCCAAGCAGCTTATGAGCTTATGAGTCATTTCAAATCGATTAACCGCCTTAGGGAGGCTTCATATGAGGAGCTTATTACAGTTAAGGATATGGGTGATATAAGCGCTAGAGCCATCCTAGAATTCTTCTCAAATCCTGAAAATCTTGATATATTGTCAAGACTTGAGCAGGCAGGTGTGAACTTCACATCAAGCGAAGAGGCTTCGAACGCAAATGGAAGTCTAACAGGGCTTACACTGGTTATTACAGGAACTCTACCTTTCATGGGTAGGACACAGATGGAGGAATTAGTGAAGAAGCATGGAGGTAAGGTATCGGGAAGTGTTTCTAAGAATACGGATTATGTAATTGCGGGTGAGAATGCCGGTAGTAAGCTTACTAAGGCAGAGCAGCTGGGAGTAAAAGTACTGTCTGAGGAAGAGCTTTTGAATATGCTTGAGGACTAGGAAGGGAACAATATGATTATATTTAAAGATATAAAAGAGAATGAAGCAATAAAAACATATATTATACAGGCCGATAATACACTTTCATCACTGGGGTATACTGAACACAGTCTTGCCCATGTAGCTAAGGTTGCCAATGTAGCAAAATATATATTGGAGACTCTTAATTATCCTCGGCAGGATGTGGAGCTGGCACAAATTGCATGCTATTTGCATGACATAGGCAATATCGTTAATCGTGAGGAGCATGCACAAAGCGGGGCTGTCATGGCCTTTCGTATACTTGATAAGCTGGGGGCAACGCCGGAGGAAAATGCTAAGGTAATAGCAGCCATAGGTAATCATGATGAAGGAACTGCGGTACCCGTAAGTGCTATTGCCGCTGCACTTATTCTTGCCGATAAGACAGATGTAAGGCGAAGCCGGGTCCGTAATCTTGATCTTCCCAGCTTTGATATCCATGATAGAGTGAATTACGCTGTAGAGGAATCCAAGGTAGAGATAATTGATAGTAAAATATTTCAGCTGAATCTGACTATAGATACCACTATAAGTCCTGTTATGGATTATTTTGAAATATTTCTAGGCCGCATGCTCCTATGTAAAAGAGCCGCTAATAAGCTTGAGCTAGAATTCGAACTAATAATAAATAATCAGAAAGTACTATAATATTTTAAATAAGGTTGGTGATGATTAATGCCTATTAAAGTACAGAGTAATTTACCTGCTAAAAGGGTATTAGAAGATGAGAATATATTCATAATGGATGAAAGCAGGGCTATGCATCAGGATATTCGTCCGCTTCAGATTGCTATTTTAAATCTGATGCCTAATAAAGAAGATACAGAGGTGCAGATACTTCGCAGCCTTTCTAATACACCCCTACAGGTTGACATAACATTTTTGACTACGGGTACTTATGTTGGTAAAAACACCCCCACCAGTCATCTGGATCAATTCTATCTTACATGTAAGGACGTATATAACCGTAAGTTTGACGGACTTATAATTACCGGGGCACCTGTTGAGCTAATGGGATTTGAGGAGGTAACATATTGGGACGAGCTGAAAGAAATAATGGAATGGTCTAAAACCCATGTAACCTCAACATTGCATCTTTGTTGGGGAGCCCAAGCCGGATTGTATTATCATTATGGAATTCAAAAAAGGCAGCTTGATAAGAAGATGTTTGGTATATTTGAGCATAGAGTTCTTAGACGTAGGATACCATTTGTCCGTGGATTTGATGATGTTTTTTATGCACCTCATTCTAGACATACAACAGTACTGAAAGAGGACATACTAGAGAATGAAGACTTAACTATTCTTGCAGAATCCGATGAGGCAGGCATCTTTATTGTAATGGCTGGAGAAGGAAAGCAGTTCTTTATTATGGGACATCCTGAGTATGACAGAGTATCATTAGATCAGGAATATAAAAGAGATATTGGTAAGGGGTTAGATACCGAGCCTCCTGTTAATTACTATCATTCAGATGGTATAGAGCAACGACCGAATCTGACATGGAGAGCTCATGCCAATACCATGTATACAAACTGGCTTAATTATTATGTATATCAAGTTACACCTTATGAGCTTTAAGCTGCTACTTCATATTTATCAAAGTAACACCTTATGAACTTTAAGAATTTTTAAAACTTTTAACTGATTGATATAAAACCTCTTATATGATATTATATAAGAAGTTTTATATCATTATTTTGAAAAAAATAGAATAAAATGTTGAAAAACAGTCTTTAGAGTTATTATTTAATGTTTCGAGTTATCAAATGTGTTTCAGATATACTGTGGGGGAGATAGTATATGATAGTTTTAAATTTTCTACAAAATAATTCTAATCTATTATTGGTGTCCGTTATAATAGCGGGATGCTTATTAGTAATGGCTATTTTTACTTTATTGTATATTAAATTGGAAAATGAAAAGAAGGTAGCAAAATCGGCACTTGAGTTGAATAAGCTTACTAACAGTATTCAGGCTGGGCTTGTTCGTTTTGTACCCGATGATGCTTATAGAATCGATTATGCAAGTAAAGGATTTTATGATTTATTGGGATATAATAGGAAAGAGGCAAGAGATAATAATAAAAATAAACTTTTAGATTTTGTCTGCCCAGAGAATAAGGAAGCGTTTTTAAGAGCAATTCAAAATATCGAAGCAAATTCTATTAATGCTGAGGTTCGTCTTGTTAAAAAGGACGGTAGCATTTTATATGGACTTATAAATGGAAACTACTCTTATGCTAAGGATGGGTACCAGTCTGTTTCGGCTGTTATAGTTGATATTACAGAGCAAAAGAGGATGCAGGAGATGCTTAGAATGGATAGGGAGCGTTACAGGATAGCCTCTGAGCTTTCTCATGATGTATTGTTTGAGTATTATGTAGATACAGACAAAATGGTCTATACAGAAAAATACTCAGAGCTTTTTGGAAGATATCCGGTTATATCAGATTATGTAAAGGAATTCTTTGCTCGCAAGGATTTAGTGCATCCTGATGATTATGGTGTCTTTTTGGAGTATTGTAGCTCGCTAGCTAAGGGTAAGGAGTTTATAACAACAGAGTGTCGTATTAAGGATCGCCATAATAATTATATCTGGTGTCAGATGATGGGGAAGTCTATATACACAGAGGATAAGAGGCCAAGCCGGGTAATAGGTAAGATGGTTAATGTTGATTACCAGAAACGAGAATTAGACTCACTTGAATATAAAGCAACCAGGGATCCTTTAACCGGAGTCTATAATAGAGAGGTTACTATTAAAAAAATCGAAAAATATATAAATGGGAATAAAAACGGAAGACATGTACTTATGTTCATTGACTTTGATGACTTTAAAAAGGTAAATGACAATCATGGCCATCTTCTTGGTGATAGAGTTCTTACCCATGTAATTGGAAGTATTCGAGATGTATTTACAGAGGGTGAAATAATCGGTAGAATTGGTGGAGATGAATTCGCAGTATTTATAGGCTATATTGATAACGATAAAGCCATTAGGAGAAAAGCAGATTCACTTATTAAAGCCTTAAATACAACCTATGTCGATGAAAGCTGTGAAATTTCAATATCAGGCAGTGTAGGTATAGCCATATATCCAGAGGATGGAATTCACTATGAACAGCTTATTCAATGCGCTGACAGGGCATTATATCAAGTGAAGAACAAGGGAAAGAATAGCTACATGATTTATGAATCAGTTACTTAAAATCCGATTTTGAAATCATATCGGTAATAATAAATAAAATCAAGCATACAACGCAGAAGATCAAGCAGAAAGATAATAGAAAAACCGCCTGATGTATCTGCGTTATTTTATGTAGATATTCATAAATCCTCTTTAATATGAAACCAGACATAGCTACTATTATACCAGGTTTTAGTAAGCTGTTAATGGCATCAAATTGAAAATAAATATTACGTATTATATAGATAGAATCCATGATTGTTAAAATCAACTGTCCTATAAGTAAGGCTATAAGGTATCCACCGATTCCTTCTCTTGGGATCAGGAATATAATAATAAGGATTTTGACAAGGGTACCAACGATAGAATTTATAAAGGTAATATGAGCCTTACCTAGACCATTTATTATACTTCCCATAGTGGTCGCCATATAGATGAGAGGACAAATCCAGGCCAGTACTATAAGATAAGACCCGGCCTCTTCACTATTAAATATGCTAATTCCAAGCTCATTACCAAACAAAAGGAAAATGCCGGTAGACATAATACCGATTATTAAGCTGTATTTAATTGAAACAGCAGTTGTCCTTCCAATCATATCATTGTTTTCCATGGCTTGTGCCTCTGATACTGTAGGAAGAAGTAATACAGCTAAAGAGTTTATAACTGCGGTCGGAAACATTATAAAAGGTATGGACATTCCAACTAATGTTCCATATGTACTTAATGCATCACTTGTGCTAAGACCGGATTTTCTAAGCATGGTCGGTATTAGCACGGCTTCGATACTATGAAGAATATTTATCAGTAAACGATTGGTCGATAGGGGGACGCTTAAGTGCAGAATATTCCCTAATATAGTTTTTCTTCTTAAGGTTTTGGTATTAGGATCCGGCCCTGGGTATAGCATTGCTTTTGGAGGTTTACTTATAAATAGAGATAAAAAATTAAACAAACTAGAGGCTATTTCTCCGATAACCAACCCCAGAACAGCCATTTCACATGTCACCTGAAAATTACCTTTGCCAACTGTATAAGCTGCGATATATACTACGATTACACGAATCATTTGTTCAAGCAGCTGACTTTCCGCCGGTACACCGGCTTTTTTTAATCCATAATAATAACCGTTAATGCATGAGGTTATAGCACAGAATGGAAATACGACAGCAAGTATCCTAAGAGAGGACGAGCTTCTTGGTTCCAAAAGAAAACGAAGTGCAACATAATCTGAGAATCTATATAAAAGAAAAGAGAGTATCAAGGCTAAGGAAACAGAAAGAAGTAAGCCCACTCTTAATATCCTTCCTATATTTTTATGATTTTTCTTTCCCATTTCAGCAGCAATAAGCCTAGATAATGCTGTCTGTATTCCTGTCGCATAGATAGTGAAGGCTATACCATAGACAGGAAATACTAGCTGATATATCCCCAACCATTCGGTACCCATAACCTTAGATAAAAATATTTTATACAAAAAACCAATAACTCTGGTGATGAATCCCGCCAGAGTAAGTATTAGTGTTCCTTTAAGTATATTACTTCTGCCTATATGCTTACTTCCAGATATAGCTGCTTGTTTAACCTTCAAATTTCTTACCCCGTCAGTCTCTTCTTTATTAATATATTTGAACAAATAAAAACTTATGTATAAGTCATTTTATTGTTGACAATTTTATCATGTGATGATATATTTAATACCGAGTAATTTAATAGGAATTAAATTGGTGGGATATAAATAGCCAATAAAATTCCTCTTTACTGGTAGAATGGAGAGTAAGCATGAAATTGACTACAAAAGGAAGATATGGACTTAGAGCGGTAGTTGACCTGGCGGTTAATACTGATGATGAGGCGGTTGCCTTAAGTCAGATTGCAGAAAGACAGGGCATATCCTTGAACTATCTTGAGCAGCTTGTGGCTAGGCTGAAGAAAGCAGGTATTGTCAATGGAATCCGTGGAGCGCAGGGTGGATATGTATTGGCTATGCCTGCAGAGGAAATATCTGTAGGTGATATTTTGCGTGCCTTGGAGGGAGACTTAAGTCCTGTGGATTGCTATGAGATAAATAGTAATGATACACCATGCGACAACTCAGATATATGTGTAACAAAATATGTGTGGAAGCGTATAAGTGATAGTATAAATGACGCGGTGGATGGAATTATGCTTTCTGACCTTGTAGCTGAAAGTAGGAGAGTTAATGCAGAGGCAGGTATTACGCAAGAAAGTCAGGCTAATCAGACATGCTAATATACACGAATAAGCTGATTAGTCCATGGAAGACATATTGATTAATAATTTAGGAGATGACCACATGGAAAAGAAGATATACCTTGACAATGCGGCTACTACAAAGACAAAGCCAGAGGTCGTAGACGCTATGCTACCTTACTTTAGTGAGCTGTATGGTAATCCATCCAGTGTATATGAATTTGCCACTCAGAACAAAAAGGCTCTCGATGAAGCCAGACTAACCATAGCTAATGCTTTAGGTACCGAGAGTGCAGAGATTTATTTTACTGGAGGAGGAACAGAAGCAGATAATTGGGCTCTTATAGCAACTGCAGAGGCTTACCAAGACAAAGGAAAGCATATAATAACATCAAAGATTGAGCATCATGCAGTTCTTCATACCTGTGAATATTTGCAGAAGAGAGGTTTTGAGATAAGCTATATAGATGTGGATGAGTACGGAATAGTCAAATTAGATCAATTAGAGAAAGCCATTCGCCCTACAACAATACTAATCTCTATAATGTTTGCTAATAATGAAATAGGTACAATCCAACCCATTAAGGAAATAGGAGAAATCGCAAAAAGGAATAAAATATTATTTCATACAGATGCAGTACAGGCATTTGGTCAGCTGGATATAGATGTAGATGATCTTGGAATAGACATGCTTAGTGCCAGCGCTCATAAGTTAAACGGGCCAAAAGGCATAGGTTGCTTATATATAAGAAAAGGTATAAAAATTCGTTCCTTTATCCATGGAGGTGCTCAGGAAAGAGGTAGACGGGCAGGAACTGAAAATGTTCCATTTGCAGTAGGCTTTGGAAAAGCTGTGGAGCTTGCCATGACTACCATGAAGGAAAGAACCAAGAAGGAGACAGAGCTTCGGGAATATTTGATAAAACGGGTTCTTGCGGAAGTTCCATATACCAGGCTTAACGGCCATAGAAGCAAGAGACTTCCTAACAATGCTAACTTTAGCTTTCAATTTATAGAAGGAGAATCTTTGCTTATAATGCTGGATATGAACAATATCTGTGCATCCAGCGGTTCAGCATGTACGTCGGGTTCTTTAGACCCTTCCCATGTCCTTTTATCAATAGGTCTACCCCATGAGATAGCTCATGGTTCTCTAAGGCTTACCTTAAGTGAGGCGAATACAATAGAGGAGCTAGATTATACGGTTGATAAAATCAAGGAGATAGTAGATAAGCTTAGGAAAATGTCACCCTTGTATGAGGACTTTGTTCGTAGAAGATAAGAATATTGGTAGAACCAATACAATCAGATAAATGGAGGAAATATTATGTATACAAAAAAAGTTATGGATCATTTTTCAAATCCAAGAAACATGGGAGAAATCGAAAATCCTAGCGGCGTTGGAACCGTAGGAAATGCCAAATGTGGAGATATCATGAGAATGTATCTGGATATAGATGATAAGGGTATTATTAATGATGTAAAATTTAAGACCTTTGGATGCGGAGCTGCGGTTGCTACAAGTAGTATTGCAACAGAACTGGTTAAGGGAAAGACCGTAGAGGATGCTCTTAAGGTTACAAATAAAGCAGTTGTTGAAGCTCTTGATGGTTTGCCCCCAGTAAAGGTTCATTGCTCACTTCTTGCAGAAGAAGCAATTCACGCGGCTTTATGGGATTATGCAGAGAGAAAGGGCATTAAGATAGAGGGTTTAGAAAAGCCTAAGTCCGATATTCATGAGGAAGAGGAAAAGGAAGAAATAGTCTATTAAGACTTGAAGATTGGAGATAGAATGCAGAAGGTTGTAGTTGGAATGTCAGGAGGAGTTGATTCCTCTGTAGCGGCATACCTTTTAAAAAAGCAAGGACATGATGTCATAGGTGTTACTATGCAGATTTGGCAGGATGAGGACGTATGCTCAATATCTGAAAGTGGTGGCTGCTGTGGACTTGGAGCAGTTGAAGATTCCAGAAGAGTTGCTTCTGTTTTAGATATTCCACACTATGTTATGAATTTTAGAAAGGAATTCAAGGAGTCTGTCATAGATTATTTCGTATCCGAATATGTTATGGCACGAACCCCGAATCCTTGTATTGCATGTAATAGATTTGTAAAATGGGAAGCACTTCTAGCAAGATCCTTATCCATAGGTGCTGATTATATAGCCACTGGACATTATGCTTCCATAGATAGGCTTCCTAACGGAAGATATGCAATTAAGAATTCAGTAACTAAGGCAAAGGACCAAACCTATGCTTTATATAATCTTACTCAATATCAGCTTGAGCATACACTGATGCCAGTCGGGGCCTACTCTAAGGATGAGATTAGAGCTATTGCAAATGAGCTAAAGCTTCCTGTGGCAAATAAGCCAGACAGTCAAGAAATTTGCTTTGTTGCAGGTAATGACTACGCAGGATTTATTAAGGAATATCTAGAAGATGAGGATAATAAGAGGATTATAGAGGAGAAGAGAGCACTATATATGAGGAACATGGAGAGTGCTGGCTATGGATTTACTCCAGGTAATTTTGTTGACAGCTCCGGAAACATCCTCGGAAAGCATCAGGGCTTAGCCCATTATACTATAGGGCAAAGAAAGGGCTTAAACATTGCTCTTGGAAGGCCGGTCTTTGTTATGAAGCTAGACCCACAGACCAATGAGGTGATACTCGGTGATGCAGGAGATGTATTTACAGATCGTTTTTATGTAGGTGACTTGAATTTCATGGCAATTGAGAACCTGGAAGATGAAATGGTGGTAAATGCAAAAATCCGCTACAGTCATAATGGTGCAAGTTGCACCATTAAAAGAACGGCAGCGGATGAAATCCTATGTGTATTTGATGAGCCCCAGAGGGCGGTAACTCCCGGACAGGCAGCAGTCTTCTATCAGGACGACTACGTTATCGGTGGAGGGACAATCAAGTAATTAATAAAAAGAAAAAGCGAGTTCGTATATAGGGTTCCCTCACACACTTATTGGTAAGGGGCTCTATATTTTTTTCATGATGGGTTTGCCCTCTTTGAAGGTGGTGTAATAGTCATAGCCGATTGATTTTAGTAGGTTTGCGGCCCGTTCAAAGTCGAAGCATAGATGCTCGGGTAAGTGGGCATCGGAACCTATGGTGATTATTTCACCACCCAGCTCTTTATATCTTTTTAAAATCTCGGTCTTGGGATGAGGATGCCCAAGGCCGTATTTGTATCCAGAGGTATTGAGTTCAATTCCTTTTCCGTGTTTTATTAGAGTCTCTAGGATCTCATCTATGACATCTGCATAATATGGATAGGAGTATTCATTATACTCTACCTTAGTACTAGGTGTGTATCTGATAATGTAGTCGATATGCCCACATACATTAAATCCTTGAAAGCTTTCACAGCCTTCCTTTATAGCTTTAAAGCATCTTAGTATTCCTTCCTCTTCAGACCTGTTCTCCCAGTACTCCGGGTAATATGGATCAATCTGGTCTACAACGTGGACAGAGCCTATAATGAAATCAAAAGAATATTTGCTTACAAGCTCATTCATGCGATCAATTACATGGGGCTGTATTCCAAGCTCTATTCCGGTAAGAATCTCAATCTTTGATTTGTATTTATCCTTCATAATCTTAAGCTTCTCTAGATAATCATCTATCTCTAATTGAAAGGAATATTTATATATACTAGGATAGTCATAATCCATATGATCAGTAAAGCATATGGTTTCTAAGCCTAGCTTAATTCCCTGATTAATCATCTCCTCCATAGTAGACTTACCATCACTGGAGAATTCAGAATGTACATGAAAGTCTGCTTTTATCATATTTATCTACCTCCTCTTATTAACCCTATTAATAATTTTTTTATTAGGACAATACCATTGTTAGAATCAACTAATCCTCAGCCTTCCTAATATCCGAGATATCTGTACCTGCTACCATGGAATAGTTAGTGCTATATATGACAAAGCCCGGTGCTTTACCGGCTGGCTTTTTTATATTCTTTCTTTCTGTATAGTCTATTTCAACCTTATCTGCTTCCTTAGCCCCGCTGTAATAGGCTGCAAGTCTTGCTGCTTCTTCAAATGTTCTATCAGGTAGCTCATTTCCCCCGGATTTTACAATTACATGGGAGCCGGGTAGGTTCTTAGCATGGAACCACCAGTCATTACCATCAGCCAGCTTAAAGGTAAGCTCTTCATTCTGATAATTGTTTTTCCCTACATAGATATGATATCCATCAGAAGAGATATAGTGGAAGGGCTTGCTTTTGGAATTTTTACCGCCTGCACTTTTAAGCTCACCTTTCTTAAGGTTAAACCTCCTCTTGATATATCCATATTCCATAAGCTCATGCCGAAGCTGGGCCAAATCATGCTCATCAGTGGCCATTTCCAAGGATGTTCTAATGGATTCTAAGTGTTCTATTTCGTCCTTAGTTTCTTTAATTAAAGAGGTTAATGCTTCAAAGGTCCTCTTAAGCTTATTATACCTTTCAAAATATTTTCTGGCATTTTCTATTGGTGAAAGTAGGGGATCAAGAGGAATCTTAATTTCCTCATTGTTATTATAGTAATCCTCTGCTATTAGCTCCTTTGCACCCTGCTCCAATCCGTAACCAAAGGCTGTTATAAGCTCGCCGTATACCTTATACTTATCTCTTTTTTCTGTATCCTTCAGCTGTTTTAGCTGTAAATCGTATTTTTTAGTGGAACGTTCAATAGCATTTGCGACAAGCTTGCGAAGGTCTGATGACTTTTGATGCATCCTAGATGTAGCATTTTTGCTTGCATAATAAGTCTCAAGCATGGAGGATGCAGATGATAGGCTATATATTTCATGACCAGAATAACAGGTCAGAGGAATACTGGAGAATTCTATTGGCCCTCGCTCCCCCATAACGATATTAGGTGAAAATTCATTATCCTTAACAAGCTGTATGACTCTCTCAAAATTACGATAAAGATGGAGTCCCGTATCCTCATTAAGTGCTGAGGTCGATAGGTTTGCATCGATAGAAGACCTATGGCATATTTCATTTGCAATTAGGGGGCTGATACCCGTAAGCCCTGTATATATTGCTTTTCCGATAGGTTGTGCCTTACTTAATATATTATCACTAAAGGCAGTGTAATCAATAGTTAGAGGGTCAAGCTTATTAGTGGTCTCTGGAATAAAGTACTTCCTTCCGGGAAGGACCTCACGAACCGAGCTCATAAATTGGTTAACTCGCTTAATGCTATCGATAATGGTCATAGCTTCATCACAGAATATTATATTGCTATGCTTACCCATAAGCTCGATGATGAGATGCTTGATTCCCAAATCACCCAGCTCATCCATATGCTCTAGCTTAAAAGATATAATTCGCTCTAGCCTAGGCTGTGTAATATCAAGTATTTTACCGTTGTTAAGATGTTTGCGAAGAAGCATACAAAAATTCGGGGCTGTTATGGGGCTGGTCTTTGTATTCTCTGTCAGGTAAACCAAAGGCATACCTGCACTGGCGCTAAGGAATAATTTGTAAGCTTTTCTATCCTGTCCTTTTATAGTTATCAAAAGCTCGTCCTTCTCGGGCTGAGCAATCTTATTAATTCTACCCCCAAGCAGGGTGCTTCTTAATTCATCTACAATATTTGCAATTACAATTCCGTCTAATGCCATAAGGACCTCCAAGAGTGTAAGTGTTATATCGTGAGTAAGCAGATTAGGAGCTCGAATGCTTCGCATTTTTAAAGGTTTAGCTTGCTAAACCGATTCACGTTGCACTTATCCAAGATAAATAATACATTTTATTATAACATAAAGAGAATGTTATATAAAATGTATTTTTTATCTTGGCCTAATCTGCTTATGCGTGGACATTATATCATAATATGTAAAAGTTTCCACATGCATTTTTTAATAACATATAGTATAATACTTTTGTAACATATTTAACATTTATGTAATAATTAAAATTGAAACAACTGGAGGATTTTATGACTAGAAGGGCACGAAAGATTGCTACATATTGTATGATAGGTTCATTGGCATTAATGGGAGGGACTAAAACCGCATATGCTTCTGCAGGACAGCCGATTGCAGGTATTACGGTTTTGTTAAATGATATAAGTATAAATCCTGAAATAGGAGCAAGGGAAATAAGTAATATTCTTGATCCTATCATAGAATATCAGGATTTAGCAATAGCAAATGTTGCTAATTATGTAAACATAAGAAGTGAAGCAAATACTAACAGTAAGGTGTTAGGAAAGCTATATAATAAGGCGGCAGCTACAGTTCTTGAGACAGAAGGGGAATGGCTTAAGATTAAATCAGGAAATGTAACAGGGTACATAATGTCGGATTATTTAATAACCGGTATTGATGTATATCCGTTGGTTGACAAAGCTAAAACCAGCCTGGCTATTGTTAAGGCAAATATACTAAATGTCAGATCAAAGGCTGGTACCAATTCATCAGTAGTAACTCAGATTCCCAAGGGACAAATATTTGAAGTTCTGGAGGAAAATAATGATTGGGTAAAGATATCAGTAGGAGATAAAACAGGATATGTATCTGCAGACTACGTAGATATTAAGATAGATTTGAAGCAAGCTATATCCATAGAGGAAGAGCAAGCGATAATAAAGCTTGAAAAAGAAAGACAAGGGATGCAGGAGAGCAAGAAGGTCTCATCCCTTAGACAGCAAATAGTAAACTATGCCTTAAGATTTAAAGGAAATCCCTATGTATGGGGCGGAACCAGCTTAACTAGAGGTGCTGACTGTTCAGGCTTTACACAATCCGTACTAAAGAACTTCGGTATATATATTCCCAGAACCTCCAGACAACAAGCAAATGGTGGCAGAAGAGTATCTATAAATAATATGCAACCCGGTGATTTGATCTTCTATAGAAAGAACGGAGTAGTTAATCACGTGGCCATGTACATAGGTAACGGTAAAGTAATAGGAGCCGCCAGCAGAAAAGAAGGCATCAATATAAAGAATTACAACTATAGAACTCCCTATAGAGTAGTAAGTTACATAAACAGATAGTTTCGGTACCGTATCTGCTACCATATAAAGTCGATAAAGAGAGATGAAAACCTAATCGTTTTCATCTTTCTTATTGTCAATATTCATATCATTATTGATTATTTTATTATTAGTAACAATCTTATCACATAACTCTCTTTTGGTGAGAATAGTTGCTAATGAATCTCCAAGTTGAGTAAAAACTGCGGATAAAATGGCTAAATCGTCAGTTGAACAACATTTTGAAAGAGAGCATGCAATAGAAGAAACAAAAACGACAAGTTCACATTCATCCATAATAATCACCTCTATTATGTAATATATGTATAATTAGCAAACTAGTTTATGTACAAATAAAAAGTTTTTAAAACCAGGATAGAAACATCCTGGTTTTTTATATAATAATATAATACCCTATTGACATATAATATTATATGATGTATAGTATTGCTAAAATAATACTATGCGCGAATAAGCAGATTAGTCCATGATAATCAGCACGTTTTATTGTGACATGTTTTATGTCATAATAAAGCGAGATGATTGGCATGGATAAGTGCAACGCGAGCGAGGAAGTGTAGCTTCCGAGCTCTAATCTGCTTAATATGAATAACACAACAACAAATTGAAGGGAGTGGATGGGATGGTATTTAATACCGGTTCGGCACTGCTGGACGCGATTGTGCTGGCTACAGTTTCTAAGGAACCGGAAGGTACTTATGGATACAACCTGACACAGGAGGTCCGAAAGGCAATCGAAGTTTCAGAATCAACCTTATACCCGGTACTACGAAGGCTACAAAAGGATGGGTGCCTGGAAACATATGATATGGAATTTGCGGGACGTAACAGAAGATACTATAAAATCACAGACACGGGTATGGCACAGCTAAGATTATATATGGATGAATGGATTATCTATTATAAGAGAATAAATAATATATTTGAAGGAGTGAAATAGATGTCAAGGTTTGATTTTATGAGAAAGCTAGAAGACTTGCTGTTAGATATTCCTATAGAAGAACGCAGTGAAGCTTTGAAATATTATAATGATTATTTTGATGATGCGGGAGTAGACAATGAGGATAATATTATCAGCGAGCTTGGATCTCCCGAAAGAATTGCCGGTATCATTAAAGCGGACCTTCATGCGGAGGGTGATAATAGTCAGAATAGGGGATTCTTTACGGAAAAAGGATATAAAGATACAGTATATGAGGAGACCAAATACGAGGTTGTTAAGCCCGATGAAGTAAAGCAAGAGGAGAGTAATAAATCGGCAACTACAGGCAATACAACCAGTAGTAACACTAGTACTAATACCGGTAGCTCAGGTAGCAGTAATAACAAATTAGCTCTTATCATTTTATTATGTATATTTGCTATACCAGTTGGAATACCTCTACTTATTGCATTTATTTCAGTTATTTTCTCTCTTGTTATAACGGTGTTTGCATTATTATTTGGTTTTGGTATAGCGGGTATTGTGATGGTACCTGTTGGAATAGCCACGGTATTTATTGGTCTTATAAATATTGGCATTCCCTTTATGGGACTTGTACTTTGCGGAGTCGGTTTACTTATGTTAGGATTGGGAATTTTATTTGTTATGTTTTGCGTATGGCTTAGTAAGATCTTAATCCCCGCAATTATAAAAGGAACAGTATACATTTTCAGACGTCCTTTTCAGAATAGGAGTGTGAGCGCATGAAGACAACTACAAAGATATGTTTGAGCATTGCTTTGATATCAATAGGCTTGGGAATAGGATTATTATTTATAGCCGCAGGAAGAGGCTTCTCTTTACGAAATACTCCTACCTTCTCTATGGAGGATACTGTAAGAGATGTTGAGGGGCTGGATATTCGTATAGATGTAGGTGAGGTATTCATAAGACCAGGGGATGAGTTTAGTATCCAGGCAGATAATCTATACAATGATAATGACTTAAAATCCCATGTATCGAACGGTGTGTGGGAAATCAGCCATGATGCCAATGAGAGATTTAATTTTTTTGGGATTGATATACCGATATCGATAGGTATAAGAAATTTTAAGACACCAAGTATAAGAATTACTATACCTGAAGGATTTAAGGCTAAGGATATTAAAATATCTATGGATGCCGGAAGGCTCAAGGCTGAAAATCTGCATGCAGATATAGCACACTTAACAGTAGATGCAGGATCACTTGAAATTGATGGCCTTATTGTAGAAGAGGAGTCAAGTTATTTTGTGAGCGCAGGACATATCAATCTAAAGCAAGTCGATATCAAGAACATAAAGGTTGAATGCGATGTTGGAGCAGTAATTATGGAGGGTCTTGTAAGCGGAGATAATGAAATCCAATGCAATGTCGGTTCAATAGAATTAGATATAGATGATAATATGGATTATTATTCCTTTGATATTGATTCTGATATTGGAAATGTTATAATTAATAATAAGAGATATCGTAATTTTATAAATACAAAAGATAGAAATGATTTCAAGGGCAACTTTCGATTAAACGTTGATGTTGGAAATATAACTATGGATTTTAGTGAATATTAAAAGTAATGTCGTTAAGAGAAACAGAAAGGAGTGTTCTAATGGAACCCAAGAAATTATATCGTTCAAATGCAAATAAGATGGTTTGCGGAGTCTGCCAGGGGATTGCTGAGTATATTAATATTGACCCTACAGTAGTTCGTTTGCTATGGGTATTATTCAGTATATTTGGTGTGGGCATACTTGTATATATTGTGGCAGCGATTATTATGCCTATTAAAGAAGAGAATATCTAATTTTATTTTGAAAAAAGAATATGAGGTTGTATGGTATTTAGTAAGATTCTAAATATCATACAGCCTCATAAATATGTATGCCTTACGGTCTATCTATAAACTCTTTCGATAATCTCAATAATTTGCTCTGCTTCGAAGGGTTTAGTTAAGAATTCAACAGCACCAAACTTGACAGCATCTACCATCTTTGTTTTCTGACCTGCTGCTGTTACCATAACAACCTTAGCATTCTTATCTATATCCATGATTTCCTTCAGTGCTTCCAGTCCGTCCATTACCGGCATAGTTATGTCCATTGTAGTAATATCCGGTTGAAGTTCTTTATATTTACGAACGGATTCTTCGCCGTTTATTGCTTCTCCAATCACCTCATGGCCATTATCCTCAAGAATGTTTCTGAGAATTTTTCTTGAAGTCTTGGAATCATCTACTATAAGGATCTTTGCCATATCTATTCCCTCCTAATTTATTTCAACCTTATGATCTACAACGACCAATAAGTCAGATTGTTTTCCACCAATAACAATAGGTACAACATATATATCACCATCAGATGTTAGAGACTTATTCTGATCAAAACCTGGAGGTGTCATATCAATATGTATATCCTCTCTACTTAGTTTTGAAGCATATAATCCGTTGCTACAGTTAATGAATTCACATATGGAGTCAAAGGCATCTTCATCCATACTCTCAAAATTTTCTTTAGCAAAAGGACTTGCTATCTCTAACAAAGCTTCATCCTCACCAGCGAAACTAACGAATAGTTCATGGTTTCCGACTAATTGTTGAAATGCAATTGAATGAAAGGTGTATTTCTTTACTGTGTATGCTTTTTTAAGCTTTATATTGTTATTAACGAAGCGTATAATATTACGAATAGCTAGTGTAATACATTCGCCTACGAATGGAATATTTATATCCATAAATACCGGTATAATTCGATCAATATCTCCTGATTTTAGCGCATCCAGTTCAGTATCGGAAAAGCCATATTCTCTTTTAAATTCCTCAAGGGTCAACTCGATTTGGTCCATTGTCATTAAATTTCTATCAGTTAGAGCTTGGACAAATTGAAGATAAGAGTTACCTTGAAGATTAAGCAAATAGTTAACCTCTTCCTTAAGCAAATATCCCTTCTCAATTGCTATATCTCCAAAACGGCAATCTTTAAGCTTTTGAAGTTCATTTAGCTCGTCAGCCTGCTTAGAGGTAAGTAATTTCTCGGCCACAGCAATTAACCCTAATTTTGGGCGAGAAGTGTGTTGTGCTGTTATAACATCTTCTAATTGCGAATGAGATATTTTGTTCTTTTCTAATAAGTAATCCCCAAAATAAAGTCCGAACATGATGTTTCTCCTTTCATTACCGTAATTCTCCCTACAACGCATTTTAATTCTTGATATTATAAGTATCCAAAAACAACCTCATATGTATAATATACAACAAAACAAAGAAAAAGGACAGCCTTTATTTAAAAATATTCATAATTTATTATAAAAACAAAAAAATCACCTTATATTGATGACAATAAATGTAATATTTCAAAATATTTTTAGAGTAAATATAATTTTATGCCTTATTAATGCTGAATATAATGCAAATTAAAACAAAATGCATACTTATGTGAAGTAAACCTTTCATAAAATCTTGATGACATTTATGCCCACCTATGTTAAAGTATTGAATAAGTTAAGAGAAGTTGGAGGTTATCATGAAGAAAATAGTCGAATTAATATCAGAGGATCTTAAGCAAGCATTTGCATTAAAAGGGTATGACGAAAAATATGGAGCAGTAACAGTTTCAAATAGACCGGATCTATGTCAATACCAGTGCAATGGTGCCATGGCTGCAGCAAAAGTATACAAAAAGGCACCTATTATGATTGCGCAGGAAGTTGTTAGTGCATTACAGGAAAATAGCAAAATAAAAAATATTGTTGCTATTATGCCCGGGTTTATAAATATTAACTTGAGTGATGAGTTCTTAGCTACCTATATAAATAGTATGCGAGAGGAAAAGGATTTTGGCTGTGAGAAGGAGGCTGCACCTAAAAAGGTAATCATTGATTATGGCGGTCCCAATATTGCCAAGCCCCTTCATGTAGGCCACATGCGCTCCGCCATTATAGGGGAGAGCCTGAAACGCATATTAAAGTTTATGGGAAATGATGCAATCGGTGATGTGCATCTGGGTGACTGGGGCACACCGATGGGTTTGGTTATAGCTGAATTAAAGAGAAGAAAGCCAGACATGATATATTTTGATGAGAGCTTTTCGGGAGAATACCCGACTGAGGCTCCATTTACCATATCAGAGCTTGAGGACATCTATCCTACAGCTAGTGCATATTCCAAAGAAAATCCTGCTTTTCTCGAGGAAGCAAAGAGGATTACTTACCTTATGCAAAACGGGCATAGAGGCTATATGGCTCTTTGGAAGCATATGCAGGAGGTGTCTGTAACAGATCTTAAGAAGATTTATGATAACCTGAATGTGTCCTTCGAGCTGTGGAAGATGGAAAGCGATGCACAACCCTATGTTACTGATATGGTAGAGTATTTGAAATCGAATAATTATGCAAGGATTAGTGACGGGGCCTTGGTGGTGGATGTAAAGGAAGAAACCGATACAAAAGAAATACCACCATTTATGATATTAAAATCAGATGGTGCTACACTATACAGCACAACCGACTTGGCAACTATTGTAGAGAGGGTTAAGCTCTTCGATCCCGACCATATGATTTATATAACAGATAAGAGACAGGAGTTGCATTTTGAGAGATTATTCCGTTGTGCAAAGAAGACCAAGCTAGTAAAAGAGGATACAAACCTTCAGTTTATTGGTTTTGGTACAATGAACGGTAAGGATGGCAAACCCTTTAAGACAAGGGATGGAGGCGTTCTTCGTCTGGAGCATCTGATTAAGATGGTTACAGATGAAGTATATCGTAAAGTCATGGAAAACCGTAGTATGGATGAAGAGGAAGCAAGACAAGTAGCCTCTAAGGTTGGTCTTGCAGCATTAAAGTACGGAGATCTATCAAATCAGGCCGCTAAGGATTATGTATTTGACCTGGAACGCTTTACATCATTTGAAGGTAATACAGGACCATATATTCTTTATACAATTGTACGAATTAAATCGATTTTAGATAAATTCTATGACACAGGAAAAGCAATCAGTAATGATAGTGATATACTTCCTGCTGCATCTGGGGTTGAGAGAGAATTGATGCTACAGATTACAAGGTTTAGTGATATGATACACTTGGCTTATGAGGAGCAGGCACCTCATAGGATATGCCAATATATCTATGATTTGGCCGACAAATTCTCTAGCTTTTATCATGATACTAAGATAATATCCGAAGAAAACAGTGAAGAAAGGCAAGCGTCATTAATCCTAATGATTACACTGGTACAGGATATATTATTGACCTGTATAGACTTACTGGCATTTGAAGCGCCTGATCGCATGTAGGAGGTTATAGAATGTATCGCTTGATTTCAAAATTATCAGTATATAAGAATCTGGAAGAAGACAACATACTTGTTAAGCTGTCTGGTATCCTTTTTGAGATAGATTATCATAAAAAGGATAATAGACAAGAAGAAAGATTAAATGGAATCGATAAAGATATGTTTACATCCAGAATATATACACTTATCAATGAGCTTCTGGATGTATCTACCATATACGGCTTCGATCAGAACCTATGGCAAAATTATCTGGCTTACACGCTAGCGAGCACGGAAAATCCCTTTACTATTACCTGTGAGAAAGCTGGAGCAAGACAGGGCACTGTCAACAGATTTGCAAAAGCAGACTTTAAGATATTCTTAGAGTTGTTCCACTATGATTTTAGTGGCATTGAAGAGGAGCTTGGCATTAACTGTTTCTCCATAATCACAGACTATAAAGCGATTGAAAAGAGCAGTGGAAGATATAATAAGAGTGTTAGCGAGAAGGTCAGGATCCTAAGTGCGAATATTGCTTCTGCTAAGGATGAGGATGAGGTATTTCAAGTTGTAACTAATTTTTATAAGGACTATGGTGTAGGCAAATTAGGATTGAATAAGGCATTTCGTTTATCTAGAGAGGATGGAAAGCTAGAGCTTGTTCCCATTACCAATACAGTAGATGTAAGGCTTTCGAATCTGGTAGGTTATGAGCTTCAGAAACAGAAGCTTATAGATAATACCAGGGCATTTGTAGAAGGAAAAAAGGCTAATAATGTTCTGCTCTTTGGTGATTCCGGTACTGGTAAATCCACATCTGTAAAGGCAATTTTAAATGAATACTATGATAAAGGACTTCGTATGATTGAGATTTATAAGCATCAATTCGAGGATCTTTCGACTCTTATTTCAATTATAAAGAACAGAAATTATAAGTTTATAATATATATGGATGATTTGTCTTTTGAGGATTTTGAGATTGAATATAAGTATCTTAAGGCAGTGATTGAGGGAGGTTTGGAGAACAAGCCGGATAATGTGCTTATATATGCTACATCCAATCGCAGACACCTAATAAGAGAGACTTGGAAGGACAGATCGGACATGGAGATTGATGGCGATATCCATCGTTCAGATACTATGGAAGAAAAACTTTCCTTGGTTGATCGCTTTGGTATCACAATCAACTTCTCATCACCTTCCCAAAAAGAGTATCTGGAGATTGTAAAGCAGCTGGCAATTAGGCAGTCCATAAGGATCTCATCGGAGGAGGAGCTTTTTGCTGAGGCAAGAAAATGGGAGCTACACCATGGGGGATTATCTGGTAGGACAGCCCAGCAGTTTATTAACTATCTTGCGGGAAAAGACTGATTCAGATAATGATAGATTATACGTTAATATAGTTCACAGTTTATGATAGAAGTATGAGGAGGGCAAAATCTTTGCTTTTATATATTAAGAACGGCTATGTAATTGATCCGGGCACGGGTATCGAAGGAAATTATAACATTCTTATAAGAGATAATCTTGTGCAAAAGATAGTAGATCATTCTGGTGCTGATATAGAGAATATCATGGCCGATAAGGTAATAGATGCTTCCGGAATGCTTGTTATGCCTGGATTAATTGATCTTCACGTTCATCTAAGGGAACCCGGATATGAGCATAAGGAGACTATACTGACTGGATCCATGGCCGCAGCAGCCGGTGGATTTACTACTATCTGTGCTATGCCAAATACCAGACCTGCACTTGACAGACCAGAGACAATAAAGTTCGTCCTTAAGCAAGCTGAGAAAGCACCGGTTAATATTCATCCCATCGCTGCGATTACCTTTGAACAGGAAGGAAATGAGCTAACTGATATACCTGCACTTATAAATGCCGGGGCAATAGGATTAAGTGAGGATGGAAAAACTGTTATTGACACATCACTTTATGCCAAAGCAATGAAGGAGGCAGCCAAGCTTGATACCATAGTGTTTGCTCATTGTGAGGACAAGGCTCTTGCTGGAAATGGTGTTATTAATGCAGGCCAAAAGGCAAAAGAACTGGGCCTTGCCGGTATCAGTAACGCTGTGGAGGATATTATTGTAGCTAGAGACATTATACTTGCTAAGGATACTGGTGCCCGGCTTCATCTATGTCATTGCTCCACAAAGGGCAGTACTAAGATACTTAAGATTGCAAAAGGTGAGGAGCTTAGGGTAACAGGAGAAACCTGTCCCCACTATTTCACCTTATCTGATCAAGATATACTAGGGGATGATTCTAACTATAAGATGAATCCTCCGCTTAGAAGTCCAAGTGATGTGGAAGCGATTATAGATGCTTTAAAAAATGATGTGCTAGATGTTATTTCAACCGATCATGCACCACATTCTGAAGAGGAGAAGAAAAAGTCCATGGCAGAAGCACCCTTTGGTATAGTTGGACTTGAAACAGCATTTTCCATTACTTATAGCGAATTAGTAAGGACGGGTATTCTGACATATAGGCAGATGGTTGAGAAAATGAGCCTAAATCCTGCCAATATCCTTGGAATAGATAGGGGTTGTATAGGTGAGGGCAAGGTAGCGGATATTGTGATTATAGATCCCGATGAGGAGTATATCATAGATAAAAGCAAATTTTATTCAAAAGCAAGCAATACGCCTTTTCATGGAAGAAGGGTGTATGGAAGAGTAAAATATACAATAGTATCTGGGGAAATAAAATACGAATTTGGAGGTTAAAACCTCCGTTCTTAGTAATGAAATGTTTATAGATATTAAGGAGGATAAATCCTCCGTTAATATTAGTGAGATACAATAATTTGTTATGGAGGATAAATCCTCCGTTAATATTAGTGAGATACAATAATTTGTTATGGAGGATTGGCATGATTAATAAGTTGGCGAAGAGAATTCAAGAGTTGGAAGCACCTATAGTGGTTGGACTTGATCCCATGCTATCATATGTACCCGAGCATATTATAAAGAAGGCATATAAGGAAAAGGGTGAGAATCTTGAAGGGGCTGCAGAGGCAATATGGCTATTTAATAAAGGTATTATTGATGCTGTCTATGATTTGGTTCCGGCAGTAAAGCCGCAGGTGGCCATGTATGAGCAGTTTGGCATAGAAGGAATGAGGTCTTATGTAAGAACAATTGACTATGCAAAGGATAAGGGCTTGATTGTAATAGGCGATGTGAAGCGAGGAGATATTGGCTCAACATCTACTGCTTATGCAATGGGCCATCTTGGCAAGATAAGTATAGGAGGCGTAGAATTTAGGGGATTTGATGAGGACTTTATTACAGTTAATCCTTATCTTGGCTCCGATGGAATTCTACCCTTTATAGAGGTGTGTAAGCAGGAGAACAAAGGATTATTTATTCTTGTAAAGACATCAAATCCATCCAGCGGAGAGTTTCAGGATAAGCTTATTGATGGTCGTCCCTTGTATGAGCTAGTAGGTGAAAAGGTTGCTGAATGGGGAGAACTCTTCATGGGATCCGAGTATAGCTATATAGGAGCTGTGGTAGGTGCTACTTATCCAGAGATGGGTAAGAAGCTTAGAAGGATTATGCCTAAGACATTTATTCTAGTCCCCGGTTATGGTGCACAAGGGGGTAAGGCAGAGGATCTAAAGCACTTCTTCAATAAGGATGGATTGGGAGCAATCGTGAATTCCTCAAGGGGTATTATAGCTGCTTATAAACTACCTCAGTATGAAAGCTTTGGAGAGGAAGCCTATGCAGCTGCCTCAAGACAGGCGGTACTTGATATGAGAGAAGACCTTAAGAAGGCTTGCAGAAATTAAAGTAAGAAAATTAAAAGGGTTGCGAAATTCCTATAAGGAATTAAGCAACCCTTAAATAATCTTATGAAACAGCTTGAGGCTTTTGCTTTATAGCTTCTCGGGTTCAGGATATTCTGTGCCGAAAGTTTCCACAGTCACACTTTTCATGACCTGAGGTTCGAGAGGCATATCAGAATAATCTGTCTTAGTCTCAGCAATTTTATTGACCACATCAATTCCCTCGGTTATCTTTCCGAATGCTGCATAGGAACCGTCTAGATGCGAGGAATCCTTATGCATAATAAAAAATTGTGAGCCAGCTGAATCAGGCCTCTGCGATCTTGCCATTGAGATAACTCCTGCACTATGCTTAAGAGTGTTTTCAAAATTATTGTAGGTAAATTCACCCTTAATTGAGTAGCCGGGTCCACCAGTGCCGTTTCCATCAGGATCTCCACCCTGAATCATAAATCCACGAATGACCCTATGGAATATCAATCCATTATAGAAGCCTTTGTTAATAAGAGAGATAAAATTATTGACTGTAGCTGGTGCAATCTCTGGATATAACTCCAGTTTCATAATATCTCCGTTTTGCATTTCAATCGTAACGATAGGATTCATCTTGTTATATAAGTCCTTTCTATTTGTATGTTTATGTCCGTCCTGTATGCTATCGGTGGTAAATATAACATAAGATAAAGTTTTTTGTCAAGGTAGCTATAAATATTGATAAATATCTTATAAAGAAAAACATTATATTACGTATTTATTGTACAATATTAAAACTAAACACCAGCTCGGTCATAATACCTACTATCTTCCTCAAGTACTAATCCATATTTTTCAAGAGCCCTATCGTAATCTCCCAGCTCATAATAAGTCTTACCATCCTGATAATTCTCTCTGGAAGTATTAATCTTATCAATCCACCGGGCACAATCATAAATAATTAAATCCAAACCAGTAATATCAAAGTCATTTAGACTACCCAATTGACCCTTTGCAAAATTATAGTCAATATCCTCTGACAAATAGTCATTCTTTATCTGTTCTGTTACATTCTTGATTTCAATGAATATCTTTTCATCAAAGGATTCCTTCTTACCGCTATATTTTCTATAAAGAGCTACTGCCTGGTCATATTCTCTGTCATCGATATATGCCATAACTATATCTGCCTGCTTATCGAAGTGCTTACGGTAGAGAAGGAAGCTGCTCATTCCTCCTACTAGTACAACTAATGTAAGAATACCAGCTATAATCGGTATAATTCGTTTTTTTCTTTTCATAGGAATTATAGCTTGATCTATTTTTTCTTCTGTAAGGCTATGGCTATCACCTAATCTTGGCGCATCAGGCTGATGATTAGAAGTAGGGCTTCCACAATGAATGCAGAACTTATCTGTTTCTTCTAGCTTATTACCACAATTTGTACAGAACATATCTATAATTACCTCTCTTTTATGGTCTTTATTTCTTTAATTATAACAGAAAAATTTTCAATGAAAACAAATATATAAAAACGATTTAATTATTGTAAAAACAGTTTGATTTTTCATTGAACTTCTTATATAGTTATTATGATAAATCTGGTAATTTGGAGGGGATTCTACATATGGAGGAGATAATTAAAGTCAATAAGCTCACTAAGCATTTTGGTGATGTAAAGGCTGTGGATGATATAAGCTTTACGGTTAATAAGGGAGAGCTGTTCGGATATCTTGGTGTTAACGGAGCTGGTAAATCCACCACTATTAATATGCTTTGTACCCTGTATACACCGGATACAGGAAATGTAGAGATATGCGGATATGAGCTTGGTAAGAACAATAATGGGATTCGTTCCAAGCTCGGAGTTGTATTTCAGCATAATACTATGGACTCATTACTAAGTGTAAAGCAGAATTTACTAAGCAGAGCATATCTTTATGAAAAGGATGCTAATATCATTCAAAAGAATCTTGACATTGTATGCGATACCCTTGATATAGGCTCTTTACTGGACAGACAGTATCGCAAATTATCCGGCGGTCAAAAAAGACGCTGTGAGATAGCAAGAGCAATTATGAATCAGCCTGAGATACTGTTTCTTGATGAGCCTACCACAGGCCTAGACCCTCAGACAAGGCGAATGGTCTGGAGAAGTGTGGAAAGACTTCGTAAGGAGCATAATATGACCATATTTCTAACGACTCATTATATGGAAGAGGCCGCTAGAGCTCATCATATAGCTATAATTGATAGCGGTAAGATTGTCGCCTATGGAACCCCAACCAAGCTTAAGGAAATCCATGCTTCAGATCGAATTCGCGTATTTTCAGATAGTTATGATAAGGTAATAGAAATAGCTGAAAAATTTCAGATGACCTATAAAGAAAAAAGCAATCATATCACTATTACTATTCCTGACACTATGTCTGCCATACCATTACTTAGTGAGCTTTCGCCTTATATGAGCTCATTCGAGGTGGTCCAGGGAACAATGGATGATGTTTTCCTTAATATAACCGGAAAACAACTCCAGGAAGTTATATAAGGGGGTAAAGAATATGAAGGCCTTAAATGCTATAATAAGAAGAAATTTTTTGGTATATCTCAAGGATAAAGAGAATGTCTTTTATACATTATTGTCCATGCTAATCATTATCGCGCTGATGCTTATTTTTCTTGGAGATATGAATGTAGGCATTGTAAAGGATGCCTTGCGTCATATGGATGAAATTATGCAAGGATCCACCATACCAACAGAGTATTTGGTAACTGGTAGCAGAAACCCCTCACTTGATGATGCTAATGCACGAACCCTAGTGCTTTCCTTGATAATAGCAGGTATAACCATTGTAAACGGAATATCTGCTTCTATGGGCATGCTTAGCATGATGAGCTGGGATGAGGAAAGTGGAAAGCTGGCTAGCTACTATGTAGCACCCATATCTCGGGCTGTCTTAGTATCTGGCTATGTAATATCAGCTATTATCCTAAGTGTATTTTTTAGCCTTATAACTGTACTTGTATCAGAGATAATACTGGTAATTACAGGTGGAACACTTATGTCTATAACCTTAGCCTTGAAGGTACTGGGCTTGATAGTGCTAAATTCCTTTTCGACCACGGCCTTCCTCTTCTTTCTTACGAGTCTGGCACGAACCAGAAGTGCTTATAGCGGTATATCTACATTTGTCTATACCCTGTCAGGCTTTGTCACTGGGATGTATGTTCCCTTAGGAGTTTTGCCTGCTATTGTAAGAAAGGTGCTTGCATTCGTCCCTATGACTCAGGGAAGTGTATGGATGCGTAAGGTATTTACTATGGATGCGGTAAATGCTGCATTTGCAGGCTTACCTAAGGAGGCAATTAATGAGTACTACGAAATAACCGGTATTGAGATAAAGTTTGGAGATACGGTGTTTACACCATGGATGCAGTTTACCATTATGTTTGGAAGCGGAGTCTTGTTCATGATATTATCGGTGGTAATGATGAATAAGAAAAATGTTAGGGACAGGTAAGCTAAACCATACTTGTATTTTAAATACCGCTTGTTTATAATGATATAGAAATATGTTGGCAAATGTTATTAGATTGGAAGGGATAGATTAAGTGAGTAAAGTATATACCTTTAGCGTAAAGACACCTCAAACCACAGCTATGATTGATATTACAAGGCAGGTCCAGGAAGCTCTTATAAATAGTAGGGTAATGAATGGAATTTGCATCGTATTTATTCCTCATACAACAGCAGCGGTTACAATCAATGAAAATGCAGACCCCGATGTTGTTAGAGACTTTCTCATGGAAATAAATAAGGTGATACCATTTTCTGATGGCTATCAACATATGGAGGGAAATTCCGCAGCACATATTAAATCTAGCTTGATGGGATTTTCCGAGACCATAATCATAGAGGATGGCAGATTACTACTTGGAACCTGGCAGGGTATATATTTGACTGAGTATGACGGTCCCAGGGTTAGAAAGGTTCATGTTAAGATATTAGAAGGATAAATATTTAAATAGATTAGTAGACATAGATTAGAAGGAGAATATAATGTCAGTTGCTATAAAGAAGGGCATCAAAGTATTAGAAAATAATAGACTTGAAGAGGGCGTATATGATATGTGGCTAGAGGCAGGGAATATGGCTGCAGATGCCGAGCCGGGACAGTTCATATCCTTGTATTGCCAAGATGGTGGAAGGCTACTTCCAAGACCAATTAGCATATGCGAAATCCATAAAGAGAGTGGAAACATCCGTCTGGTTTACCGTGTTGTGGGAAAGGGTACAGAAGAATTTGCAAGACTTAAACCAGGAGAAATAATAGATTGTATCGGTCCTTTAGGAAAAGGATTTACTTTGGAAGGAAAGAAGGCTCTTGTTGTAGGAGGAGGTATCGGTATCCCTCCCTTACTTGAGCTTGCAAAGCAGCTTGACTGTGAGAAAAGTATTGTACTTGGGTATAGGGATGTAACATTTCTTAATAAGGATTTTGAAAACTATGGTAAGGTATATATATCCACTGAGGATGGAAGTATAGGGACTAAGGGAAATGTCATAGATGCTATTAAAGCCAATAACCTTGAGGCGGATATCATATATGCATGTGGTCCCACTCCCATGCTTAAGGGTATAAAGGAATATGCTACATCGAATAAGATAAAGGCACAGCTATCCTTAGAGGAGAGAATGGCTTGTGGTATCGGTGCCTGTCTTTCATGTGTGTGCCAGTCAACCGATGTGGACCATCATTCCAATGTGAATAACAAGAGAATATGTAAGGAAGGTCCCGTGTTTTATGCGGATGAGATAATTTTATAAACACAAGAAGAACACTCCTGGTTTTAGTCATGAGAGGTTCAAAATGAATAAGAGTATAAGGCTGTGCAGGTATCATTATAACGTATAGGAACATTGAAGATAGGATAATAATAGACGTAAACGAGAAGGATACAGGAAAGAAAAGCATGAAAGATAATAACATAGAAGTTAATAAAGATATAAATATGAAGGTTAATATAGCAGGAATCACATTTAAGAATCCGGTTACTACAGCTTCGGGTACATTTGGCTCGGGCATGGAATACTGTGACTATGTAGACTTGTCAAGGCTTGGTGCTGTAACTACTAAAGGGGTATCTACTACTGCCTGGCCCGGAAATCCTACACCAAGAATTGCGGAAACCTATGGTGGAATGTTAAATGCAATCGGACTTCAAAATCCAGGCGCAGATGTATTCATTAACCGTGACCTGCCATTTCTTAGATCATATGACACTAAGATCATAGTAAATGTAATCGGCAAGACGGCTGAGGAATACTGCGAGGTGGCAGAAAGACTCTCCGATTGTGATGTGGACATGCTGGAGATTAACATATCCTGTCCCAATATTAAGGAGGGTGGGATTGCATTTGGGCAAGACCCTTGTCGTGTTGAGGAAATCACATCACAGGTGAAGGCATACTCCAAGAAGCCTATTATAATTAAGCTAAGTCCTAATGTTACAGATATAGCAGCTATAGCAAAGGCAGCAGAAGCGGGAGGAGCGGATGGGATTTCTCTTATTAATACGCTGACAGGTATGAGGATAGATGTAGAAAGAAGAACATTTCTTCTCGCTAATAAAATTGGAGGATTATCAGGTCCCGCCATAAAACCTATAGCAGTGAGAATGGTCTATCAGGCGGCAAATGCTGTGAAAATTCCTGTCATAGGGATGGGCGGAATAATGGATGCTAGCGATGCATTGGAATTTATTATGGCAGGGGCTACTATGGTGGCAGTAGGTACAGCGAATTTCATAAATCCTAGGGCAACTGAGGAAGTAATCGATGGAATAGAGGCCTATATGATAAGGAATAAGATAAAGGATATAAAGGAATTAATCGGTTGTGTTAGATAGGAAAGTGTGAAAGATAAATCTTTCACCAAGCGAATTTATTCGCTTTGCAAATATTGAGCCTATAAAACATGAAAATCAAAGATTTTCATGTAGAAAGTTTGTAGATTAGAAAGGAAAGGTTATTAGTATGGAACAGTATAAAAAAGAATTTATTGAGTTTATGGTTGATTGTGGCGTACTTAAGTTCGGGGATTTTGTGACAAAGAGCGGAAGAAGGACCCCGTTTTTTATAAATACCGGATTCTATAGAACCGGCTCGCAGCTTCGTAAGCTAGGAAAATACTATGCAGAGGCAATTAATGAAAAATTCGGACTGGATTTTGATATTCTCTTTGGACCTGCATATAAGGGAATTCCTTTGGGAGTTGCCACTTCTATGGCCATAAGCGAGCATTATGATAAAGAAATAAGGTATTGTTCCAACCGTAAGGAGATAAAGGATCATGGAGACAAAGGAATTCTTCTCGGCTCTCCAATTAATAATGGTGACAGGATTATAATTATAGAGGATGTTACAACAGCCGGTACATCCATACAAGAAACTATGCCTATATTGCATACTCAAGCAGCTCATGCTCAAGTTGAGCATACTCAGGTTGAGCATAATCAAGTAGAGGGTGATGTAAAAGTATTGGGGTTGGTTGTTTCAGTTGATAGAATGGAACGAGGACAGGGCACTAAAAGCGCTCTAAAAGAGATGGAAGACACCTATAATTTTGCTACCACAGCCATAGTTACTATGGATGAAGTGGTGGAGCATCTTTACAATAAGCCTTATAAGGGAAATATAATTATTGACAATAAATTAAAGAATTCAATAGATGCATATTATCAGCAATATGGCCCAGTGAAATCATAAATTAAGGAGGAAATAATTATGATGGAAAAAATCTATAACACAATGAAATCCGTAGGTGTTTGGAATTTGGTACTAGGTATTGTACTAATTCTGTCCGGATTAGCTGCAGGTGTATTTCTTATTGTAAACGGTGCAAAGCTACTAAAGAAAAAGTCGGATCTTTTATTCTAACGATATTCTTGAGTGACAACTAGAGACATGAGGAAGATAATGAAAACACATGATTTTTATTATGATTTACCAGAGGAGCTTATTGCACAGGATCCTCTGGAGGATAGGTCAGGCTCAAGACTATTAGTACTTAATAGGACTTCGGGTGCATTCGAGCATAGAATATTTTATGAGATTAAATCTTACCTAAATAAAGGTGACTGCTTGGTGCTAAATAACACTAAGGTTATTCCTGCACGACTAATTGGAGAAAAGGTAAGCAATTCATCAGAAGTTAAAGCGGATCAGGATATTCATGGTGCCAAAATTGAGCTCTTACTGCTAAAAAGAAAAGAGAATGATATATGGGAGACCTTGGTTAAGCCCGGAAAGAAGGCTAAACCCGGTACTATAATATCATTTGGAAATGGTATTCTTACAGGCCGAATTCTTGATGTTGTAGATGAAGGCAACCGTTTGGTGCAGTTTACTTATAAGGGAATATTTGAGGAGATATTAGATAAGCTTGGTCAGATGCCTCTACCCCCTTATATAACCCATGAGCTGGCTGACAAGAACCGATATCAGACAGTCTATGCCAAATACGATGGCTCTGCCGCTGCTCCCACTGCTGGACTTCATTTTACCCAGGAGCTACTAGAAGAGATTAAAGCTATAGGTGTAGATGTTGCATATGTAACTTTACATGTGGGACTAGGTACATTTCGTCCGGTTAAGGTAGAAAATGTCTTAGAGCACCATATGCATTCTGAGTACTATCAAATATTACAAGAGGAAGCCGACAAGATAAATAATGCAAAGAAAAAGGGAGGCAGAATTATCTGTGTGGGAACTACAAGCTGCAGAACACTTGAATCCTCCTCCGATGAGGATGGTTATATAAAAGCAGGTAAGGGGGATACATCAATATTCATATATCCCGGTTACCAATTTAAAGTTATGGATGGTTTGATAACTAATTTTCATCTGCCTGAATCAACCTTACTCATGCTTGTATCGGCATTTGCAGGAAGAGAAAACATATTAAAGGTTTATAATGAGGCAGTGAAAGAGCGTTACCGTTTCTTTAGCTTTGGTGATGCCATGCTTATCATATAGATGCTTAATCCAATATAGATGTTAGTCCAACAGGACACCTGATTTCGATACCTCAGTTATGGTGCAGAGACTTGAATTAAAGCAGCAAGGCCTTCGATCACCTTTTTGAAGTTTGGAGATAGCCACATTTATTCTTTTTTGACGAGTGCTAGCATTAGAGGTGGATCTTATCCATCTAAGCCATTCCCACCTTGCCTTTATAGTAAGAGAATTCCACTGGTCAAGTAATCCTTCTTTCATTATTGGATTCATGATATCGTCTGGAATTACAGGCTCAGTCCATTCACTTAGGGGCTCTATCTGGAGTGATAGCGGCTTACCGATTGTTTCCCCGATTTGAGAGCTTAGTTTATCATCTACTTCAAACCAATGGCTTCCCTTTCCATCGGGCTCTAATGGGACCTCAAAGTAAATACCATTGATAGTTCCCTTTATCATTACCATTCCACGGGACGGAAGATATTCACTAGAACTTACTGGAAGCCTAATTATCTTATATGAATTAATTGTAGATATATCTGCTTTAAAAGTAATACTCATATATATAACTCCTTTCATTTGAAAGAGACAGTTGCAAACTACATTGTATACAATATATATATACTACCATATAGTAGTATCAATGAAAAGACTTTTTTCATAAAAACTTAGGCCTTTGCTAAAATAGTATTGACTTTTATACTTTAGTCAGTTAAGATATGTTAAATAATTATAGATAAGATAATAACTATGAAGGTGAATTAGTAGTGTATTTCTTCCCCACAGAGAGGGTGTGTCATTGGCTGAAAGCGCATTCAGGGTTCAGACTTATAACGAAATTCGGCACCGGAGTTGCCTCTAAGAATCATCAGGAGAGACTGCTGATAAAGAGAGGCCGGAAATGTTTCCGTTAGCACATTTGAGGAGTCTTTAGTGATTAATAAAGGCTTGAATTTGGGTGGTACCACGATGCTTTCGTCCCTTGCGGATGGAAGCTTTTTTGTTGTTAATAATGAGAATTTAAAATAATCTAGGGAGGTTAATTCCTCCGTTGTAGGCAATGAAAATTTAAAATTCGTTTAGGAGGATAAAACCTCCGTTGTTAGCAGTAAAATATTTTATATCATATAGGAGGTTTTTAAAAATGTTAGAAAATCTGAAGAAGATTCAAGAGCAGTTTAATGAAGAGCTTAATGCAGTTAATTCGAATGCAGAGCTTGAGAAGATAAGGGTATCCTTCCTTGGTAAGAAAGGATTGGTAACGGAGCAGTTAAAAAATCTTAGTGATTTGGCCCCCGAAGAGAAAAAGACAGCCGGTATGCAGGTGAACAAGCTAAAGAATGAGATTGAGCATGCAATCGTTGAGTATCAAAAAACCCTGGAGGAGAAGGAATATCTTCAGGAAATTGAGAATTCAGAGCGCTATGACTACACTATACCCGGGAGTAGAAATACAGGAACTCTCCATCCCATATCTATTATTCAGAAGCGCATTGAGGATATCTTCAAGACTATGGGTTTTATTATAGAGGATGGTCTTGAGATTCAGACTGAATACAACAATTTTGAGGCTGTCAATATTCCTAAGAATCATCCTGCCAGAGATATGCAGGATACTTACTATCTGGAAAATGGCCAGCTCTTAAAGACACATACATCAGCTGCTCAGAATACTATTATGAAGAAGTACGGCGCTCCAAAGAAAGGTGAGCCATTAAGAGTCTTGTTTCCAGGTAGATGCTTTAGAAATGAGAATTTAGATGCCAGTCATGAAAATACATTCTTCCAACTAGAGGGTATGATGATAGGAGATGATATATCCATATCAAACCTTATCTATTTCATGAAGGTTTTATTATCCGAGGTATTTGAAAGAGATATAAAGGTAAGGCTTAGACCAGGATTTTTCCCATTCGTAGAACCCGGTTTTGAACTAGATATAAACTGTGCTATATGTGGCGGTAGCGGATGTCCTACCTGTAAGCAATCCGGATGGCTTGAATTATTGCCCTGTGGTATGATTCATCCCAATGTACTTTCTATGGGAGGAATTGATCCTGAAAAATACACAGGCTTTGCCTTTGGCCTTGGCTTAACAAGACTTGCTATGATGAAATACAATATCAAAGACATTCGTATGTTCAATAGCGGTAACTTAAAGCAGCTTAGACAGTTTACCAGATAGAAGTGTGAAAAGAACTTCTAATTCGCAAAAGTACTGCGAATAAAAAGTAGAAGAATTTCACACAGCAAAAAGCACAGAGTGTGCTTTTCGCACATATTCAATAGAATGGAGGAGAAACATGTTAATATCAATGAATTGGATTTCGGAATTTACAGATCTTAGCGGAGTGGATATGAAGGAGCTTATTAATCGCTTTACCTTATCTACCGCCGAGGTTGAAGAAATATTTGAAATGGGTAAAAACATCAAGGACGTAGTTGTAGGAAAGATTATCGAGGTTAATGATCATCCCAACTCACAAAAATTACATCTTGTGAAGGTGGATATAGGTACAGAAGTAGTAGAAGTGGTTTGCGGTGCTCCCAATGTATTTGTTGGAGCAGTGGTGCCATTTGCAAGGCTTGGTGGACGCGTTGGTGACTTAGAGATTAAAGAGATTCCCATAGCCGGTGTAGTTAGCCGTGGTATGTGCTGTTCCGAGAAGGAGCTGGGAATAAGTGACGACCATTCAGGTCTTATGATTATTGAAGGAGACTATCCTTTAGGTACCGACATTAAAGACTTCATGCAGCTGGAGGATATTGTATTTGAAGTGGATAATAAATCACTTACTAATCGTCCTGATCTGTGGGGTCATTATGGAATAGCCAGAGAAATAGCGGCACTTAATAAACGTCCCTTAAAGCCTTTGGAATTGGTAGATACGAGTGTCTATAAGGATTTAACACCAATCGATCTTAAGGTGCTTGATAATCAAAGGATATATCGCTTCAGCTGTATCACCATGGACAATATTCAGATTAAGAAATCTCCCATTAATATGAGGATTCGCCTTACCTATTGTGGTATGCGTCCAATCAATCTCCTTGCTGACCTAACTAATTACCTTATGATGGAGGTAGGGCAGCCCATGCATGCCTACGACAACAGAAAGGTAAAGGATATAAGAGTAAAGACATTTTCAGAGCCTTTCGACTTCTTAACCCTAGACGGAATAACAAGAAAGATTGATGCAGATACCTTGATGATTTGTGACTCAAAGGAGCCTATAGGTATAGCAGGTGTTATGGGTGGAGAGCTTTCATCCATATCTGATGATACCAGCTCAGTGCTACTTGAATCTGCTAATTTTGACGGTACAGGTGTCCGCAAATCTGCAACTAGGATGGGACTAAGAACAGATGCTAGCTCCAGATACGAGAAGACACTAGATCCTGAAACGACAGTGATAGCTATTAAGCGTTTCATGAAGCTTTTATTGGATATAGACCCCGGTGTTAAGGTGACATCAAGCCTTACCGATTCATATGTACAGCATTATGACAGCATCACTGTTGACTTTGATAAGGCTTACGTAGATAAATATACAGGTATAGATATTTCCTCAGATAGGATAGAGGAGACCTTAAATGCCTTAGGCTTTGAGGTAAAAAGAAGCGGGGATAAGTTCAGCGTGGGAGTACCCTCATGGCGTGCTACCAAGGATGTTACCATGAAGGCAGATATAGTCGAGGAGATCACCCGTATCTATGGATATGACAACTTTGATACCTACTCCACTAAGAGCCTTCTTACACCGATTAAGCATAGCCTGGATAGAGACAATGAATATAGGATTAAGGTTCTCTTATCTGATAAGTATGATATGAATGAGGTTCACTCCTATATCTGGTATGAATCCAAGATGAATAAGGAGTTGGGTATTGATACAGAGCCAAATATTCGTATTGTAAACTCTATGACTGCCGAGAACGATACAATAAGATCCACAATAATTCCAAGCTTGTTAGGCTTTGTTTATAAGAACGTAGATGGAAGTCCTGAGATGGGAATGTATGAAATCGGCCGTGTGGCAGATGGGTTAAAGAAAGACGGCTTGTGTAATGAGAAGAAGCGTCTTGGCATAGTAATAGCTAGTAAAATACTTAGCGAGAAGGAAGTATTCTTTAAGCTGAAGGAAGCTATAGAACAGGCACTATTAGATATAAAGAACATCACTCCGATGTTTGTAGAGAATAATGCAATTAACAAATACAACTATGTGCATCCTCTTAATTCTGCAGGTATACACTTAAAGGATCAGGAAATCGGATATATATCGGTACTCAATCCTAAAATCAGAAACAACATAGATAAGAAGCTTAATGTTGCATTTGCAGAGATAGATATTGACGATATGGAGACTGTTGATGGGGTTGCTCTTGATTACAAGGAGGTATCTAAGTACCCTGGTGTAACCGTAGATCTAAGTCTACTTGTAGACAAGGATCTTCCTTACGAAACACTAACTAAGTATATCGACATGTATCCATGTCAGTACCTTGACAGATACTACCTTGTAGATATATTCGAGGATGAGAAGCTCCTTCCGGGTAAGAAGAGTGTAACAGTACGTTTCGAATTCGTATCTATGGAACGGACCTTAGAAAGCAACGAAATTCAAAGTATGGTGGACGGATTGCTAGGTGTATTAAGGAATAAAAACATCGTACTGAGGTAATTGGTGCCGGTAATTGGTGCCAGGCACCATTACAAATTTATTAAAGTATGTAACAATTTCTTAATGGTGCCTGACACCATTAAGAAATTATTACGGGAATATTTGAGCTGGTCCCTGTATATTCATTTTCTGAAAGGGTTTAAGTTGGAGGAAAATGATTAAGCATATAGGGACCAATTCTATTGAAACCATAAGGTTGATACTTCGTAGATTCAGGCCTGAGGATACCTTTGATATGTATAAGAACTGGGCAAGTGATATGGAGACCTTAAAGTATTTGTCCTGGGGACCTCATAGTGATGTAAATGTGACTCATAGGCGAATATTAAGCTGGGTAGAGAATTATAAGAACCCAAATGTGTATAACTGGGCTATATACTTAAAATCCGATAATCAGGTTATAGGCTCTATAAGTGTGGAGATGTCCAATGATAAGGACAAGAGCTGTGAAGTGGGATATTGTATAGGAAAGAGTTTTTGGGGAAGAGAGATTGTAGCTGAGGCACTGAGGGCAGTTATGCATTATCTTTTTTTCGAAGTGGGTTATAAGAAGATTATTGCAAAGCATGATGTAAAAAATATTGCTTCAGGTAGAGTTATGCAAAAGGTAGGTATGCATTATGAAAAGACGATTCGTAATGTAGGGCGAAGACGTGATGGAAGCCTGTATGATGTCGCAATGTATGTAAAGTATAATGAGTAAATAATTGCTTTATATGGAGAATTATGGTATGCTGAATTAAATCTTTATTCTGCGATAATTCATTCTTACTTCGCAGAGAACGAAAGGAGTTGTTGCTTTATGAAAATAGATATTGAGGTGTTTTTCGACTAAAACAGTATAAAGGAGGTTTGAGGTGCTAGTTACATTCATAGTGAAGCTCGCATACTAACGGGGGATGAAGCCATCGTCGGTGAGATTTGGTGACGCCTACTGCTGGATGGTGGTAAGACCGCCATACATTGACTGATACAATTACGCAAAACCAGTAATAGTTCGGATAAGGGGATGAAACAAGCCTCTTTGAAGCAGGAAGTAGAAGTATTCGCTTCTCTAAAGGACAGCGGAGAATCGGCCACTCTCAGATTCAAGCCCGAAAGGATTATTCCTAAGAATTAACAGAACCCCGCCTTCCAATATTTGAAATTCAAATATTAGGAGGGCTCGGTGTGAGCAGAAAAATTGAAAATACAGGATTTATTTGCGTCAACTGCGGCAAACCCGTAACGGCGTTGACAAACGGCAGTTATCGTAATCATTGTCCACATTGCTTGTATTCACTTCATGTGGATTACATTCCTGGTGACCGTTCAAGTGATTGCCTAGGATTGATGAGACCAGTAAGTATATGCTGGCATAGCAAGAAGGGATATCAAATTATGCATCGTTGTGAGTTATGTGGATCGGAAAAAGTGAATCGAATTGCTACTGATTGCAATATGCCAGATGATATGGATAAAATTATACGAATTATACATGAAGGAACATTTTGAAGTAGTAAGTAGTTGATATGCATGAAAAGACCAGCCATTCAAGCAAATAGTGCTTTAATGTAGCTGGTCTTTTTCTAAATATATCTATAAATCAGCTATTTTGTAACAAAAGTAAGTACCTGGTCTTATCTTATCATCATCATAATACAATAACCCTAACCTATTAAAATGGAAATCATAATGATAATCATGTTTTTTCATAACCTGATAGGCTTTTTCGTAATTCTTATAGGGTGCACCACCTATTGCAATTGTCATATGGAAGACATAATCCGAATCATACTCAGCCGGGCATGAACCAAGCTTTGCTTCTATGAGAGCATTTAAATTTTGCTGCATTGTAATTAGTTGCGAGGTACTTTCTGCTCTTATTGACATACAGCCGGACTCATAACCAAAGACATTACTTCTAAAGCAATCAAGTTGAAGCATTGGAACAGTAAGAGCATTTACGGTCTTAGCATATTCATCAAAGATACTTTCTACAGCTTCCAAATTTGGAACTTTAAAAGGTTGCTTTAGCGAAATGTGATGTGGTAATCTTACCATTTCAAATCCTATATTACCTATACGGTTTGCTTCTAGTATGCACTTTCGTCCATAGTTTTCGGTAGTAGTATCAGCAATTAATACAATGGTAGCTTTCATTTATATCCTCCTTATAAATTCATCAACTGACATGTTTCCTAGGTCGCCATCATCTCTTCCACGAACTGAAATTGTATTGGCTTCTTGCTCATTCTTTCCGACAACAACCATATATGGAACCTTGTCTAATCTGGCTTCTCTAATTTTATAACCAAGCTTCTCGTCTCGCTCATCAAGCTCGCAGCGGATACCTGCTTCCTTTAGCTTATTAAATATTATTAAAGCATAATCCAAAAAAGCATTTGATATTGGAAGTATTTTGACTTGAACAGGTGCCAGCCAAACAGGAAACTTTCCCGCATAATGCTCAATAAGGATTCCGATAAATCGTTCGACTGAACCAAGAATAACACGATGAATCATTATTGGTTGATGCTTCTCGCCATCAGCACCAACATATTCAGCATTAAATCTTTGTGGCAACTGAAAATCCAATTGTATTGTTCCGCATTGCCATGTTCTACCTATAGAATCCTCCAAGTGGAAGTCTATCTTTGGTCCATAAAAGGCCCCATCGCCTTCATTAATTATATAAGATAGATTCATCTCCTCAAGAGCCAGCTTTAATGCTCCAATAGCCTCTTCCCAATCGTCATCACTTCCGATACTTTTCTCGGGTCTAGTAGATAGCTCTACATGATACTTGAACCCGAACTGCTGATAGACCTCATCAATTAATCTAACTACACCTTTGATTTCATCAATTACCTGTTCACGCATCATAAATATATGAGCGTCATCCTGTATAAAACTGCGAACTCTAAAAAGCCCATGAAGGGTCCCTGATTTTTCATGTCGATGAATAAGACCGAGCTCACCCATTCGAATGGGTAGCTCCTTATAGGAATGTGGCTGCATTTTATATACAAGCATTCCCCCGGGACAGTTCATTGGCTTTATAGCATATTCCATATCGTCAATTTCTGATGTATACATTCTTTCACGGTAATTATCCCAATGTCCGGAGACCTCCCATAGCTCTTGTCTTAGCATAATCGGTGATGATATTTCCACATAACCCTCACGCTCATGAACTTTTCTCCAATAATCCAGTAATAAATTCTTTAGCACTATCCCCTTGGGAAGAAAAAATGGAAAGCCAGGTCCTTCCTCCATTAAGACAAATAAACCAAGCTCCTTACCAATCCTTCGGTGGTCTCTAGCCTTAGCTTCTTCAAGCTTTTCAATATACTCATCGAGTTCACTCTGCTTTAAAAAAGCCGTGCCATATATTCTAGTTAGCATCTGATTATTTTCATTGCCCTTCCAATAAGCTCCTGCAAGAGCTGTCAACTTAATAGCTTTTACAAGGCTTGTGTTTACTACATGCGGGCCCGCGCACATCTCTAAATATTCACCTTGCCTAAAGAAACTTATTGTTGAATCCAGCGGTATATCTGCAAGTAATTCTAGCTTATAGTCCTCCTTCCGCTTTTTCATTTCACTTATAGCATCCTCTCGGCTTACTACAAGGCGTTCAATCGGCAAAGCCTCTTTAACTATGCGCTTTATCTCGGCTTCAATCTCAGATAGATTTTCTGCAGTAAAATCAAAGCCAAATTCGAAATCATAATAGAACCCATTTTCTATGGCGGGTCCTATGGCACATTTTGTCTCTGGGTAAATTCGCTTTACCGCTTGAGCCAGAATATGTGCGGCGGTATGGCGCAGCGCATTTCGCCCCAGCTCCTCTCCAAATGAGCTCTCAACAATTTCTCCATTCTTCATTATCACTTTCATCACTATGTCTCCTTTCGGTAATAAAATTGATAACATAAGAAAAGAAATTGCCATGCGAACAGGTAAAAAACACCCCTAAGCAGAATGTTTCTGCCTAAGGGTGCATATATCACGCACGGTTCCACCTTAACTTTTCACTTCGGATTCCAACAAACCCTAACCTTTAACGCAGGTATACGATAACACATACTATTTTCTGTGCTACAGCTCAGGAATGGTTTTCAATCAAATTTCACATAAGGAACTCCCACCATATGCTCCTCTCTCTGTTTGCTTCCTATTGATTTACTCTTTTCCATCATTGCTTTTCTTATGTTATTAAGTCCATTATAAACAGGTAGAAAAAAATGTCAAGATTTCCACTACACAGATATTTTCAGCACACATATATTACATTATTTGTTTTGAAATCTATAAATCACCATGGTATAATCATGATAAGCATCGGAGCTACTAATCTGCTTACTCGCTAAAGAATATTATTAAGGTATGGATGATGAAAAAATGAAACATAATAATTCAAGGAAACTAAAGAAATTAAGTACAGTACATCAAATTAATAAGAAAGAAGGGATTAAAATGCTAAAGGAATTTAAGAAGTTTGCACTTCGAGGTAACATGATTGATTTAGCAGTAGGTATAATTATTGGAGGTGCTTTTAACTCCATCGTAAATTCTCTGGTTAATGACATTGTTATGCCACTCCTTGGAGTATTTACTAAGAAAATCGATTTTAGTAATTTATTTATAGCACTTGATGGGGAGAGCTATGACACATTACTTGCCGCCCAAGAAGCTGAAGCAGCAGTAGTAAAGTATGGCATGTTTATCTCAAACATTATTAATTTCATTATCATGGCATTTGTTGTATTTTTGATCGTCAAATGGATTAACAAGCTACAGAAGCCCGAGGCGCCTGCAGCTCCTACAACAAAGAAATGCCCTTATTGCTATTCTGATATTCATCTTGATGCAACCAAGTGCTCACATTGTACAGCTGATGTTGAAAAATAATATCTTCTTTTGAGATTATCTTTTATGAATATTTTTATAAGATATTGCATTTTTTTAGGCGCTTTAACCATTGTTTTAATAAGGATAATTTCTGTATAATAATGTAAGCTGATATTGCTATTGATAAAGCATTTCAATCTGTCTTGTTAGAGATATTATGAACAGAAAGGATTTTTATATGAACAATTTTGATGGTTTTAAGGCAGGCGTGAATTTAGGTGGTTGGATATCGCAATACCGAGAAGCAAGAAAAGAACATTTTGATTCCTTTATAACCGAAGCAGATATAGCCCAGATTGCCTCTTGGGGAATGGATCATGTAAGGCTACCTATTGATTATATGGTGCTTGAGGATGATGATAAACCCTTTGATTATAAGGAGGAGGGATTCTCCTATATAGACAGCTGTGTCAAATGGTGCGAAAAATATAATCTGAATATAATAATGGATCTTCATAGAGCTCCGGGATATGCTTTTCATTCACTGAGTGAGAACAAGCTGTTCGAGAGTGAGCACATGCAAGAGAGGTATATAAAGCTGTGGCAGGAATTTACTAAGCGCTATTTAGGTTATGGAAGCAATCTGGTATTTGAGCTTCTTAATGAAATAGTGGAGCCTAACAGCGACAGGTGGAATCAGCTTAGTAAGAAAGCTGTAGCAGGGATTCGTGAGATTGACAGAGACCGAATTATCATTATAGGCGGAAATCATTATAATAGTGTAAATACACTTAATGAGCTCGATAAGATAGAGGATGACAATTTGGTATATACCTTTCATTTTTACGAGCCCCACATCTTTACACATCAAAAGGCCGGATGGGAACCCTTGCTTAAGAACTTGGAATTTAAAATTCCTTATCCCTCAGGAGAAGATATATATGAGAAAGCTACATCGAGAGCGGAGGATCTCAGACAGCGTTATTCATTTGCCAAAAATATGGATAAGGAATATCTTCGTAGATATCTACAGCCTGCTATTAACTTTTCTAAAGAGCGGAATTGTATTCTTTATTGTGGAGAGTACGGTGTAATTGAACATGCTCCAATAGAAAGCAGCCTTAGATGGCACAAGGATCTTAGTGAATTACTTATTGAATATGGAATAGGCAGAGCAGTCTGGACCTACAAGCTTTTGAGCTTTCCGATGGTGAATAAGGATTCTGTCATCATTAACAAAGAGTTGATTGATATAGTTAGTAAAAAGCAGAGCTAAAGTCAATTAAAACTACTATTACAATTTCTTGTTTTACCATACATAATCTTATGCCACAAGCAAATACTTTTGTTTGTGGCTTGGTTTTTTCTTTATGTAACAAGACTAATTTTGCTACATAAAATAAGATAATCTTTATTGTTGTATGCTTAACCATGAATTGATATAATCATGATAAGCAGATTAGTCCAAGAGAAATAGTATGTTTTATGTGACGCGATTTTTGCGTTATAATAAAACATAATGTTTCTCTTGGATAAGTGCAACATGTGCTACGATGCGAAGCATCGGAGCCACTAATCTGCTTATCATAATGCGGAGCCACTAATCTGCTTATCATAATGCGGAGCCACTAATCTGCTTATCATAATGCGGAGCCACTAATCTGCTTATCAACATAGAATTGGAGAGATATTATGCTTAAAATTTTTTACCCCAAAAGAATCGCTGACTCACCATATGTAATTGATTATGAAAAACTATATAAAGAAGGATATAGAGGAATTATCTTTGATATAGATAATACCTTGGTAGAGCACGGAGCAGATGCTAGTCCGAGAGCTATAGAGCTTATGGCTAGGCTAAAAGTGATAGGGTTCAAATTGTGCCTGATATCTAATAACAGCGAAGAACGTGTTACCAGGTTTAACAAAGACATAAATGTAAAGTATATTTATAAGGCAAACAAGCCTGCAAAGAAGAGCTTCTTTAGAGCAATGAAACAGATGGGAACAAATATCGATAACACTGTATTTGTAGGCGACCAACTATTTACTGATATTTTTGGTACTAATAGGATAGGAATGATGTCTTATTTTGTAAAGCCTGTCGGTCCTAAGGAGGAGATACAGATTGTTTTTAAACGAAAGTTAGAAAGGATAGTCCTTAAGTATTATAGAAGAGATTTAAGAAGAGGGAAAATCAAAAAGGTATAGGCAGAATGAAAAAAGTTATGAATAAGCAGGCACAGATGATAGTAATATAAAGGGGCAAGGGATGTTAGCAGATAATTATATTTTAATAGGCTTTATGGGCTCGGGGAAGAGTAGTGTAGGTAAAAAGCTAGCCGAGAAGTTAGGGTATGATTTTAAGGATACCGATGAAATGATTGTAGAAAGTGAAGGCGTTGAGATAGATGAGATTTTCCTTAAGTATGGAGAAGAACTCTTTCGTAATCTGGAGTCAACACTGTTATTGTCAATTGTGGGAACCTTAAAAACTACTGTACTTTCTACTGGTGGAGGAATGCCTTTAAGGGGGCAAAATGTTAATCTATTGCGCCTTATGGGACGAGTTATATATCTACAGGCTTCTATGGAAACGATAATTGATAGATTATCAGGTGATAATACAAGACCTCTTCTTAAAGGAGAAAATCCTCGCGATAAGGTTGAGAAGCTTCTTGCAGAGAGAACCCCTATTTATAAGAGATCTGCGGATACTATTATTGATACAGATGGTAAGACTATCGATGATATTGTAAGAGAAATACTTGGAGGATATAACCTCCGATAAATGTAGTGATAATGATTAAATCTATAGAGGAGGCTAATTCCTCCGTTAAATGTAGTGATAATAATTAAATCTATAGAGGAGGCTAATTCCTCCGTTAAATGTAGTGATAATAATTAAATCTATAGAGGAGGAATAGTATGAAATTTCTAATAATTAACGGTCCTAATTTGAATTTCTTGGGTATTCGGGAGAAGGGTGTATACGGTGACAGAAGCTATTCTGATTTAATAGACCTAATAGAGAAAAAGGCTGATGAGCTTAATATTGAAGTCGAGACATTTCAAAGTAACGGGGAGGGAGAAATTATTGATAGACTTCAAAGGGCTTATAATGAGAAGGTGGATGGAATCGTTATTAATCCAGCGGCTTATACTCACTATAGCTATGCCATTAGGGATGCTCTGGCAAGTATAAGTATTCCTAAGATTGAGGTTCATATTTCTAACATTCATCAAAGGGAAGAATTTAGACATACCTCAGTTACTGAACCGGTATGTGATGGTCAGATTTCCGGTCATGGTTTTGAAGGTTATCTTATGGCTATGGAGGCTTTGATTAAGCTTTGCACTAAGAATTAATATGAGACATACATTAAATATATAAGAAATGGAAGGACAAGCATGGATAATTTTAAAAGAGTTCAGGAAATAAATGAAAATTTGAATATTGACGCAGTTCTGATATCAAACGGCAATAATATGCGTTATGTCAGTGGCTTTGCAGGTGAAACAGGATATTTATATATCTCAAAGAATCATCATATGGTTATAACTGATTTTCGTTATACCTATCAGGCTGAGGCTGAGGCGAAGGGCTATGAAATTGTCACAATCGGTGGCGGAGGATATGAGGAAGCAATTAATGATATACTAAAAACAGATAATGTTAAAAGCCTTGGTTTTGAATCTAAGGATATGCTGTTCTCAAGATATCAGGATTTAGTGAATAAGCTTAATGTGGATGAACTCGTTCCTATTAATGATGATATCACAAGACTTAGAAGAATAAAGACGCCAAAGGAGTTAGAGTATATTAAACAGGCTGAAGCTATTGGCGACAAGGTGTTTACAGAGATATTAACATTTATAAAGCCTGGAATGACTGAGCTTGAAGTTGCAGCAAGAATTGAATATCTATTAAAGCTTCATGGAGGAGAAAGATCAAGCTTTTCCGCTATAGTGGCTTCCGGTGTGAATTCGTCAATGCCTCATGCGGTTCCCACAAAAAAGAAGATAGAGAATGGAGATTTTCTTACTATGGATTATGGCTGCGTATATGAGGGCTATTGCTCTGATATGACAAGGACCATAGTAGTTGGTAAGGCATCAGATAAGCAGAAGGAGATTTACAATATAGTTCTTGAAGCGCAGCTTGCGGCATTGGACGTTATTAAAGCCGGTCTTAAGGGCAAGGACATTGATAAAGTGGCAAGAGACATCATATACAAGGCAGGCTATGAGGGATGCTTTGGTCATGGACTGGGACATAGTGTGGGATTATTCATTCATGAAGACCCTAGACTTTCACCAAGTGAGGAAGGCATCATAGAGGCTGGGATGATAGAGACAGTAGAACCTGGTATCTATGTCAGAGGTTTTGGTGGAGTACGGATTGAGGATCTTGTAGAAGTAACTGAGAATGGGTATGAAAATTATACTCATTCCGACAAATCACTTATAGAACTGTAGGATATAGTTAAAAAAATGTTGCAAATAATAGTAGTTTATTATACACTTAGGTGTAGTTAAAATTAAGGAGGAATTAGTATGGTATCAGCAGGCGAATTCAGGAATGGGTTGACAGTCGAAATAGAGGGTATAGTATATCAAATAATTGATTTTCAACATGTTAAGCCTGGAAAAGGTGCAGCCTTTGTTAGAACAAAATTAAGAGACATAAAAAATGGTGGTGTTACGGAGAGAACATTCCGCCCTACGGAGAAATTTCCGACGGCACATATAGACAGAAGTGATATGCAGTATTTATATAGCGATGGAGAATTGTTTAACTTCATGAACGTTGAAACATATGATCAGATAGCTATGAATAAGGAAGCTGTTGGCGATGCCCTTAAATTCGTTAAGGAAAATGAGATGGTTAAAATGCTTTCTCATAATGGTGCCATATTTGCTATTGAGCCTCCGCTATTTGTTGAGTTAGAGATTACCGATACAGAGCCAGGCTTTAAGGGAGATACAGCACAAGGTGCTACAAAGCCCGCAGTTGTTGAGACAGGTGCTACAGTATATGTTCCTTTATTCGTCAATCAGGGAGACAAAATCAGCATCGATACCAGAACTGGGGAATATATGAAGAGGGTATAAGTAGATATAAGAAAAACATATAGCGTAATCTGTAGAAATGTATCTATAGATTACGCTTTTTTGAAAAGCAGGTGTACATATGACTGAGAAAATATATTTTATAATTTCCATGATCATCTTTGGAAGTATAGGATTAATAATTAAAGGAATTCCATTATCTTCAGCACAGATTGCAATGATAAGAGGCGTAATAGGAAGCATATTCCTAATTATAGCCGCTCTTGTGATGAAGAAGAAGCCGAGCTTTAAGGAAATAAAGAAGAATCTTATATTCCTTATAGCTTCAGGTGCTGCTTTGGGATTTAATTGGATACTTTTATTTGAGGCATATAAAAACACAACTATTACTAATGCCACCTTAAGCTATTACTTTGCCCCGGTCATTGTAGTATTTCTTTCACCTTTAATATTAAAGGAAAAGCTTACTTTTAGAAAATTACTATCTATACTAGCCGCAATAATTGGTATGTTCCTGGTTGCCTGGACTGGAGGAGATGGAAGTCTTGCTAGTAATGAATTGGTTGGTATTGGATTTGGTCTAAGTGCTGCTTTTCTTTATGCTTTAGTAGTTATTCTTAATAAGCTTATTAAGAATATGGGAGGTCTTGATACAACCATAATTCAGCTCACAATAGCTTCATTGATACTAATACCTTATGTGCTCTTGCAAGGAGCTGTCCCCTTTAATTTACTAGACACTAGTGCAATTGTAAAACTAGCCTTGGTTGGACTTATTAATACCGGCCTAGCATATCTCTTGTATTTTTCATCAGTACAGAAGCTGGGGAGTCAGACTGTTGCCATATTGAGCTATATAGATCCTATATCAGCTCTTGTGATGTCAGCTATATTTATTGGTGAGAGGATTACTGGTTTGCAACTGCTTGGAGGGCTACTTATACTTGGTGGAGCATTTGTTAGTGGAAGAGAAAAGCGTTAAATCCTTTTTAACAATTCCTTAGTTATCCTATCAATAATAGCTTCATCAAGCTTAATATCTCTAAAATATTCCTCAGCCTGCTTTGCTTGTGCAACTAGCATAGGAAGACCAGTAACCGCTGTGATGCCAAGATTTTTTGCTTGCTTTGTAAGCCTAGTCTCTATAGGATTAAAGATTACATCTATAACAGCCATGCACTGTGTAAATGTAGTTAAGTCCAAAGGAGATGCATCCATATTGGGATACATGCCAACAGGTGTAGTATTTACTATCACTTGGGCATCATTATGTCTGTCATAGCATTCGTCATAGGATATTTCCTTTTCTCCCATAGGATTTCTGCTTACAGTAATGATTTCTTCTGCCTTAAGCTCCTCTATTACTGCCTGCGCAGTTTTTGCGGTACCGCCTGCTCCAAGGATCAGGCATTTTTTATGCTCTACTTTAATGTTATTACTATTGAACAGATAAAGTAAGCCATAGAAATCGGTATTATAGCCTTTAAGTCTACCATTTTTATTTACTATAGTGTTTACTGCACCAATTTTCTCTGCCAGAAAGTCAATCTCATCCAGATAAGGTAGTACCTTTTCTTTATAGGGTATAGTTACGTTAATGCCAGTAAAGACTTTCTCTTTCATGAACACGTCGAACTCATCCTCATTTAAGGGGATAAGATCATATTCACATTCTACCATTCTTTCATGTATATATTTTGAATAGCTGTGACTAAGCTTTCCTCCGATTAATCCGTATCTCATACATATCTCCGTTCTATACTAAGTATCGTGTTTTCTACCTTTTATTTGCTTTTATTATAGAGGAAACAGTAGTAAATGCAAGGAAAATATAAATATCAATCATGAGCCGCTCTTTTGTATCATAGAATACTTTTTAATTAATATCTGAAAGAATCTCCTAAATCCCCGTCATATTTTTATATAGCAGGAATATATTGTTTTAGAAGATGTGGATAAGCTGTTATAAGAGGAGTTTTCTTCATGCCTGGTGTTGACAAGCTACAAGCAATGAAAATTAAAGACGAGCTTCTTAAGATATTCTCTTTAAAACTAAGGACAATCCTTGGTAAGCTAAAGATTGATTTTGATGCGCTACAGGAGATACGTTTGAGAATCGACTGTCCGCTTGTGGTTAATTATGCCAATAAGGAATACTTCATATCGGAGAATGCAAGCTTAGTTAATGACCCATCTCATGGAGTTTTTATAACAAAAAATGAGATTAAGGAGACCATGGAATACATAAGCAATTATTCCTTGTATGCCTTTGAAGAGGAGATACGTCAAGGCTTTATTACCATTAATGGGGGCCACCGGATAGGGATTACAGGAAAAACCATAATCCAAGAGGACTCCATTAAGGGAATGAAGCATATTTCATATATCAATGTGAGGCTTGCCCATCAGGTAAAGGGTTGTGCGGACAAAGTTATGCCCTACCTTGTAAATGATAAAGCATCCGGAATATATCATACCCTCATAATATCACCACCCAAATGCGGTAAGACAACCCTTCTTCGGGATATAATCAGGCAGATTTCTGACGGTTGCTCCTATCTGCAGGGAATGAATGTAGGAGTAGTGGACGAGCGGTCAGAGTTAGGAGCCTGCTATATGGGTACTCCTCAAAATGATCTGGGTATCCGGACCGATATTCTGGACTGCTGTCCAAAGGCAAAGGGAATGATGATGCTTATCAGATCCATGTCCCCACAGGTAATAGCGGTGGATGAAATAGGCTCAGCAGAGGATTTGGAGGCTATCGATCACGTGATAAGCTGCGGCTGTAAGCTGATAGCAACAGTCCATGGAAGCTCAATCGAGGATGTAAAGAGCAAGCCCATTCTTGGTGAGCTACTAAAAAAAAGGCTATTCGAAAGATATGTGATTTTGAACAACATCAAGCAAATCGGACATCTTGAGGAAATCTATGATGCCTCGGGAAATAGAATATTCTATCAGGGCTAGAGCCTGAAGAAATGGAGGTTAGGATGCAAATTACAAAGGTTGTTGGGTGCATATTAATTATTCTGTCTTCGACCTTAATGGGCTTTTATTGCTCTAATGAGCTTAAATCCAGAATAAATGATATCAAGGAGTTAAGAAAGCTTATTGTTCTTCTTCGCGGAGATATAAGGTATGGTAATACGCCGCTTCCAGAAGCAATCTGCTCTATAGCCAGAAGGCATGAAGGCAGCTTTAAAAGCTTTTTAACAAAGGTATCTGATAGACTGAGCGAGCATTCTGGTAATACATTTTCACAGGTATGGAAGGAGGCTGTGGAGACAGACCTTCACCAGACCTCATTAAATAAAAAGGACAAGTCTTCATTAATCCAGTTTGGCGACAGTCTTGGCTATCTCGATAAGGAGATGCAGATGAATACTCTGGAATTGTTTCTTACACAGCTAGAGGACGAAATAACTGAGCTTTCGAAGACTGCAAAGGAGAAATCTTATTTATATAACACTCTGGGGATAATGGCAGGAATTTTTATATCAATAATCTTAATATAGAAAAGGTAACGGAGTATTACATCAGAAGAGTATGGGGGTAAGAATGGACATCTATTTAATACTTAGAATTGCTGTTGTGGGAATATTGGTTTCCATACTGAATCAAATATTGAAGCAATCGAATCGGGAGGAGCTTGCATTTATGACAAGCCTTGCAGGTCTGATATTGGTTCTGTTTTGGATTCTTCCATATATTACGGAGTTGTTTGCTACTATAAAGGACCTTTTTTCTATGCTCTAGTATGTAGGAGGACAAATAATGATTAATGTGGCTGTTATAGGCATCATCGCGGTATTAATGGCTATAACATTTAAAAAGGGAAGAGAAGAGTATTCCTTATATATCAGTATCGCAGCCTGCTTTATTGTTTTACTTCTTGGTATCGGTAAGCTAGAGATCATCTTAGATACTATAAGTAGGCTTCAAGGATATATAAAAATCAATAAGGCATACATTGATATATTATTTAAAATAATAGGAATTACCTATGTTACAGAGTTTGCAGCATCCTTATGCAAGGATTCTGGGTACCAGGCCATAGGGGAGCAGGTAGAACTGGTAGGGAAGCTTTCGATCTTAGCCATCAGTATGCCCATACTATTAGCTTTACTTGATACAATTAACAACTTTTTGACTGTCAGATAGTTATCCACTAGTCTAGCATTAAGCTTATCAGTAGTAGATGGATAACTCAGGTGAGGAACATAAGGAAAGGTGAATATATTGCATGACAGATTAAGGTATAGATATATAAGACGTATATTAATGCTCTCTCCAGTTTTAATATTTATGCTTTTTTATATAAATGGTACAAGTACAGTATATGCATCAGATAATTTATACGATGACATTAATTATACGGAAATTCAAGAAGTCATAGATAATATCATGGAGCGGGAGGATACCATGGATTTCGGTGATTATGTAGATAAGCTAATATCCGGAGAAGAAGCATTTTCCTTATCAGGTGTGGGTAAAAAGCTGATAGAATCCGTTAAAGGAGAGATTAAGTCTCATGCTACTACCTTTGGACGTCTCATATCCATTGCACTTATAGCCGCTATATTTACGAATTTATCCATGGCCTTTAAATATCATCAGGTTTCGGAAACTGGATACTATGTTACATATCTGCTTTTGTTCGGCCTTTTGATTAGCTCCTTTATAAGTGCCTCAAATATAGCTTCTACTGTTATCGGCGAGGTGCTTGATTTTATGAAGGCTTTGGTTCCGGCATATTTTATGTCGGTTGCCTTAAGCTCAGGAAGCATGTCCTCATTTGCTTTTTATAAAGTAGCACTGATGCTAATAACTTTAGTTGATGTCATAATTATTAAAGCAGTGATACCACTAGTTAACTTTTATCTCATTATTATTCTAGCCAATAACCTTTCAAAGGAGGACATGCTCTCAAAGCTGGCGGGTCTAATAGAAACAGTTATTAAGTGGACTCTTAGAAGTCTGTTGGCAGCAGTTATAGGCTTTCAGGCAATTCAAGGATTAATTGTGCCGGTGGCCGATCAGGTAAAACGATCTGTGGTTTTCAAGGCCTCATCCGCACTTCCGGGAGTAGGTAATACCATAGGAAGTGTAGCGGAAACCGTAATAGGATCGGGAATGCTATTAAAGAATGCCATAGGTGTAGCAGGATTGATTGTAATCATTATCATATGCTCAATACCGATAATTCAGCTGGTTGTAGTTACACTGATATATAAGTTTTCTGGTGCAGCCTTACAGCCTATCTCAGATAAAAGGATTATTGAATGTATAAGTGCAACGGCAAAGTCAGCACAAATGCTTCTTCAATGTGTTGTAGTCGGAGCGATTCTTTTTCTTGTATCCATCACAATCGTCGCAATATCAACAGGAAAAGTTATCTGATATCTAATTACTCCATAGGAGTTGATGTGAAAGATATGTACGGCAGGAAAGGCATGGATATTAACATGAATGAAATATATGAATGGATCAGAAATATAGTTATATATCTAATCCTTAACACTATAATTATGAACCTATTAGGAAATTCTAGCTACAAAAAATATATAAGCATTGTATCGGGAATGATTCTGCTATTAATTGTTGTGTCTCCATTTTTAAAGCTACTCAATATGGATGAAATTCTTGATTATTATTTAAACTCCAATATATATCAGGCTGATGTGTCAGACTTTCAAAATGAATTAAAGCTTATGGAAGACAAGCAAAAGGATGTGGTATTTGCAGGGTTTGAGGATAAGATAAGGGCGCAGCTGGCTGATATGCTAGAGGATGAGGGCCTCTATCTGTATGAGGTGGAAGTTGTAATTAATCAAGACAGTGGTGAGACTGATAGCTTCGGGGAAATAAAGTCACTATCAATAAGTGCTGGATACTTAGAAGATGTGGGAATTCCGGTAAATATGATTGATATTGAAAGAATAGTAATTTCAGATATTAATAAAAAGGATAAGAGTTTAAAAGAGAATATAGAAAATCTGCTCTCACCCACGGAAATACAAATAAAAAAAAGACTATCAGACTTCTATAATATGAAACAAGATAATATAAATATTAGTATAAAGGAAGGCAAGAGATAAAGATGGAAAAAAAGAAAATATCTCTGAAAGATATTGGAGTTCCTAAGCTGATCATGATGTTTGCGGCAGGGGTCTTACTTATACTTCTTACATTTCCGGGCTTATTAGGTGGTGAAAAGAAGGAAAAGGAAAGGAAATTTGTCTCAGAATCATCAGATGGGCAAATTGGTACGAATACGACAAGCTATGATTCGAATACCTATATATCAGAATTAGAAGGCAGGCTTGAGAACATCCTTCGTAAAGTGAATGGCATTGGTGAGGTAGAGGTAATGATAACCTTAAAGTCCTCAAAGCAGAAAATCCCACTCAAGGATGTACCTTATACTCAGGAAGGCTTAAACGAAATTGACGGGGAGGGTGGAAGCAGAACAAACAATAGTATTCAGAAGGAGGAAAGCACCGTTCTGATTACAAACGAGGATGGGAACACCCAGCCATACATTTTACAGGAACGGGAGCCTGAGGTAGAAGGTATTCTTATCATTGCCGAAGGCGGGGATAATGTCCTAGTAATTAAGGATATTATGGAGGCGGCAGAGGTATTATTTGATATTCCTGCGCATAAAGTTAAGGTAATGAAGATGAGTGATGGTATTAAATGATCAGGAGGTTTATAAATGAAAAATATATTCAAAAAGAATCAGATCATAATTACTGCATTAGCAATTATGATTGTGATTGCCGGTTATTTGAGTTTTACCAATAACGATAAACCGGATGAAGCAGATTCGGTGGTTACAACTAATCCGGACTTAGATGTAGTTACCGGTACAGATGGACTAGAGCTTGTCCAGAATACTACCGACATAGGGGATACAACCACCGATGATACAGCTGATATTACCGATGACACTAACGATGAGACCACTGGTGATATAACAGATGCAGAGACCTTGGATGCGGCGGATGATGAAAATGATGAGGTAACACCTGTAAATATTGATGACGATGATGACAACCAAGAACTGGGAGAACTTTCTGATGACGATTTATTGGCAGCAGCAAACAAGGTAACTGATACTGGTGAATTGGAGGTAGAGGATATTCCTGGAGAGGCTGTTCTTGCCAGTACTACCTTGGACGGTAGTTTCTTTATCAGCAAGAAGATTGAAAGAGAACAGGATAGAGCAAGAAGCAGAGCAGATCTTAAAGCCTTGATTGAAAGTGCAAACATATCGGAGGAATCCAAACAACCAATCATTCAAAGAATGATTGAGCTTACGAACATAGCTGAGATTGAAAATAATACCGAGGTAATGCTGGAAACCAAGGGATTTGCCGATGCAATGGTTACCATGAATGCAGACGGAGATGTCAATGTAGTTATAAACACTCCATCTCTTTCAGATCAGCAGCTGGCAATTGTAGAGGATGTAGTCTTGAATGAGACAAATGCCACAATTGATAAGATTACAATTAATCCGGTTGTAGTATCAGAATAAAGGAAAAAATATTATAAATAATTGCAAAAGATGAGAAGTTTGGTATAATACTATTAAAGAAACAACAAATAAAACTATAAGTTATATGGGAAGACTTAAGTTAGGTAACATAGGAGGTATTTAGAGTGAATAAAGAACCGGAAATCAGGAACACATATAAAATACATGAAAATGGAAAGATAGGCGAGGTTCAAATTGCTGATGAGGTTGTAGCAGTTATAGCAGGGCTTGCGGCTACGGAGGTAAAAGGCGTTGCTGATACTAGTGGTACTGTTACAAATGAAATAGCAGGCAAATTTGGAAAGAAGAATTTATCTAAGGGAATTAAAGTATTAGTAAGTCCGGATTCGGTATCGGTGGATATGGCTCTTACCTTAGATTATGGATATGGCATTCCAGATACAGCAAAGCAAGTGCAGGAAAAGGTTAAGCTAGCCATTGAGAATATGACAGGACTTCTTGTTAAGGAAGTTAATATTAGGATCGCAGGAGTAAATATTGTTAAAGAGTAATTGTACCAATTAAGGGGATGTTGCAGCGTGGTCATGGATACTACCGTGTGTAGCAACCCCTTTTTTATCGTATATGATTTTAGGAGGATCTTCCTCCGTTATATGTTCTTATGATTTATTTTTTGTATTGGAGGAGAATTCCTCCGTTAAATGTTGTTATGATTAATAATTTATATTGGAGGAATATAAAAAGGTGACTAGAAGAGAAATTAGAGAGCATATTTTTCTTATGCTCTTTCGTAAGGAGTTTTACGAGAGAGAGGATTTGCCCGAGCAGATTGATATATATCTGGCACAGCTAGAAGACCCATCTACTAAGGACAAGCAGTATCTGAATAATCGGCTTTTTGCTATACTAGAGAAAGTTGATGAAATTGATAATATGCTTTCTGGAGCTGCCAGTGGCTGGACACTGAGTCGTATGGGTAAGGTAGAGCTGACTATTCTTAGGCTTGCTGTATTTGAAATGAGCTTTGACGATGACATTCCCGTCAAGGTTGCAATTAATGAAGCGGTGGAGCTTGCCAAGGAATTCGGGGGAGATGATACGCCCGGTTTTGTCAATGGAGTGTTGGCTAAACTGACATAAGCTTTAGAAATGAGGTTATAAATGGGACAGGCATATACTGTTACAGAGATTAATCAATATATTAAGAATATGTTTATAAAGGACCCCTACCTGAATTATATTTATGTTAAGGGAGAGGTCTCAAACTGCAAATACCATACCTCTGGGCATATTTATTTTACACTAAAGGATACCCAGGGGCAATTGACATGCGTGATGTTCGCCGGACAAAGAAGGAGCTTAACATTTCGCATGGAGGAAGGTCAGAGTGTTATCGTACTTGGGAACATAAGTGTATATGAAAGAGATGGAAAGTACCAATTATATGCGAATCAAATTGTTCTGGACGGTCTGGGGGTATTATATGAGCGTTTTGAAAAGCTAAAGAAGGATTTGGAGACAGAGGGCTTATTTGAAAGAACCCATAAGAAATCCATACCGCCATATCCTAAGCGTGTAGGTATTGTGACAGCCTCCACTGGTGCGGCGATCCAGGATATTGTAAATATATCAAAGCGCAGGAATCCTTATGTTCAACTGATATTGTATCCTGCTCTTGTACAGGGAGCGGGAGCTGCTGAAAGCATAGTAAGGGGCATTAAGGCTTTGGACATGTTAAATTGTGATGTCATGATTATTGGAAGAGGTGGTGGCTCCATCGAGGATTTATGGGCATTTAATGAGGAGATTGTGGCGAGAGCCATATATTCATCCTCTACTCCCATAATATCAGCCGTTGGCCATGAAACCGATGTTACTATAGCGGATTATGTGGCGGATCTAAGGGCGCCGACTCCTTCAGCGGCGGCTGAGCTTGCTGTTAATGATTACATATCATTTAACAGTTTACTTCAGGAATACAAAAGACGAATTTTTAAGGCTGCCATGCATAATGTTACATATCATCAATCAATGATTAGAGAATTGAAGCTAAGGCTTTTTTATGCGAGTCCATCATATCAGATTAAGCAAAAAAGGCAACAGCTGATGGATATTGAGCAGAAGCTGACTTATCATATGGACTATAAGCTAAAGGATGCACACCATAGATTAGAGTTATACATTACAAAAATGGAGGGATTATCTCCACTTACAAAGCTTAAGAAGGGATATGCACTAGTAAGAGGAGAGGATGGAAAGCCTATTCAAAGTATAAAGAATGTTAAGATACATGATAAGCTGATGATATCTCTTATAGATGGAGAACTTGTATCCAGGGTTGAGGATACAAAGGAGCAAATCAGGGAATATGGAGGTGATAGCCATGTCTGACAAGGAATTTAAATTAGAGGAAGCTTTTGATAAGCTAAATATAATTATTGAAGAATTAGAAAAGCCTGATATTAGTCTGGAAAATTCATTTTCCTTATATCAGGAGGGAATGAAGCTGTTAAAGGCAAGCAGTGATTCCATTGATAAGGTGGAAAAAGAGCTGATAATACTTAGTGAAAATGGAGAAGCAAATGAGCTTTGATTTAGAGCAAACAAAACGACAGTCTGAGATTAATGAGATAATTAAAAGCTATTTACCTAAGGAGGAAGGCTATTACAAATCTGTAATAGAAGCTATGAACTACAGTATAAGCGCAGGAGGCAAACGAATTCGTCCTATGCTTATGCTTGAGACCTTCCGTCTCTTTAGGGGTGAATATACTGATATTCTACATCCCTTCATGGCCGCAATTGAAATGATTCATACCTATTCCTTGGTACATGATGATCTTCCTGCCTTGGATAATGATGAGTATCGAAGAGGAAGAAAGACCACCCATATAGAATACGGGGAAGCTATGGCTATTCTTGCCGGGGATGGTCTTCTTACGCTTGCATTTGAGACTGCGGCCGGTGCATATGAGAAGATTGATGAGAAAGCTTTAGATGCACTAAATATATACAGACGGATTATGAGAGCATACAAGGTTCTGTCAATGAAAGCCGGAATTCATGGTATGATTGGTGGACAGGTTATAGATATTGAGTTTGTCGGCAAATCAGTGACAAAGGAAAGACTTGATATGATGTACCTTCTAAAGACGGGTGGTTTATTCGAAGCATCTATGATGATAGGAGCGATTCTGGCCGGAGCTAGTGCTGAAGAGGTTGATATAACCCGGAGTATTGCAGGGGACATCGGCTTGGCATTTCAGATAAAGGATGATATCCTAGATATAACCTCTAGTGATATAATACTTGGAAAGCCGGTCCGTTCCGATGAAAAGAATGACAAGCCAACATATGTAGCTATAATGGATTTAGAGCAGGCAAAAGAAGAGGTGGCTAATGTTACAGATAGGGCAAAGAAAGCCTATGAGTCACTTCCCTATGAGAATGAATTTCTAAAAGAATTAATTATAAAGCTAATAACCAGAGAGAAATAAGTGATGAAAAACGAGGTGATTCTTATGCCAGGTGTACTGGATAATATAAATATTGCCAATGATATCAAAAAAATTAATCCCCAGGACTATAGAAGACTTGCAAAGGAGATACGTACATTTTTAGTGTCAAAGGTCAGTGAGACAGGAGGTCATTTGGCTTCAAACCTTGGTGTGGTTGAGCTTACTATGGCATTACATCTTTTTTTGGATTTTCCCAAGGACAAGCTAATATGGGATGTGGGACATCAATCCTATACCCATAAGCTGTTAACAGGAAGAAAGGATCAGTTTTCCAGTCTTCGTCAGATGGATGGAATTAGTGGATTTCCTAAGAGATCAGAAAGCGATTGCGATGCCTTTGATACGGGACACAGCTCTACAGCTGTATCTGCTGCACTGGGGATGGTACATGCCAGAGATCTTAAGGGTGAGGATAATAAAGTAGTGGCGGTACTGGGAGACGGTGCGCTTACGGGGGGCATGGCCTTTGAAGCCTTAAACAATGCTGGTAGATTAAAATCCAATATGATAATTATTCTAAATGACAATAATATGTCCATATCAAAGAATGTAGGTGGTATGGCTAATTATCTTGCCAAGCTTAGGACTAACACTAAATATACAGAATTTAAAGAGAACATGGAAAATACCTTAACATCAAAATTGCCAGGCGGCAAGGAAGTAGTAAATATCCTAAAGCGTTCTAAGGATGCTGTTAAGTATTTTATGCTACCAAGTATGTTCTTTGAGGACATAGGTCTTACCTATATAGGTCCTATCGACGGACATAATATCGAGGATATGCTTTCAGCTTTGAAGACCGCAAATAAGACAAATAAAGCAGTAGTAATTCAT
>JAAYJU010000179.1 GCA_012522735.1 Clostridiales bacterium | reverse complement strand
TTGGTGATGCCCCTGATGTTCATAAGTGGACAGTAGAAGTAAGCTAGCACTTGCAGACCTGTAAATTATGTATTATGATATATAGTAGTTAAAATCTTTCACTTGCACAAGAGAAAGATTGTTGGTGTAAGAGTAATAAATAGGAAAGGTACGGGTGTTAGGATGAATCAACTATATGCGGAAGCAGGCGTTAAAAGAAAAGATACAGCTGCTACGATGGGACTTAGAATATTAATGTTTTTGGCCATATTTATTAGCCTATTTTTAATATTACTTGGACAGTTTTGGAGCTATATAGGAGTTATTTTAATAGTCTTAGTATTTTTCTTCTATCCGAAATTGAGTGTGGAATATGAGTATGTATTTGTAGATGGACAGCTGGACTTTGATAGAATTACCGCTAATTCAAAGCGCAAGACGATGCTCCGCATAGATTTTGAACAGGTTGAAATAATGGCTCCTTATGATTCCCCTGCCTTGGACAGCTATAATCATATACAGATGGAGAAGAGGGACTTTTCCTCTCTAAGTAAGGATAGCAAACCTTATGCTATCATATCCAGTTCAGGTAGTAAGAAGCTGAAAATACTTTTTGAACCAAGTGAAAAGATGCTTAACATGATTAAGCAGAAGAATCCTAGAAAAATTATACTATAAGAGAAATTCTAAATAGTAAAAGGTAGACTATATAGCGTAGCAGTTCTCTTGCTACGCTATTTTGATGAACGAATATCTTTTTGTATTAGTGTTGACAATGCTTAGATAATTAGATATACTTTTAAAAATATTTATCGGATCTATATGTAACTAAGTGTAACTTGTGAAGCGATTATTATATACAAAGAGAAAGTGAGGATGTTTAAAATGGGTCAAATCATTGGCGAAGGAATAACTTTTGATGACGTATTGCTGGTACCATCCTATTCTGAGGTACTACCTAATCAAGTGGATCTTTCAACTCAGTTGACAAAAAGTATTAAGTTGAATATACCTTTGATGAGTGCAGGTATGGATACTGTAACTGAGAACCGTATGGCAATTGCTATGGCTAGGCAGGGTGGTATCGGAGTAATTCATAAAAATATGTCTATTGAGGAACAGGCAGAAGAAGTGGATAAGGTAAAACGATCGGAGCATGGGGTTATTACAGATCCTTTTTATTTATCTCCTGAGCATACCTTACATGATGCTAATGAATTGATGGCTAAATATAGAATATCCGGTGTGCCTATTACTGTAGGCAAAAAGCTGGTTGGCATAATTACTAATCGTGATCTGAAGTTTGAAGAGGACTTTACAAAACAGATAAAGGAATCAATGACTTCTGAGGGACTGATTACGGCAAAGGAAGGAATCACCTTAGATGAGGCTAAACGTATTTTAGGTGCAGCTAGAAAGGAAAAGCTTCCTCTTGTAGATGATGAAGGAAACCTAAAGGGATTAATTACTATTAAGGATATTGAAAAACAAATTAAGTATCCTCTTTCAGCTAAGGATGCTCAAGGCAGACTCCTGTGTGCTGCGGCAGTAGGCGTCACTAGCAATATTATGGATCGTATCGATGCGCTTATTAAGGCAAAGGTAGACGTCATAGTTATTGATACAGCCCATGGACATTCTGCTAATGTACTACGTATAGTAAAGATGGTAAGAGATGCTTATTCAGATATTCAGATAATTGCTGGAAATGTGGCAACAGGAGAAGCAACAGAAGGATTAATTAAGGCAGGGGTTGATGCGATTAAGGTTGGTATCGGACCCGGATCAATCTGTACCACAAGAGTAGTCGCAGGTATCGGAGTACCTCAGATTACAGCAATCATGAATTCCTATGAAGTAGCCAGAACATATGGAATTCCAGTAATTGCAGACGGAGGAATAAAATACTCAGGAGATATTACTAAGGCACTTGCAGCAGGCGCAAATGTATGTATGATGGGAAGTATATTTGCAGGCTGTGATGAAAGCCCAGGCACCTATGAATTATTTCAGGGAAGAAAATATAAGGTATATCGTGGTATGGGATCTATTGCAGCTATGGAGAAAGGAAGCAAGGATCGTTATTTTCAGACAGATGCCAAGAAGCTTGTACCTGAAGGTGTAGAAGGACGTGTGGCATATAAGGGCACCTTGGAAGATACAGTATTTCAATTAATCGGTGGCCTAAAAGCAGGCATGGGTTACTGCGGAGCTAATGATATAGAAACATTACAAAAAACAGGAAAATTCGTAAAGATTACAGCGGCATCCTTAAGAGAAAGTCATCCTCACGACATTCATATTACTAAGGAAGCGCCAAACTATAGTGTAGAAGAATAAATTCTATGAGGAGTTGCTTTATTGTTAATTGAGGCTGCTTCAAAATATACTAAGGGGTTACTGATATTCCCTCACACACTGATTAGTAGTACAGATACTCATTATATGTATATCTTATACGGACCAAGATCCGTACCGATTATACATATAATGAGTATCAGTTCTCCTAAATGTGTATTATGGGAATACCAGTAACCCCTGAAAAAATATTTTGAAGCAGCCTTGTTATCTTATGAAGCAACTCATAGAGTTTATAGGGATAAGGTTATGTCTCTGCCGATGGGAGTATATTGTCTGTAGGTTACTCCGGCGGCATCTAGCATCTTTTTTGAGGCGATAACTGTATCAGTTTCGGAATATTTATCACTCTTGTAGATTATTTCTTTGATTCCCTTCTGGATAATGGCTTTCGTGCATTCATTACATGGAAAGAGAGTGGTATATATCTTTGCACCCTTAATATTAACTCCAGTGTAATTTAGGATGGCATTTAACTCAGCATGACATACATAAAGATACTTGGTATTTAAGGAATCCCCCTCACGGCTCCAGGGAAACTCATCATCAGAGATTCCAATCGGCATACCGTTATATCCGACAGAGAGAATTTTGTTATCCTCACTAACTATACATGCACCTACACTTGTGTTGGGATCCTTACTTCGTTCAGTAGATAAAAGAGCAATTCCCATAAAATATTCATCCCATTTTATATAATCTTTTCTTTTCATATCCATTATCCCCCTCGTATAATATCTGTACTTTATAATAAAAAACGGATGCTCTTTCTCTATCTTATTCGATATGACCTGCTGTCTGTACCTTAATTATATTGGTAGATCCAGTAATACCTAGAGGTACACCGGCTGTCATAACCGTAAGATCCCCTTTTTTAATATAACCAGCTTGCTCAACAGCCTCTAGAGCATGATCAAACAATTCAAATGTATCGTGCTCAACTGCAATAAGGAGAGGCTTAATGCCCCAAGCCATATTTAATTGTCTGCATATAACGGGGTCAGTTGTACATCCCATAATATGGCACTGTGGACGAAAGCGGGATATCATCCGAGCAGTTCTGCCTGATGTAGTAACCGTTACAATCATTTTTGCATCAAGATCATGTGCAATAGTTACTGTAGCACGGGATATGGCATCTGTTACATCAAGTTCATCAAGATGTTCTCGTTGAACGAAGCGCTTCTTATAATCTATATCTGCCTCTGTCCGTATCGTAATTTTAATCATGGTACGTAAGGATTCTAATGGATAATTTCCGGCAGCGGTTTCTCCTGAGAGCATAATAGCGCTGGTGCCATCATATATAGCATTAGCCACGTCTGTAATCTCAGCCCGGGTAGGTCTTGGATTCTTTAGCATAGAATCAAGCATCTGTGTAGCCGTTATAACTTGTTTACCGCTATTATATACCTTTTTAATTATTTTCTTTTGAAGAGCAGGTAATTCCTCAAAAGGAATCTCAACACCCATGTCGCCTCTGGCAATCATAATGCCATCTGCTTCTTTAATTATTTCATCAATATTATTTACACCCTGAAGGTTCTCTATTTTAGCAATTAGCTTTATTTGAGATTGATGCTTATTAAGCATTTTTCTAATCTCTATAACATCCTCTGCGGTTCTTACAAATGAGGCAGCGATAAAGTCAAATTTATGCTCGATTGCAAATAGAATATCTAAGCGATCTCTTTCGCTTATATATGGCATAGACAGATGAACGCCGGGAATATTAACTCCCTTTCTATTAGAGATGGTTCCATTGTTCTTTACCCTACAGATTATATCAGTAGTAGTTACCTCTTCAACAGTCATCTCAACCAGACCGTCATCAATTAATATCTTTACTCCGGGATCTACATCATAAATTAGGCTAGGATAGCTTACAAAAACCTGTGTTTCATCTCCTTCCACCTCTCTAGTTGTTAATATAAACTTCTGTCCTGCACTAAGTTGTACCGGCTGATTATCCTTGAAGTCGCCGATACGTACTTCAGGTCCCTTAGTATCCATAAGTGTGGCTATAGGAATACCCATTTCGTCACGAAACTTCTCTATCTTTCTAAATCTTTTTAAATGCTCATTATGGTCCCCATGGGAAAAGTTAAATCTGGCCACATCCATTCCCAGATGTATCAGTTCCTTTATAATATCGTCATTGTCAGTTGAGGGCCCTAGGGTACAGATAATCTTTGTTTTTCTCATTTTTTTCTCTCTTTCTTTAAATTAATGGCTCGAGTAAGGGTCTTTATTTATGATAAGTATTTAAAAAATTAAGCATAATAAGATTAACATATTTCTTAATCAATTATAATAGCTTGGCTTACGATATTCAACTAAAGAATACGCTAAAATGTTAACCATTTTTTATATTTTAATACCGCGGTTTTTGCGAAACTTAATTCCCGAGCGCTTCTTTAAATATAGATATATTAAAAATAAAATCATACTACTTATTATAATGAATGCAATAATTAAAAAAGCACAGTGAAGAAAAAATGTTGATGGTAATATGGTGATAACAGGATCAGTTATAGGGTCGAAAATCCAATAGTCATTATTAAAAAATATCTTGTGAAATATTAAAAAAGATGTATCAAAATCAATTGCCAATAGCAAACCTACTATTAGTGGAAGAATTATTGCCGTAATAGACGATACTAATAGGTAGCTGATGTCCCTATTACGTGATTTATATATAATTATTCCTATGGCAGCTATTATTGAAAAAGCTCCTAGCCAATAAAAGGCTACAAAAATATCCTTTACCTCCTCAAAATGCTGAATTCCCGATGGAGATGCATCCAGAGAAGGGAAGGAAAGACTACCTTTATGAAAGGGAGAAGAGTAATCAATCAATGCATCATAATTTTCGATAATTTCTTCTTTAGAATATCCTGATGTTTCAGGTATATGGAGTAGCTTCACATCCAAGTAATATAAGGGTCTGAAATTAATAGTAAAGATAAGACCTAGAGACAGAAATAAGACGGTAAATACTGAACCAATCAATAAATCAGTTATTTTAAAACGTTTTATCTTTCTCATGTACTCTCTCCTTTAAGTTCAATTTCATAGGAATTATAGTATACTTTAGATAGGTTTGCAACTGTAAATCGGCCTTAATGATAAGCAGATATAATAAGAAGTATTAGAAATAATCAATTGTATTTCGAATTTAGGTAGGTTAAGATTTTTATAGAATACAAAAAAGGAGTGTTATCATGAGAGCATTAATAAGTGTATCGGATAAAAGTGGCATTGTGGAGCTTGCTAAGGAGCTAGTATTTCTAGGAATTGATATTATATCTACAGGCGGAACCTATAATAAGCTTAAGGAATCTAATATACCTGCTATAGAAATATCTGAGCTTACAGGCTTCCCTGAATGCTTGGATGGCCGTGTTAAGACGCTTCATCCTGCCGTGCATGCAGGATTACTTGCCATAAGAAACAATCCGTCCCACATGAAACAACTTGCTGACCTTAATATAGATACTATAGACCTTGTAATTGTAAATCTTTATCCCTTTAAAGAAACCGTGCTTAAGGACGAGGTTACTAGAGCAGAGGCTGTCGAGAATATTGATATCGGAGGACCCACCATGCTTCGCTCGGCAGCAAAGAATTACCAGGATGTTGCCGTTGTTGTGGATCCCATGGATTATGACAAGGTTTTATCTGAGCTTAAGGAGCAAGGGGCAGTTTCTCTTGATACCAAGCTCTACTTAATGCATAAGGTATTTATGCATACATCGGCTTATGATACTCTCATTGCAGAATATTTGAAGAATGAACGAAATGATATATCTCTGCCTGAAACTCTTACAATGACATTTGAAAAGGTGCAGGACATGAGATATGGTGAGAACCCGCATCAGAGTGCCGCTTTCTATAGAGAAGTAGGAAAGAAACAAGGCTCGATTACCGATGCAGTCCAGTTAAACGGAAAGGAACTATCCTTTAATAATATTAATGATACTAATGGTGCACTAGAGCTTTTAAAGGAATTTACTGAACCCACTGTAGTAGCATGCAAGCACGGAAATCCTTGTGGAGTTGGCAGTGCGGATAATATTGATGATGCATGGACCAAGGCTTCATCAGCAGATAGAGTATCTATATTTGGTGGAATTGTTGTATTAAATCGTGAAGTTACTCTTAAGGTTGCTCAGGAGATGAACAAGATATTTCTAGAGGTTGTAGTTGCACCATCATATGATGATGAAGCGCTTAAGCTACTACAGACAAAGAAGAATGTTAGATTGCTACAAATGGCTGATATTAATAAGCCCCAGAACGAGAATGCCTATGATTTAAAGAAGGTAAACGGTGGGCTTATTGTCCAGACTATAGACAGCAAGCTTCTAGAGGAAGAGGAGTTAAAGGTTGTGACAGACCGTGCTCCATCCGACAAAGAAATGGATGATCTTCTCTTCGCATGGAGAGTAGTGAAATTCGTTAAATCTAACGGAATAGCTCTTGCAAAAGACATGCAGACTGTAGGTATTGGACCCGGTCAGGTTAATAGAGTATGGGCTACAAAGCAAGCCATAGACCACGCCGCAGAATTAATTGATGCTGATGCCACAAAGGGCGCTGTTCTGGCTTCAGATGCTTTCTTCCCCTTTGATGATTGTGTTGAGGCTGCACATCAGGCAGGAATTACAGCCATTATTCAACCCGGTGGATCCATAAGGGACGAGGACTCAATCAAAAAAAGTAATGAATATGGGATTGCCATGGTATTTACTGGCATGAGACATTTCAAACACTAACTGCCCCTTAATAAAATGGTGTCAAGTACCTTTTAAAAAGGTACTTGACACCACACATCTTTGTTACAACCCACCTTACTATATGTTTACATTTATATAAACATTACGTTAAGTGTTCTCGATTATAACTTTGTTACATTCGCAGCCTGAGGGCCTTTCTCGCCTTCAACAACTTCAAATTCAACACTATCTCCTTCTTCAAGAACCTTGAAGCCGTCCATTACAAGTGCTGAAAAATGTACGAACACGTCATTTCCTTCCTCATCGGATAAAAAGCCAAACCCCTTTTTTGCATTAAACCATTTTACTGTACCCTTTTTCATAAAAATGCCTCCTAAAAACAGAATAAAATTAATTACCGTATATTCGGTATTGATAGGCTAAACTTACCACAATTCCTTATAAAAGTCAAACCTTCTTTGTGGTTATTTGTAATATTTTCTTAATAGAATCAATGAGAATTTAACTTATGACATATCGTAAATTTAATGAGTATTATAAATGACAAATAAATTAATTTATGTTATTATGTATAAGCGATTACTAGAAATTGCCATACTTATTATATTGATTATGATTAGACTAATATAGAAAGAAGATGCGAAACGGAGGAAATCATATGAAGATGAACATACCTTCTGGGTATAGATTAGTTTTTGATGAGAAACTAGATGATTTAAATGGATGGGGAGCTTATGTTGTACATGAAAAGACAGGTGCAAAGATAGCTCTTATAAAAAATGAGGATAGTAACAAGGTGTTCTCCATTGGATTTAGAACACCTCCAAAGAATAGTACCGGTGTGTCTCACATTATAGAGCATAGTGTTTTGTGCGGATCTGAAAGATTCCCAGCCAAGGATTCCTTTGTCGAGCTGGCGAAAGGTTCGCTGAATACATTTCTTAATGCTATGACCTATGCTGATAGAACATTATATCCTGTGGCTAGTCAGAATGACCAGGATTTTAAAAATTTAATGCATGTATATCTTGATGCGGTTTTATTTCCAAATATATATAATAGAAAGGAGATATTTGATCAGGAAGCATGGCACTACCACCTAGAGAATGAGGGCGATGAGCTTCAGATTAACGGAGTAGTCTATAATGAGATGAAGGGTGTATTCTCTTCTCCCGAACAGCAGCTGCTTAGGCTTAATCAAAACACACTGTTTCCGGACACTTGCTATGGAGTGGAATCAGGAGGAGATCCGGAGTTTATTCCCGAGCTTACCTATGAGGAATTTTTGGAATTTCATAGAAGATATTATCATCCATCCAATAGCTATATATACCTATATGGTGATATGGATTTTGAAGAAAGACTTATTTGGATTGATAAGGAATATCTATCTAAGTTTGATTATCTAGAAGTAGATTCTAAGATTGCTGTACAAAATGGATTTGATGAACTTAAGGAGATAGAAGCTTTTTATTCATTGGGAGAGGATGAGAGTCCGATAGAAAATACTTACCTTTCTTTAAATATAGCCATCGGTGAGGATAGATCCGAGGAGATTTCCTTAGGCTTTCAGATTCTAGATTACGTGCTTTATGAGGCGCCTGGTGCACCTGTAAAGCAGGCTCTTTTGGATGCAGGTATCGGTAAGGATATATTAAGTCAGCTTAATAGTGAATATCTTCAAATTTCACTTTCAATTATTGCTAAGAATGCAGATGAAGACCAGAAAGAGGAATTTCTGTCTGTAATTAGAAGCACCCTATCAAAGCTGGTAGAAGAAGGGCTAAATGAAAAGTCTCTTCTAGGTGCAATTAATTTATTTGAATTTAAATATAGAGAGGCTGATTATGGCAGCTATCCTAAGGGACTTATGTGTGGACTAAGGGTTATGAAAAGCTGGCTATACGATGAGGATAAACCCTTCCACAATCTAAAGGATAATATTCTTTATGATAAGATGAAAAAGCAGGTCGGCACAGGATTTTATGAGCAGCTTATTAAGGATTACATGCTAAATAATAGCCACGCATCTCTTGTAATTCTAAAGCCTAAGGTTGGGCTTAATAAGATACGTGAGGCAGAAACAAAAGAAAGACTTACCTCTTATAAGAAAAGCCTGTCAAAGGATGAGATTCAAAATATAATCTCTGATACTATACGCTTGAAAAGGTATCAGGAGACTCCTTCAACTAAGGAAGAAGTGGAAACCATTCCGCTACTTACCAGAGAGGATATAGGACCCGATCCACAACCCATATACAATGAAGAGAAGACTATAGACGGTGTCAGATTAGTTCACCATGATGTATTTACAAATGAAATCGCCTATATTAGGCTACTGTTTGATGTTAAGGATATTCCAAAGGAGCTAGTTCCATATCTATCCTTGCTTTCTTCGGTCCTTGGATATGTGGATACGGATAATTACAGCTATTTGGAATACTCCAATGAGGTAAATCTTCATACTGGTGGCATATATCACGATCTAATAAGCTTTTCGATTAAGGACAAAATAGATGATTACTCACCTAAGTATGAGGTTGGAGCCAAGGTTATGTATGATAAGCTACCCGAGGCATCTATTCTTATAGAGGAAGTACTTTATCGTACTCAGTTAAAGGATTATAAAAGGCTAAAGGAAATTATCGATGAGATGAAGTCCAGAATGCAGATGATATTCCAGTCATCTAGTCATATGGTTGCAGTAAACAGAGTTATGTCTTATTATTCTATACACGGCTTATTTAAAGAGAATACCCAGGGAATATCCTTCTATCAATTCCTAGATGATTTAAACACCAATTATGGTCAATTGAAGGATACCATAATTGAAAAGCTTAAGAAACTAATGGAAATGGTATTTGTTAAGGATAAGCTTATAGTAAGTATTACGGCTGATAAAGCCGGTTATGATGCCTTTTTGAAAGGGTTTACACCCCTTATGGATAGTTTGAGGGAGAAGATCTCAGAAAGACAGTTATCAGGCTATGACAATCTTACTCTTAAGCCAAGATGTCTAAATGAAGGCTTTAAATCGGCTATGCAGGTACAGTATGTGGCTAGAGCGGGTAATTATTTTAAAGTTGGTTATAAATACACCGGAGCTCTTAAGGTCCTTCGGATGATATTAAGCTATGATTATTTATGGAATAATGTAAGAGTAAAGGGTGGCGCATATGGTTGTATGTGTGGCTTTTCCGGAGTAGACGGAGATGTATACTTTACATCATATCGTGATCCAAACTTAAAAGTTACTAATCTTGTTTATGAAAATATTCCTGAATTTATAAGGAATTATACCGCCGACGATAGGGATATGACTAAGAGCATAATAGGTACCATTAGTACCCTTGATACCCCCTTGACTCCTAAGACAAAAGGAATAAGATCCTTAAGCATGTTACTTACAGGCTTAAGCTATGAGGATTTAAAAAAGGAAAGAGATGATATCATTAACGTAACACTAGAGGATATCCGTTCTCTTGATAAGCTGATTCAGTCAGTCCTTGACCAAGGCTACATCTGTGTAATCGGGAATGAAAGCAAGATTGAAGAGGACAGTGATCTGTTTAATGAAGTTAAGAATCTAATGAAATGAATTTGAGGATAGGTTGAAAAAATACATTTTCAACCACAAAAAGCACAGAGCGTGCTTTTTGCACAGTTTTTCATGTCGCTGAAGCGGCTGATGGAGGTCATGATGTACGATAAGCAGATAAAATCTGGATTTGTTACTCTGATTGGTAGACCAAATGTCGGTAAGTCCACTCTGATGAATCATCTGATTGGACAGAAAATTGCCATTACATCAGGTAAACCCCAGACAACTAGAAATAAAATACAAACAGTTTTTACTGATGAACGGGGTCAGGTAATATTTCTTGATACCCCGGGGATTCATAAGGCTAAGAATAAGCTGGGTCAATATATGGTTAGTGTAGCTGAAAGAACACTTAAGGAAGTGGATATTGTTCTTTGGTTAGTAGAACCTAGCACATTTATAGGAGCAGGAGAGAGGCATATCGCTGAGCAGCTTAGGACGATTAAGACCCCTGTAATACTAGTAATCAATAAGATTGACACCGTTAGCAAGAATGAGATTTTAACCTTTATTAATGCTTATAAGGATGTTTTGAACTTTGCAGAAATAATTCCTGTTTCAGCACTTAAGGGCGAAAATACTGACCAGCTAATGAAGATAATATTTGATTATCTACCCTATGGACCCCTCTATTATGATGAGGATACCATAACCGATCAGCCAGAGAGACAGATTGTTGCTGAGTTAATCAGAGAGAAGGCACTGAGATTTTTAGAAGAGGAGATACCCCATGGTATAGCGGTCAGCATTGACCAGATGAGCGAAAGAGGTAACAGAGAGTATGATGTTAATACTTTAGAAGAAATTTTCTCCGGTATAATAGATATTCATGCTACAATTATTTGCGAAAGAGATAGTCATAAAGGTATTATAATAGGTAAGGGTGGTGCCATGCTAAAGAAAATTGGCACCTCTGCCAGAAAAGAAATTGAGAATTTACTCGACTGCCAAGTTAATCTCCAGCTTTGGGTCAAGGTTAAAAAGGATTGGAGGGATAGTAATTTTTTACTAAAAAATTATGGTTATAACGTCCAGGATAAAGTAGATTAGTCCCAGGGGTTTTGAGCTCCCAATCTGCGAATGATGGTTATAATGAAAAATTACAAATGGGATAATCTAACCAGTTTAGAAAGTTACTAGATGGGAAACCTATTAGATAGATTTTATTACAAGATCTATCTTCTTAACAGAATGAATCTAAATTCATTTTGAACGACAAAACATATTTATCATGGTTAGGGGGCTCATTTATGAAGAATTATGATTATTGGAGAGATTTTGTCAAGACAGGCAAGATTGATGATTATTTGAATTACATCGCATGTACCAGGGAAGAGAGTTTTGAGGATTTTGACAATGTCGTAAACAGTAAAGAAGAAGGTGGTTTTCATGCCGGCAGTAACAACCGTGACGGGAATGGTTCTATCGGCCATGCCGGTTGGAGATTATGATAAGCGTCTGGTTATTCTAACCAGAGAGCACGGAAAAATATCTGCATTCGCTAAAGGCGCTAGGAGACCTAACAGCGCCTTATTAGCATGTAGTCAACCCTTTTCCTTTGGATTGTTTTCTCTATTTACAGGAAGAACATCATATACGGTCACATCCGCTGAGATTTCCAACTATTTTCCAGAGCTTAGAGAGGATATAGAAAGTGTATACTATGGTATGTACTTCTGTGAATTTGCGGACTACATAACGAAAGAGAATAATGATGAAAAGGAAATATTAAAGCTTTTGTACCAGACACTGCGAGCTGTGACAAAAAGAACGATTGAGCTTCCCTTAATCCGCTTGGTCTTTGAAAATAAAATAATGGCATTAAGCGGAGTAGCGCCTCAGGTGTATAACTGTGTAAAATGTGAAAAGGCAGAAGCCGATTACTTCTTTTCTGTATATAGTGGTGGTCTCCTATGTGAAGACTGTAAAATGAATGATAATAGCGCAATAAAACTCTGCACCTCATCTGTATATACCCTACAGTACATAATTTCGAAGGATGTGGAAAATCTGTATACATTTAGAGTCAGCCAGGAGGTGCTTAGTGAGCTTGAGGTCGTAATAAAACGTTATCTGAATCATTATTTGAACCATGAATTTAAATCCACGGAGTTATTACGGTCATTATAGCGGAGACAGACACCACAGTCTGGTGTGAGCGGTGCCTGTCACCGGTCATTGTGAAATAGAGGTTGAAATAATTTTCCTTTAAGGTTAAAATGGTATGAACTCAGTAGCTACCATGGAGGGATGGATATGAAAAGAGTATTAATTTGCATAATTTCTATAATAGGTATCCTGATAATGGCAGGATGCACTAAGGAAGAAATATTTATAACAACTGATGACATTACAAGCGATACCATGCTAGTAAAACGCGACGGTAGTTTATTTGTTGCCATCGTTGAAGAATTTGATAAAAGCTACTATAATCTAGATGAGTTAAATGAATTTGTATCAAAGGAAGTTAATGCATATAATAATAAGGTTGGAAGTCAAGAAGTAACCATAGAAGAGCTTGGATTAAAGAATGGCAAGGCAGTGATGATTCTTGAATATACTAAGATGGCACATTACAGCGCATTTAACAGTATGCCTGCAGCCTATTTTAGCGCAGCCACCGAGAATGTGGCTCTGGAGCTTCCCTCTCAGTACATGGATACCAGAAAAAACACTCTTGTAGGTAAGGATGCCGCTATGAAGAATGGTAAGAATCAAGTAATTGTTCTCTATGAGCCCTATGAGATTATTGTTGAAGGCGATATAAGATTTTATAGTGATAATGCAACATTTGTAGATGAAAATAAAGTAAAGGGTAACAGTGAGGATATGACAGTAGTAATCTACAAACCTTAAGCTATTTAGTAGTAAATTATAGAAATAAAGAATATAAAGATGTAAATATAAATGATATGTGAGGATGAAAGTATGGAAAAAACAATGGACAAAATAGTAGCCTTGGCTAAGGCTAGAGGATTTGTATATCCAGGTTCAGAGATATACGGTGGTCTAGCCAACTCTTGGGACTACGGTAATCTAGGTGTTGAGCTTAAGAATAATGTTAAAAAAGCATGGTGGCAGAAGTTTATCCAGGAAAATCCCTATAATGTAGGTATAGATAGTGCTATCATAATGAATCCGCAGACCTGGGTTGCCTCAGGTCATCTTGGAGGCTTCTCTGATCCACTTATGGACTGCAAGGAATGTCATGAGCGTTTTCGAGCTGATAAAATTATTGAGGATTATACTACTGATAAAGGGATTACTTTGGAGGGCTCTGTTGATGCCTGGTTCCATGATGAAATGAAAAAATATATAGATGATAATAAAATAGCCTGCCCAACATGTGGCAAGCATAATTTTACTGATATACGTAAGTTTAATCTGATGTTTAAAACCTTTCAAGGGGTTACTGAGGATTCCAAAAATACCGTTTATTTAAGGCCTGAGACAGCTCAGGGTATATTCGTTAACTTCAAAAACGTTCAAAGAACCTCTAGAAAGAAGATACCTTTTGGTATAGGTCAGATTGGTAAGGCTTTCCGTAATGAGATAACCCCCGGTAACTTTATATTCCGTACCAGAGAGTTTGAGCAGATGGAGCTGGAATTCTTCTGTGAGCCTGATACAGATTTAGAGTGGTTTGCATATTGGAAGCAATTTTGTATAGATTGGCTTAAGGCACTTGGACTTAAGGATGAGGAGCTTAGAGTAAGAGATCATGATGCAGCCGAGCTTTCCTTCTATAGTAAGGCAACTACAGATATAGAATTCCTCTTCCCCTTCGGATGGGGTGAGCTATGGGGTATTGCAGATCGTACCGACTATGACTTAACACAGCATCAAGATGTATCCAAGGAGGATATGAGCTACTTTGATGATGAGAAGAAGATTAAATATATTCCATATGTAGTAGAGCCGTCTCTTGGTGCAGATCGTGTTACCTTGGCATTTTTATGCGCTGCCTATGATGAAGAGGAGCTTGCAGAAGGTGATGTAAGAACAGTCCTTCATTTCCATCCTGCACTTGCACCGGTTAAGATCGGTATTCTTCCTCTTTCAAAGAAACTGGCTGAGCCTGCTGAGAGTATTTATATGGAGCTATGCAAATATTATAACTGTGAATATGATGACAGAGGTAATATCGGTAAGCGTTATCGAAGACAGGATGAAATCGGAACGCCCTATTGCATCACCTATGACTTTGATTCGGAAACCGATGGTAGTGTAACTGTTCGTGATAGAGATACAATGGAGCAGGAGAGAATCAAAATAACGGAGTTAAAGGCATATTTTGAGAATAAGTTCAGATTTTAGAAAAAAGACTTCCCTAATTTGGGATAACTGTGCTATAATGCATTTTGGACTAAAAATATAGTATTCTTGTAGATGTAATTTATATTAGTGATAATGTATCCGTATCAAAATAGAGAGTATTAAAAGTGAGAAACGGATTATAAATGCTAAAATATTTTTTAGGAGGTTTAATACAAGATGACAAAATGGGTATATTTATTTAAAGAAGGCGACGCTTCCATGAGAAATCTTCTTGGTGGTAAGGGTGCCAACCTTGCGGAGATGACCAAATTAGGTCTTCCGATTCCACAAGGATTTATCGTTACAACTGAGGCTTGTAATGACTATTATGCTAGAGGCAGGCAAGTTACAGATGAAGTTAAAGCACAAATATCTGACGCTTTAGCTGAATTAGAAAAAGAACAGGGTAAGAAATTTGGAGATAATGAAAATCCATTACTAGTTTCTATTCGCTCAGGTGCAAGAGCATCTATGCCGGGTATGATGGATACAGTTCTTAACTTAGGTTTAACTGACGTTGCTGTAGAAGGTTTTGCAGCAAGAACAGGTAACCCAAGATTCGCATATGACTCCTACAGAAGATTTATTCAGATGTATGCTGACGTTGTTATGGAAGTTAGCAAAGAGAAGTTTGACGTAGTATTTGATGCTGTTAAAGAAGAAAAGGGAATATCTTTAGATACAGATTTATCAGCAGATGATCTGAAAGAAATAGTTAAAGGATTTAAGGAAGTTTATAAAAAGGAACTTGGAGAAGACTTCCCTCAAGATCCTCGTGAGCAGTTACTTGCATCTATAACAGCTGTTTTCCGTTCATGGGATAACCCACGTGCTATTTACTATAGAAGAATGAACGATATACCAGGAAGCTGGGGTACAGCAGTTAACGTTCAGGCTATGGTATTTGGTAATATGGGTGATACATCAGGTACAGGTGTTGCATTTACCCGTAACCCATCTACTGGTGAGAATTTAATGTATGGTGAGTACTTAATAAATGCACAGGGAGAAGACGTAGTTGCAGGTATTAGAACTCCTCATCCTATTTCTATGTTAGAAGAAGAATTACCGGAAGCATATGAAGACTTCATTAGAATTGCAGATCAATTAGAGAAGCACTATAAAGATATGCAAGACATGGAATTCACAGTTGAAGATAGGAAATTATACATCCTTCAAACCCGTAGCGGTAAGAGAACAGCTCATGCTGCTTTAAGAATTGCTTGCGAATTAGTTGAAGATGGTATGATAACTAAGGAAGAAGCGATTTCAAGAATTGATGCTAAATCCTTAGATCAAATGTTACATCCTGGATTTGATGATAAGGTACTAAAAGCTTCTACTCCAATTGGAAGTGCATTGCCGGCATCTCCTGGTGCAGCTGCAGGTAGAGTATACTTTACAGCAAAGACTGCAAAGGAAGCAGGCGATAGAGGTGAAAGAGTAATCTTAGTTCGTATGGAGACTTCTCCAGAAGATATTGAAGGTATGCATGCATCAGAGGGTATCTTAACAGCCCGTGGTGGTATGACATCTCACGCAGCAGTTGTTGCTCGTGGTATGGGTGTTGCCTGTGTATCTGGCTGTGAAGCTGTTCAGATTAATGAGGAAGGCAAGTACTTCACATTAAACGGCAACACAATTAAAGAAGGCGATTATATTTCACTTGATGGTTCAGCAGGTAATGTCTACTTAGGTGACATTCCAACTGTTGACGCAGAAATCAGTGGAGACTTTAATACAATCATGAAATGGGCTGATGAAATCAGAACTTTGAAGGTTAGAACTAATGCAGATACTCCTGCAGATGCTGCAAAGGCAATCGAATTCGGAGCAGAGGGTATTGGTCTAACTCGTACAGAGCATATGTTCTTTGAGCCTGATAGAATTCCAAAGATTAGAAAGATGATTTTATCTAAGACAGCAGAAGCTAGAGAAGCTGCATTAGAAGAATTAATTCCTTTCCAGAAACAAGACTTTAAGGGTATATATGAGGTTATGGAAGGCAGACCTGTTACTATTCGTTTCTTGGATCCTCCTCTACATGAGTTTGTTCCTACAGCTGATGAGGATATAAAAGCATTAGCGAAGGATATGGGATTAACATTTGAGGAAGTTAAAGCCACATGTGAATCATTACATGAGTTCAACCCTATGATGGGTCACAGAGGATGTCGTCTTGCTGTAACCTATCCTGAGATTGCTAGAATGCAGACCAGAGCGGTTATGGAAGCTGCTATAGAAGTGAAGAATGAAAAAGGATTTAATATAATTCCTGAAATTATGATTCCTCTCGTAGGTGAGAAGAGAGAGTTAAAATATGTTAAGGATGTTGTAGTTGAGACAGCAGAAGCTGTTAAGAAGGAAATGGGTTCCGATATCGAATACCTTGTAGGTACTATGATTGAAATCCCTCGTGCTTGCTTACTAGCGAATGAGATTGCTGAAGAAGCTGAATTCTTCTCCTTTGGAACCAACGACTTAACACAGATGACCTTCGGTTTCTCTCGTGATGATGCAGGTAACTTCTTAGACGCTTACTATGAGAATAAGATTTATGAGTCCGATCCATTTGCAAGACTTGATCAGGATGGTGTAGGCCAATTGGTTAAGATGGCAGCAGAGAAAGGCCGTGCAACTAAGCCTAATCTTAAGCTTGGTATCTGTGGCGAGCATGGTGGAGATCCTTCCACAATTGAGTTCTGTCACAATGTAGGATTAAACTATGTATCCTGCTCACCTTTCAGAGTGCCTATCGCAAGACTGGCAGCAGCACAGGCTGTACTAAACAAGAAATAATTAAATTAAAATAATAAAAAGAGAACCTTGATGGTTCTCTTTTTGCATATGAAAGACTGCTTGTGCTGCATGATATTGAAAGAAAGAGGAGCTGATAAAGTTACAAATAACAGTGTGGGAGGTCGGCTAATCAATTAATGATTAGCCTCCTACCCGATAATAAATAATATTGAAATTTCAACGTTATTCGAACATATGACTTTCGTTAGATTGTATTGAATAACAGAGAAGAAATTAAAGGTCACCCTGTACTATTTGTTTGCTCAAAATTGAGATGAAAATGAGGCGTTAGTCCAAAGTTAGATTACATGATTTACAAATTATAGGTTGAATACATCCTAGAAATAGCATATAATAATATTATAGAAAGGACGGTGTGATTATGAAAGTTGATTTAAGCAACCTGATATCAATAACAGAAGCTAATCAAAATTTTTCAAAGGTGGCCCGTATGGTAGATGAAAACGGAGCTGCGGTTATTTTGAAAAATAATGCTCCAAGATATGTGATTATAGATTATAGTAAATTACAGGAAGATAAAATTGCTGATAATGTAATGGTAGAGGAAGCAGCAACAAAATATCTTACTAAATATGCAGAAGCTTTTGAGGAATTAGCATAATGACAAAGTTAAGCAACGAACAAATCTTAACGCTACATTCCATGATAATAAAGCAATCTGGTGGTTCAGATGGTGTTAGAGAAAATGAACTACTTGATATGGCACTTCATGCACCGTTTCAAACATTTGAAAATACTGAACTATATCCATCCATACAAAGTAAAGCTGCTCGGTTATGCTTTAGTATAATTAGTAATCATCCTTTTATTGATGGTAATAAAAGAATTGGTATCTTGGCGATGCTAGTATTTTTAGATGTAAATCAAGTAATGATTGAATGTTCAAATCAAGAGATTATCGAGTTTGGCTTAGGAGTGGCAAGTGGAAAATACAATACAGAATTTATTATAGACTGGATTATTGCCCATAGTGGCGACTGATAAATTTTTTATTATATGCACTTACAGATTAAAGTATATTTTTTAATAGGATTTATCACTATGTTTTCATTGGCAGCAGCACAGGCGCTTTGAAATAATAAATAATGTTGAGTTTAAACGTTGAGTTAGACCATATTGAATAACAAATAAGAAGTATATATGAGCGCCCTATAATAGAATTTACAACTAATTGACAAATAGTGTAAAATCAAGTATTATAATTTTAAAGATACCAAAAGATGGAGTTGAATAGTAAAATGACAGTCAAACATATAATCATTTTAGTTGTTTTTATATTGTTGTTTTTTGTTGGTATAGTATTGATATTAAAAAGTAATACATGGCCTTTAGGTAGTATTCAAAGTATGAATTTAGCTGGCTCTATTATATC
>JAAYJU010000178.1 GCA_012522735.1 Clostridiales bacterium | reverse complement strand
AGCAGGTAATATATTATTCTCTTGTATTATACCTGGTCCAGTATCTGATACATCTTAATTATAGGTGACATCATAGCTGCTAAAAGGATTCCAACGATACCAGCCATAATAATGATAATAAGTGGTTGTAAAACCGCCAACAAGGCTTCCGTGGCCACCTTAACCTCCTTATCATAATAGGCTGCTAGGTTATTTAGCATACCGTCGATTTCTCCGGTCTCTTCACCGATGGCAATCATTTCGCTTAGCATGGGAGGAAATACGTTCACACTAGCTAAGGGCTCCGATAATACCGATCCCTTTGATACATCCTCTCTCACACTATATATGGCTTGCCTAACTATTGTATTGTCCATTATTCTAGCCGTAATATCCAGTGCCTCAACCATAGAAATACCTGTTGAAACAAGGGTGCTGATTGATGATGCAAATCTTGAGGCCGATGATTTTATGATTAAGCTTCCAAATAGAGGTAGACTAAGCGCTAGCTTTCCAAAAAAGCTTTTTCCAGTTGGAGTCCTCCTAAAAAACCTTATTCCTACTATAAAGGCAATTATAATACCAATAATCAAATACCAGCCTTTAACAAAGAAATTACTTATATTCACAATCATCTGGGTCAGAACCGGTAGGTCTGTTCCAATACCAGCAAACATTTCTGAGAAATTCGGAACAACAAACATCATCATAAGAAATATAACAATGACCATAACCACCAATATAGTGATAGGATATATCATTGCCTTCTTAACCTGTGATTTAGCCGAAGCCTCCTTCTCAAAATAATCTGCTAGCCTGATAAGAGCCGAGTCCAAGCTACCTGATGCTTCACCCGCCTTGACCATATTAATCATAAATGATGGGAATATATTATCATAATCCCTCATGGAATCCCCTAGGGTCTCTCCCCTTATAACCGAGAGCTGAAGCTTATTTAATGCACTGGCAAGACTCTTGTTCTGCGTATTTCTTGAGAGCATGTCCAATGCACGGGTCATGATTACACCAGCTGACATAAGGCTAGCAAATTGTCTACAGAAAATACACAATTCTCTGGATTTCACCTTTTTACCGATAGTAAGGCTAATATCCTTACTAAATACTCCCTGCTCATAAACAGAGATTGGTATATTACCATCCACACGAAGAATTGACTTAACCTCTTCTATGGTCTCTGCTTCCAAGGAGCCCTTCTTCTCTTTCCCTTGATTGTTAATCACAATATAGGAATAAACCGCCATACTTTCCCCCAAATCTTAATACAGTCTGTGTTTCTAGAGGAAGCTATTCCTCATAGATAATTTTATTCAATTCAATAATAGATGTTGTACCATCCAGCACATATTGGATAGCGCTCATTTTCAAGGAATTCATTCCTTCTTCCATAGCCATCTCATGAATCTCAGCTGTATTTCCTTTATGGCTAATAATTAGCTTAATGGCAGGAGATATAGTCATGATTTCGTAGACACCGGTTCTTCCAAGATAGCCTGTATTATTACATAAGGGACATCCCTTAGGCTCATATATATAAAGAGCTTCATCCGGATCTTGTTCCAGTAGCTTTTTATCTTCGATAGTCGCCTTTCTCTTTGTCTTACATTTATTACATAGCTTTCTTATAAGACGCTGTGATATTACTCCTATCAGGGAGTCAGCCAAGAGATAGGATTCAATCCCCATGTCTAAAAGTCTGGTAACAGAGCTAGCTGCACTATTGGTATGTATTGTACTTACTACAAGATGTCCTGTTATTGATGCTCTTACAGCAATCTCAGCTGTCTCACCATCACGAATCTCACCTATCATAATGATATTAGGGTCCTGGCGAAGAATTGAGCGCAGTGCCGATGCAAAGGTAAGCTTTGCCTTAGGGTTAACCTGAATCTGATTAATACCATCGATGGTTGCCTCTACAGGGTCCTCTACGGTAATTATATTCACATCCTTTGTATTGATCTCACTAAGAGCTGTGTAAAGTGTTGTAGATTTTCCGCTTCCTGTAGGACCTGTAACAAGGATGATGCCATGAGGTTGTCTTAATATAGCGTCGAACTTGCGCATATCACTATCGGTTAATCCAAGCTCCTTTTTTGACCTCATCAGTTGCTTCTTAGCGTTTATACGCATTACAATCTTTTCCCCATGTACCGTTGGTAAGGATGATACACGTATGTCATATTCCTGCCTGTCGACTACCATTGAGATTCGTCCATCTTGGGGATTTCTTTTTTCAGAAATATCCATTCCACTTATTATCTTTATCCTAGCAACAATGGCAGGAAGCAAGTCTTTATTATACTTATTGATTTCATATAAAGCCCCATCCACTCGATAACGTACCCTAACCTGTTTTTCTAATGGTTCAATATGAATATCACTGGCTCTTTGCCGTATGGCCTGCTCAATCGTTGTCTTTACCAGTAAGACAATAGGTGAGGAATTTATTGAATCGGATGTTACTAGCTCATCCTCCTTTTCCTGTAGTTCCTTTTCCCGACTATATCTTTCAGCAACTGCCTTGGCTTCTGCGCTACCATAGTAACGGTCAATAGTTGCTGAGATATCACCATGGGTGGCAATCACCGGTTCTATCTTATAATTAGTAATGAAGGTCAAGTCATCAATAGCGGTTAACTCCATAGGGTCAGCCATCGCAACCCTTAGCGTATCGCTATCTGACTTGCTAAATTCAAATGGTATAACAATATGCTTTCTAAGTATTTGTTCATTCACAAGACCAACAATTAAGGGATCTATAAATATCCCGGAAAGCTGTATGTAATCTAAATTAAGCTGTTGGGTAAGTGTTTTGGCAATTGTCATCTCATCAGTAAACCCTAAATCCACAAGGATAACTCCAAGCCTTTGGTGCTGCTTTTGCTGTGTCTTTAAAGCTTGTTCTAACTGATCTTGTGTTATTATACATTCCTCAATTAACATATCCCCAAGTCTTTTTTTCTTTCGACGTGAATCCATATTGCCTCCATATATTAAACCCCAAAATTCTATATTATAACACAAATAAAGTGGTTTTAGCACATATTTAGTAGTGTATATATAAATTACGATTGAATATTTATAAATTATACACATTTTACCTGCATATGTCAACTTTTGTTTGCGCACAATATTTGTTATTAAGTCGAATTTGCATAATAATGCAAAAACCCCCTTAGTAGATTATGGTTATACTTGTCTACCTAAGGGGGATTATACCAACACCCTATCATGTCTTACTTTTTAAATATATAAAGTTTACTAAAGATATAATTAATGATTATTACTATAATTGATAGTGCCCCCTTGATGAGCCAGCGATATATACCAAGCTTCTCTACAAATACGAACATACCAAGCTGTTCTACTCCTAAAGACACAAGCCTTGCTCCATAGAACTTTCCCATTTTAGCAAGCTCTGCATTTATGGTGCTGCTTCTTGAGCGAAATACGCTCCATTTGTTAACTATATAAGCAAATGTAACCGCTATCACCCATGCCATCCAATTAGCTGTTAGATTGGGCGTCCCCAACCTATAGAGGCCTTCATAGCTTATAAAGTTAACTATCGTAGTTAGGATGCCAAATATACCATAGCTTACTGTCTCTCTATTTATCACCTTTTTATATATGGTGTGGTTTTTGATTTTATCAAGTAGAGTCTTCATTTTATATCTCCTGTTTCATATAATAACTCCAAGGTACTAGGTAGGATCCCACCGGGTAATCCATCGGTACTAGGTAAGGTCCCAGCGGGTGCCGAATATTTTAATCTAGAGGGAATAGACTACGACGCAATAATGTAAAGGAATCGCTGCCCTCCTGCCCATATGTATCCTTTGCTATTATCTTAAATTCTCTTATATTCCTGTTGATCATTAGTGACATCTTTAGCTGCAGAAGGTATTCTGTCTCGGGATCACCGGGATGGTAAAGGCTTAAATCAAGAGGATCCCGATTGGCTGTTCCGTCATATGCGCAGATTCTGTAATCTTCTATTGGTATATCAGCGCCCATTGATTCTAACCTAAGGCTTACGTCTGATAGCGCTTCATTAACTGAGAATATAATCTCCATATAACCTGCCTGATCCATATACTCCTCATCATCTAAAAGGTCATTGTAATCAATATCCAAATAGATATATTTCATTGTCGAACTTGATTCTGATATAGGTTCCTTTATGGTTACAACAGGCAGTTGAGTGTATTTAATCCATACATCTGTAGATGCAGTATTTCCATTAGCATTAAACGCTTTAAATGTCAGCTTATGAGTTCCTATCAGTATATCAGATGGTATCTTTATTGCATAGGTTCCATTCATTACAACCTTGTCAGTATTGTTAATTGTAATAGGCTCTCCTAATACTCCTAATACTGAAGGATATATTGTATCATCCCAGTCACCACTAGGCTCAGCTATGTCATCAAGAAGAATCGACAAATCCATGGGTGAGGAGCTTTCTTTAATCTCAAATGTAAGAATCAGATTATTCTCATCAAAATTATCAGTCGTTACGGTAATTGTAGGTCTGTTCCCCTCATCAGGATCCGGTAGAGGAGTTGGATCAATAACATTTATTATCGGTGGCCTTGACACCACTCTAGTGGATGCTCTGAAAGCAGCTATAAGAGTATTCACAAATAGCTTTATCTCATTATCGTTACCGTTAGTGTCTGCCTGCGATAACACAATCCCTGAATAAAAGCATAATCCGTTGCTAAACAGATAGTAATTGTTTACCACATCATTGGGGGAAGAGCTATAAGTACCCATATAAGAACTAATAGGTGTGCTTCCTGCCAGTCCTGCTTCAACCACCGCAGGATGGCCTGTATCAGACAAGCTATACCAGCCTATAAGCTTCTTAGCCTCGCTAAAGTTATCTGTAGCCCAGTTAGAATAACTATTTTGAGCTATTCTTATGGCATTGTTTATCTGATATGGATATCTGGCTATGCTACCTTCATTTGTCTTGGTAAGATATGCCGATATAAGAGCATTGGCAGTCCTAGGATTAGTAGCAAAATCACCTATCATATCTCTATATATTAAATCATCACCGTTTTTGGCATCTAGGTTGATAAAGTTATAGGTATTGTTATTTAGGAAGCTTTGTTTATTGGCTGAATAGTAATTACCTTGATCACTATAACCAAGTGCATTCTTTGTAAATACGACCGATAAGTTTTTATTAGCTATTTCATCCCTTATATTAGTTACTGCCCCATTAGCATTATTAATAGCCGTTACTGGATTATCCATTAGTAGCATATTATAGGAGGACAGCTTAGTTGTGCCTTCCAGATTCGATGAGTTATATGGATTACCCACATATAACTGTTCAAATTCCTGCACCGTCATAGTGGTAAAGTTCAGCCTATAATCCTCTAGCTTATCAAATCGTGTATATGTTCTTAGTAATGAATCCTCATTAACTATTATACTATCTTCAATATTATAGCTCGAAGAAGACTCCATAATCTGTAGAATACTTATAACCTCTGGATTCGAATTAGCTATATAACCGGTTATATAGCCGCGAATAAGTCTATTATCTGTGCGCTCAATTAGAATCTTCCACTGCCTAACACCGTTAAGCCCCGATAGATTTATACTACAGTTAAAGGTTCTATTACTGCTTTCTCTAATATTCTTCCAATTGGAGCCATCAGATGAATTTATAGGTATTTCCTCGCTAGCATCAAAGAAACCGTCACCATTTTTATCAAGATATACATAAGCATCATAGTTGTGATGACTTGGACTTGGACCCTTTGGTAATAGCTTAAACCTTATGGTCAAGAGATTAGTTGCCTGGTCCACATATGTGTAATAATTAATCGGTGTTTCAGGTAATAAGGGTTGCTCAAGGCTTATATTTGGTCTTATAATCCTAAGGGCAGCATTCAGTCTGTTATTAAAGGTCTGACGAGTATTATTACTTGTATAATCAGCCATAGTAAGAAAATTGCTAGTGCGAGCCTTTGAATTTACTATAAAGCTGTATATGTTTGTATCGGTTCTGACAGATACATATCCTCTAGGATCTACCATTCTGTACAGTAGGTCATCAAGAACAATGGGATATCCAGCTTGGAGAAAACTTTCTAGCTTTGCTTTCTTATCTGGTGATATGTCATTACCACGATATCTGTGTGTAACGCCTCTACTAGATACAGTATCACCGTCGGCAAAATAAATATTACCACGTGCAGGATAATTGTTGTCATTGAAGGTGGTTACAACATGATTTTGGTTCTGCATATTAAATCTGCCTGATCCACTACCCATAAATATCATGTCGTAGTTAGAGTTAATATCAGTTATACTACCGTTAAATTCTGTACTAGTCATATTCACTATCTGTATATCATAATTTGACAATATGGTCTCTATCGCAGTTTGAGAAGCCATAAAATCGGCAGTTGGTTGAATATTCAATACTCTCTTATAGTTTCTGATATTACTTCCACCTGGATTATCACCCGAAGATGGTGGTGTCTCGTCCTCGGGAGGCCCCTCAACATCACTACCATCAGGATAGGCCACACCACCCGTATTCTCATATCCTTCACCATTGTTGGTAATAACATTCAGAAAATCACCTATGGTAATACCACCTGGATTAACAGGGTTTTCAGGATCCAAAGAATTAAGATGATCCACAGCATCACTATTGTCTGGCACATATAATGGTTCCGCAAAGGTACTGGTAAATATCGGCTGGCCATTCATAATCAGCACATTGTCAGAAAGGTCTGTGGGTGTAGCCGTAAGATTATAATTATTAATTCCATAGCTTTTTAGCGCAGTATCATTTAAATTCGTCCCATAGCTAACTAAATTACCATCAGCATTCAGACCTAATGCAAGGAAGGTATTCCCATTCCAATAAAGTGCTTGATTTGAATCTGGGGCATCGTTTCTTCCTAGACGAACATAGCTACCAGTAGAGCCACTTCTATTTATACTAGCATTTACCGCCCTAGACGTAATTAAGCGGCTAGTTTTTTCCGCGTTCATAAATGCATTATAAAAATCCACCATATTTCTCTGATAAATCATAATGAACAGCTTTGCCATATTACATGAGCTAGCACTTTGCCCGGTATAGCTTACACCCACATTTACATCTCTTCTTAGCTGACCATATGCACCTGTTCCATTTATCGCTTTACTATAAAATGTATAATCTAGTATAACTGCTGCTTTATGTTGCCCAATTCCCGCAACTCTTCTAAATATTTTGTCTACACTTGCCCAGCTTAAATCATTAACTGCAAAATTCAAATCCGCTTGTTTTTTATTTTCATTATTATAATATTTGCTGCCTGAAGGAAGAGCTAATCCTTCATGGGTATAGCTTTCATATAGTAGAAGATAATTTTGATTATGGCCGTAATTCTCATTGATATAAAATAAGCTGGCTTCATCTATGTAGTGTTGATTTTCGGGTTGATTTAACTGATTAGGTGTAAGCGTAATAACACGAACCGGGAAATCCTTAACCTGCTCACTAGGAATTCCTAGACTCATTCTCTTGAACCACTCATTGTTTACTATTTCACCTTCAAAGGTAAATTGATAATCCTCTAATGCCTTATAGCCCTTAATCCATATTCTGTTGCCTTCACGATAATAGTTTGAAGGCTTTGAAAGGGCTTCCTCACTGGGAACCCATTTGTACATTCCTCCCCACCATTGTTGATAGCTAAATAAAGGTGCATTGGTTATTCTAATATAGTTACCGCCTGAACTTGCTGTGTAGTTCAAGCTTCCACTATATGAATAGTCTCCTGTATTATCCTCTACTATAATATAATCATTCCTCATAAAATAGGAGCCTGAACCGCTAGGGACAAATCGTACATCATAATAGCCCTGGCCTTTATTTAGATAGAATATTTTGTTCTCACTGTCATAATCATAATCACCGCTACTATCATCTACTCTAGTAACACTGTATGGCTTATAACGGATGGAATTACTGTATAAGTCAGCAGTTCCATAGCTTGAATGCTTAAAATAAGCTACTACGTTCTTCTTATGGATTATGGGATTCCATATATTCTCATAGCTGTTCTCTAAGGTAATATTAGCTGGAAGTCTGGCGATATGAGTTCCGCTTCCTTCTGTAACCGCATGATAGATAGTATTCCCCTCAGAGATACTATACAGGTCAGGACCTGACTGTGACTGCAATTCAAAGTATCCGTTCTGGAGAATATAATGACTAGATCTTATCCAGCCATTATCAGGTGATTGGCCAGTAGCTAATGGCTTCTCCCTATAGGATGGATAAAGATTAAGGGCATCTCCTAAAAAGCTTAGTACCCCAGAATTATAAGGTATAAGCTCTGGATCTATCGGCTCCTGTCCTCCAATAAGATAACCTATCTCTGCCATACCCTTATAAGGAACAAGCTCAATAATGGTAAAGGCATCAGCATCTTGATTATCGATCTCCTCAGACCAATCTGCCTCATCTGCAGCCTGTGTATGATTGGTGTTGTCCATGAATCCGGGCATTATTATAGTAAAGGCCATTATTAATATCGCCAGTAGACTTACCTTAATAAATGCTCTCATGTCAACGCCTCCTTCTATCTTTCGTTTCTAAATTTAACCTTCTTCCTAAGCCTTTCTTTATCAGTACCTAAGGATAAAGTAAGGTCTATAGTTACTGATTTATTAAAAGGTTTAATAATGAGATCCTCCACATATTCTGCCAGTAAATTCTGCTCCTTGCTATATATTGATGGTAGCCTTGCTTCCTCTAAGTTATCTGTGAATACCTGATATAGATAGCTATCATTAAGGATTATGGTATAATACTCATCCTCCTTATATTTGAAGATAAATCTCTTCTCACCTTGCAGACTCGGATAATCCTCCATCTTTAGGGCTTCCATATCTAGAGCCTCCATGGCAAGGTTACTTAATTGATTTAGAATAGTCTGTGCCTCCATCTGTAGATTCACTTCATCATTTGTAAGACGAAAGCCCCTCGAAGCATTATTTAAGAAGAACATAATCATTAATATGATTATTGCAGAAATCATAAGTGCAATTACCAATTCAATCATGCTTACTCCTCTATTATCTTTAGATATTTTCAATATCTATCACCTCATTAATTCTTAATCAACATATGCTTTACCCGTAGCCTCAACAAAATGTATTTTGTAAGAGCTCTTATTACATTCAACCTCTATAGACTTAACTATCTCACTCAAATAGTTTGTCTTTAATCCACCAGTTTCCTTAGTAAATTCTATCTCTAGCTTATCCCTAACATCTACACCCTCTACTGCTTGTGAGCTAATAAGAAATCTATTCCCATCTTTATTTTGAAAGCTTATGCTCCCTTTTCTAAGATCGAGTTTTTCTGTCTTTTTATTTATCCTGATGCCATTCTTTTCTGTCTGTATAGAAAGGTAGTAATTCTTATCCTGATGATATATCACAAGAAAATACTCTTCCTTTTTTGTCATATTCTCTATTCTGGCATTGTCTGATAAGCTTTTAATCCTAGCGGTAGCACTTTTGGCATTTCCATAGCCTAATATACCTACTCCAAGTATGGTTCCTAAGCTAATAATACCAACAATGGCCATAACTATAATTAATTCGATTAAGGTAAATCCTCTACTATCCCTCAAATATGTCACCCTCTTCATGGTCTTTATTCCCTTCGCCAATTCCTGTAATAAATCATTGTAGATAAATCAACAAGATTGTCTGCGGGATCCGTTCTTGTATATAGTATCGATTTCTCCAAGTTTTTAAATATGTATATCAGCACCTCTGACTGATCTATAAATAACTGCTCTAATGTCTGATCAGAGGCAGTAAATGTATTATTAGTACCAAGGATAATATCACCCATTGCAGCCAATCTTCCGGTAACGTCTACATTATTCCCCAAGTATATATTACCTACATCTACCGAATCTCTAGTATCTGAATCAATAGCCAATATCATTCCATCAATACTGACATTGTCTGAGATGTTTACGTCACCGTTTACTACCATAAGCCCTATGAAATCATTGTTTATATAGGCATCGCCATTAACAGTTATGATTTTAGCATCTGTCTGGATTTCGTCATGTGGATAATCTGAGTTATAGCAGTAAAAATAATCAATCCAATCATATTTGTCTTGATTTAGACTCCTCCACTGATATAAATAAGTCGTGCTGTCTGAGATTATCGTGGATTTCACTACATTATCATCTTTTATATAGATTCTGTCGCTTTCAAGGGAAAGAAGACTGCTTATCTTATTATATAAGCTTTCTAAGCCTCCTACAGTATCTGAAGCCTT
>JAAYJU010000177.1 GCA_012522735.1 Clostridiales bacterium | reverse complement strand
TGGCTCTTTGACAATTTCCAGATGATGTATAGGGAGATTAACAAAGTGCGTACCTCAGGATCGAGCTATGCAGTATTACCCATACTGAAGGTAAAAAAATATCGTAACTTTCCTCGCATTTATGTTGTGGCTAAGAAAATGGTGGCTCTTTCCGGAGGACACCTGTGTGAAGAAAACATTTCCGTAATGCTAAGAGCCTATCAGCAGAAGATCCCTCTTACAGATAAGGAAATCTGGATTTTACCGGAGATACTGGGTTTTTGCCTTCTTGAAGAAATTATTGTAATATCTGATGAGATTCTTCATATGATTGAAGTTAAGTCGAAGGCAGATAAATTCTTACGGGTGAAGATGAAAGATAGGAAGGGAGCGGCTGATATATCGGCCTTGCTTTGTGAAATAAAGGATGACCTAAGATTCAATTACACCTTCCACGCCCATGTAATATACCTGATGAAAAATATGTCTTTTGATGATGCTTCTATTCAAAAATACATTGAGTATTATTTTACTTCACTGGGTAAACAGCTGAAGGCCTCCGGGATATTCCTGGAGGAGGGAAGGATTGAATCATTACTTGAGACAAAAATCCGAACTTTAATTATAAGCCTTAGAGATATCAATGAAATGGATGAGGAAAAATTCTTTGAGGAATATTCCTGTCTGGAGCAGATTTTGTCGCAGGATCCGGATGGTGTCTATTCAAAAATGGATTTGGAAGCCAGAGGATTATACCGTGGGGTCATTGTTGATTTATCACATCGTTATAATCTAATGGAAGAAAGGATAGGGAAGGATTGTCTGGAATTGGCTATCCAGGGGCGGGAGGATCTGCATTGCTCTCATCATGTGGGAGCCTATCTTTTGGGTAAGGGTTATCCGATTCTAAAGGCTAAAATATTAGGGAAACAGATTCCGAATAGAATTAAAAAAAGAAGGAACGTAAAGGGCTTCCTGTATTTTCTTTTCCTTTCACTTACAGTATTGGGACTGAGTGTCTGTATGCTTTATGCATTCCGAAACCTTGGTGGCATACAAGATTTTAGTGTGTACGTAATTACCCTTCTGGTGGTAATGCCATTGTTAATCGGCATAGCCATAGAGATTACTAATTTTATATTCACCAGAGGAATCATGGTTAAGAAGATTCCTTCACTGAATTATCAAAACGAAATACCTGATGAGGCAAGAACTATTGTGGCCATGCCGGTTATCATATCCTCAAAGGAACAGGGTCTGGAATATTTAGACCGACTTCAAAAGCATTATCTGGCAAACCGACAGCCCAACCTTTACTTTGCATTGCTGCTTGATTTTGGGGATTCGCCAAATCAATTCATGCCTAATGACGATGCTATCCAGAATGCTCTTGTTTCACGTATGGAGGAGCTGAATGAAATTTATCCGTCACAGCACCGGCGATTTGCCCTATTCTTTCGCTACCGAAAATGGAATAAAGCAGAAAACTGCTATATGGGCTGGGAGCGAAAGAGGGGAAAGCTGGAGGAGTTTAATAACCTTTTAAGCGGAGTGGGAAAGGAGGATACAAGCTTTTCTTCAATTTTCTGCGACGAAGAGCTTCTTACTACCTTTCGATACGTTATTACTCTTGATGCGGATACTAATCTGATTCGTGATAGTGCTGCGAAGCTTATTGGACTTATAGATCATCCTTTGAATAGACCGGTTCTCGATTCAGATAATCAAAGGGTAAAGGAGGGCTATGTCATAATTCAACCCTCAGTCAGAAATCATATCGTAGACAAGAATGGCAGCAGGTTTACGAAAATCTTCGCTGGAGAATCGGGACTTGCCCATTACGGAGCAATGATATCGGATATCTATCAGGATATCTTTAACCAAGGTATCTATATCGGTAAGGGCATCTATGATATTAATGCATTCCAAAAGGTGCTCAATAATAAAGTGCCTGAAAACCGGATTCTCAGCCATGATCTTTTTGAGAGCTGTTATGCACGAACAGCCTTTTCCAGTACAGCAAAGATTATGGACAGCTTTCCAAACAGTGTTTTATCCTTTACCAAAAGAGAACATCGATGGATGCGCGGTGACTGGCAGCTACTGCCTTGGTTACTTATGAAGAAGACGCCGGATGGAAGGAGCTTATGCGCTTTGTCAAGATGGAAAATCTTTGACAATTTGCGACGGAGCCTAGTTCCACTGAGCAAGACT
>JAAYJU010000032.1 GCA_012522735.1 Clostridiales bacterium | reverse complement strand
GAGGTGTCTGGCTGTGCCATACTAGAACATGGCCTCTTACCTTCATATTATTTGCTTTTGACCACTCTAATAGATCAATAGTTCTCTGTGGATAATCAACAACTAAATCTCCTGCTGCAATACTCTTAGATTGACTTAGTATAGCCTCAGGCTTCATATCATTTTCCATAGTTACACTGTTATAGTTTTCAATAATATTATCAGCAAATGTCTTGGTTACAAATCCATTAATACAGGTACCTGTATTTTTGAAACCGTTAGAATCATATACTCCCTTGATTCCGCCTGTGATAAGTGGAAGCTCCCCAACAATATATTCTTCATATACCTCTTCAACTTCTTCGACATCTTCAACCTCATCTGCTACTTGGTCAACCTCATCCACATCAGTGGAATTCTCATCTTCTAATTCATTGCTTTCTTCAGAAGAAGTATCATCTACCTGCTCCTCTGAATTATTGCTTGTAACATCATTTGGTGTTTCCTGCTCTTTCTTAGAACATCCCCCAATAACTATCAACATAGATAGCATAGCTGCAACTAACATTAATAACCTTAATCGACGCCTCATTTTTACCTCCTTAAGTTTACATAATAGTACATAACTCCGTCTTAAATCGATTAATATTAACATATATCCAGTTTTTGGTCAACATATATAAAAATCTAGTGAACTTATAGCGATTATTAATGCAGTTTTTAGTGTTTTTAGTATCCGCCGGCACCTCTGCCTCCACCGCCAAAGAAGCTTCCACCTGAAGATTAGCTAGTGCCTCCTGAAAATGAATTATTGATACTTCTATTAAAAAGTAAAAACTGACCAATTGTTCATATTTGTACATTGTTATAATAAAAGTATGGTGTTAGAATAAACAAAATAACCAATTTTTGTAGGGAGTGACTATACATATGAATAGTATAATAAAGAAGTCAGAAGCAACTAAGATGCGAATAATCAGATCTGCCGGGAAACTGTTTCAGCAAAAGGGCTTTGAAGCTACCTCTGTAAGAGAAATTGTTGAAGATGCAGGCTGTGCAAAGGGTACCTTTTATTTATATTTTGAAACCAAGGTTGATTTGCTTATATTCCTTGCTAATACTATATTTAAAAATTTTTATGAAATAATTTCTAGAGAGCTATCTTTTATTAGTAATGATCCCTTCGCTCAAATAGATAATCTCTTCTCTGAAATGATAGAACATATGCAGGATAGCGGGCTTAGTTTGAGTTTTATCCATACTAACGAAATACTCGGCATTATTACGGAACAAAAGCTTGATAATCATTTTATGAATAATATTACTGATAAAATTTCATGGTATCTTAATGAAGGTATAGAAAAAGGTTATTTTCGTCATCTTGATGCCAATTTATATGGCAAAATTGTATTTTCCATTTCCCATCAGCTATTTGAATCTAGCGCACTATATGAATACCCGGCTGACGTAGGTACTGTGTCGAAGGAATTATCAATAATTATTCGTAAAATATTTGAGAAATGATTGAGGTGTATAATATGTCATTTATTAGGTTTGATAAAGTAACAAAGGATTATGTAATGGGAGACTTAATATACCGAGCAGCTGACAACATTAGCTTTGATATAGAAAAAGGTGAATTTGTAATAGTGCTAGGTCCAAGCGGTGCCGGAAAAAGTACTTTACTTAATCTCTTGGGAGGTCTAGATTATGTGACCGAGGGATCCATATTAATAGACGGGAATGATATTACCAAATACGATGAAAAGGCCCTAACCATATATCGTAAGGATTCAATCGGCTTTGTATTCCAGTTTTATAATCTTATACCCAGCTTAACAGCATATGAGAATGTATCCCTTATTAAAGCTATTAAAAGAGATACTATGGATTTTAATGAGGCTCTGAGCTTAGTTGGTCTTTCAGAGCATGGTAATAAGTTTCCCTCACAGCTTTCAGGCGGTGAACAGCAAAGAGTATCTATAGCCAGAGCTATATGTAAAAATCCCAAGCTGCTTCTTTGTGATGAGCCTACCGGTGCACTTGATACCGAGACTGGATTAATGGTGCTTGAGCTCTTGCAGATGCTTAGCAGACAAAATGGTCAGACGGTAATCGTTGTAACCCATAACGCCCATATGGCTTTAGTAGCTGACCGTGTTATTAAGTTAAGAAATGGTAAAATAAGCGAGGTTGTCACAAATCAATCACCACTTTCGGTTAGGGAGGTGAGCTGGTGATGCTACTTCGTAAAATGATAAGAGACATGAAGAAAAACCTCGGGCAATTTATCTCTATTTTTCTCATGGCCTTTCTGGCATCCTTTGTATTCGCAGGAATCAATGCTGAATGGTACGGTCTACAGACTGAGGCAGGCAGATACTATAAGGAAACCAAGCTTGCAGATATCTGGCTAATTGGAAGTAGCTTCAATAGAGGGGATGTAAAGAAGATTATGGAGCTTTCCGGTGTAAAGGATGTATCCCTTAGATTTAGCTTGGACTTTCCCACATACTCCAATAAAGATAAAATTCTAAATATTAATGTAATAGAGGATAATACCTTATCTCTACCTAAAGTAGTAGAGGGTAGCCCTCTTAACACTACAGAGGATGGGATTTGGCTAGATCAATCCTATGCCAAGGCAAACAGCCTAGAAATCGGTGATCAGATACAGGTAGAAATTCCGGGGACTATCTTTAAAAAAGATATTCTGGGGCTTATCCTACATCCTGAATATGTATACAGTTCGAATGATAGTGGGTCATTCATGCCCGATCATGATAACTATGGATTCGGCTTCTTATACGCCTCCTCATTACCAGAGGATCTTAGTATTGAATATAATCAGATACTTATGTCCATTGACGATCGATCTAATGAAGAGGGAATTATTGCAATAGTTGAGAATATGTTTGCGGATAGATTCATGCTGGTAATTAATCATGACTCTCATCTTAGCGTATCATCCTTTAATAATGAAATCGAACAAAATAAAGCCATGGGAGGAGTCTTTCCGGTTGTTTTCTTTCTAATAGCAGCTCTTTCTATACTTACTACCATGACCAGAATAACTAACTCTCAGAGAACACAGATAGGAGCTCTCAAGGCATTAGGCTTTTCAAAAAATAAAATACTTTTTCACTATGTTTCCTATGGAATATGGATTGGCCTCCTAGGAGGACTTCTAGGATTGATTACTGGACCCTTAGTAATAGCTCCTATATTATTTATAATGCAAAAATCAATATATACACTACCTAAGTGGTCAATTGCTTTATCCCCTATTTCATATATTATAGTCGCTTTACTTGCCCTTAGCTGTGGTCTGTCAAGCTATCTGGCATGTCGTGGGCAGCTTAAGGAGGTTCCAGCAGCCTCATTAAGACCAAAAGCACCTAAAAGCAGCTCGCATAGTCGTATGGAAAAAAGTAAGCTTTGGTATAAATTAAGCTTTGGAATACAATGGAATCTACGAGATATTATCAGAAGCAGGATACGATCTCTTATGGCTATAGTCGGCGTATTTGGTTGTACTGCTCTTCTGCTTTTTGGTCTTGGTTTGAGGGACACCATTAATAAAGTAAGTGATTGGATGTATAAGGATTTGAATGTATATGAAGATAAGATTAACCTTGACTCTCATACATTCAAAGAAGACATAGCCGAGGTAGCTAACTCTTATTCAGGTCAATGGATACAGGAATCACCTATTGAACTTAAGTCTGACAGTAAGAAGGAAAATGGTTTCCTCACAGTACTTGATGATGGTGATGAAATTAGATTCGAAGATGTGCAAAGAAATAGAATATCAATACCTAGTAAGGGAGTAGGAATTTCCTATAAAATGGCTGAGCTTCTTGATGTAAAGGCAGGTGATAATATTGAATGGAGAATCTACGGACAGAAGGACTGGGCGAGATCCGAAATCTCTGTCATATATAGAACACCCATGGGCCAGGGAATAGTTATTAATAAGGATGTATATGAGGACTTTGGTCAAAGCTTCAATCCTACTTCTCTTCTTACATCCGATAGAATAGACGAGGATATCTCTATGAAAGCTATTGAAAATATCCAGAACAAAAATACTCTTATTAACAGCTTCAATGAATTACTGGAAAGCATTAGGATGATTGTTCTTATATTGGTTCTGGGAGCTATATTATTAGGAAGTGTTGTACTATATAATCTGGGAGCACTATCATTTACTGAAAGAGTAAGGGAATTAGCAACTCTAAAAGTTTTAGGATTTCATCCGAAGCAAATCCGCTCTCTACTTAGTATGCAAAACATATGGCTGACAATCTTAGGAATTATTATAGGTGTTCCAATAGGATTTTGGTTAGTTGATTTTATGCTTTCAACTATGCCTGCTTCTCTAGATATGAGAATATTTATTTCTATAAAATCCGTGATTATAAGTATATTAGGAACCTTTATAGTATCTGTTACAGTTAACTCTCTACTCTCAAGAAATATAAGAAAAATTGATATGGTTAGCGCTCTTAAGTCCGTCGAGTAAGACTTACTAAGTATGACGCGTATCCATAGGTAAAAAATAATATTGGACACTTAAGTTGCTATTTCATAATTAACTATGCGTATCTATATTCCCTACACATACTGTTAGGAGTACAGATACGCCTTTTAAAATAACAAAACAACGCCTCTTGTAATAATTTTATTTTATACTTCTCTTATAAATATATAAGCCAACAATATCTGCCAAAGCCCAACCAATCGGAATAGACCACCATATACCTACTAGACCTATGGAAGGAATAGGCGAAAGGATATAGGCTAAGGCTACTCTTGTCCCAAGGCTTAGAATTGTTAGTATTATAGACATTTCAGGCTTTCCAATTCCCCTGAATAAGCCGTAAAACAGAAACAAATAACCTATTAAGCAATAGAAAGCTCCTTCTATATACAAGTATTGAATGCCAATATTTATAAGTTCCGTTTCACTGGATTTTATAAAAATTGTTAATAAAGGTTTTGCAAAGATTAGAACAATAGCCGAGATTGCTACACCATAAATGGTATCAATCTTTAATGCCGCGCTGATTCCTGTCTTTATTCGTTCTTTCTTTCCGGCTCCTTTATTTTGTGCGACATAGATTGAAAGAGCATTACCAAAATCCTGCATAGGGAGATAGGCAAAGCTATCAATTTTAACAACAGCTGCGAAGGCTGCCATTGTAGCCACACCAAAGCTATTAACTAATCCATGTATCATTAATATACCAAAATTCATAATAGATTGTTGAATACTTGATAGTATAGAATAGTTACCTATATTCTTCATTATATCTAACTTGAATTTTAAATGCTTCTTTCTTAGTCGAATGAGTGGTGTCTTTTTGAAGCAATAAATTGTAATACCTAGAGCTGAAAATCCTTGTGCTATGATTGTAGCATAAGCTGCACCGGCTACACCCATTTTTAGTGGCACAACAAATATTATATCTAAAACTATATTAATTAGAGCTGATATTATAAGGAAAATAAGTGGTACTACTGAATTTCCTAGGCTTCGCATAATTGCAGCGAAATAGTTGTATATAGAAGTAAACCCAATTCCATAAAAAATGATTTGCAAATAGGTTTTAGTTTCATACAAAGCCTCCTTGGGTATCTGTAGTAGGGCTAGAATGTCATCAATATATAATAGCACGGATACATTAATAACCAATGTAAGCAGTCCTATAAGACAGAATGAAATAAAAAAACTATTCTTCAGCTCATCTATCTTATTAGCACCATACAGATGGGAAAATACTGTCCCACTTCCGATGCAAAGTCCTAATATGATTGAAGTTAGTAGAACCATTATTGCAAATGAACTGCCTACTGCACCTAAAGCATTGGATCCTATAAATCT
>JAAYJU010000176.1 GCA_012522735.1 Clostridiales bacterium | reverse complement strand
TTATATCAATCCTTTATTAAGCACGCTCTTTTTTTCTGTATACAAAGTAGTCTTCTTGAAAAATTCTGTAAATCAGAAATTCTGTTAGTTCAGATAACATTTCCTAATGCATTTCGCAATTACCTAAGTAATAATATATCATATGCTTAATTATACCAAGGATTCACAAACAATCAAGGAAAAATACTCATTAAATATTATATGAAAATTATACAATTTTCATAAATATATCCTTTTATTTATAAATCTCAATAAAATACTTTAATCAATCACGATATTATTGTATTATAAAGCTATGTTATAATCTACATAATGGATAGTCGAGTCCAAGGAGGACGCATTTATGGGTAAAAGATTAGTAAAAATTCTTATATTAATAATTGTGCTTTCTGTCACTATATTGGCTAAGCCTTATAGGGTATCCGGTGAAGTAAAGCCAATAGAAGAAGCTAACGAACAGCTTCAAGGAATAAGTGAAGAGGAGCAAAAGACCTTAGAAAGACTCTTTATCCTTACTCAGGAGATAGAAGAGATGGAGAGAGAGGAAGCAAGGATTACAGAGGAAATTAAGGAGCTTAATATTGAGATAGATATTCTTGATAAATCCATTATAAAGGAACAAGAAAGCTATGATAAGAACCTATTAATTATGGAACAGGTATTAATAAGCTATCAGCGTGGTGGCCCAGCATCTTATCTGGATATTCTTTTAAAGGCCGAAAATCTAACATCCTTTATAAAAAGCTTGAATCTTATAAAGGATATATCCAGAAACACCGGAGAGCTTTTGGCTTCAATAGAGGAGAGTAAGCAAGTTTTGGAGGAAAAAAGGCAAAGCCTAGCCGATAATATGGCCTTGTTGGAGCTTAAGAAGGAAGAGCTTAAAGAGCCCATTGAAGAGAGAAAAAGGCTTGTAAAGGAGCAGGAGGATTATCTGGATTCCTTATCAGAGGAAAAGGAGCTATATCAGCAGCATCTAGATAACGTGAAGCTGATGTGGGATAATTTAAAAGGTTTGTCCTCACAAATTGTGGATGAATTTGCCCGAATAATAAATGAGGGGCATTTTACTATGGAGGATCTGAACTTGCAATTTAATTTCTTTTCATTAAAGGGGTCCATTCATGAGGATACATTTAACAGAATTTTGAATGACAATTCCACTCTATCAAAGATAGTTTTTAGCTTTAGGCAGGATAGTGTGAGGATTGAGGTGCCTGATAATAATTTGGTTCTGGATGGTTATTTTGAGTTGGAAGGGGCTAGTGCATTATTATTTGTCCCTAGGGCAGGCACATTTTACGGAATGTCTCTAGAAAAGGAGTCTATCGGTGAATTATTTAGAAATGGCCCTCTTCTAATAGATTTTGAACAGGTGGCAGGAGAAATGGTGACAATAGATATTAAGCTTAATGATGTTAAGACAGAGGACGGCTATATCCGCTTTACAATTGACATAGGATCTTTGTTCTAGTCTGACCAGAAGGAGGAATGAGATGATTATATCAAATAATGTATCATTAATATACCCCGACAAGACCCAGGCACTCACTGATATTAACTTAGATATAAAGCCTGGAGAATTAGTATACATAACAGGTCCAAGCGGATCGGGTAAGACAAGCTTACTAAAGCTTATTATGGGTATGGAATATCCTACTAGCGGAACGCTTAGTGTTCTTGGTAGGCAAGTGAATAATAGTAGAGCAGGAAATATTCGAAGGATCAGAAGAAGTATAGGGCCTGTATTTCAAGAGTTTAAATTAATAGAGGGTAGAACCTCCTTGGAAAATGTCATGATGGGCATGAGATTCTTGGGTGTAAAGCCAAAGCTTATGAAGGATGCTGCAAATGAAGCCCTAGAAGAGGTAGGCCTCGGTCATAAAAAAATGTCCAAGGTTGAAAATCTGTCCTGGGGAGAATCACAAAGAGTTGCCATTGCCAGAGCCGTGGCAAGAAAGCCTTCTCTTATATTGGCAGATGAGCCAACGGGTAATTTGGATTATGACAATGCAATAAATATATTGGGTTTATTGAAATCATTTAGGAATGAGAACACGACTGTTATTATAACCACCCATGCCACACATCTTATTAAGGATGAGCAAAATGCTACATTTATAAGTGTTGATAAGGGTAGAATTGCCATAGAACGGAGGTATAGGTAATATGAAGAGCTTTCTGTTCAATATAGGTTATTTTATAAAGGAATCTGGAAGAGTTATAAAGCTTAACCTACTGTCAAATATTTTTTCGGTCATAGGCACCGGCTTAATTCTTCTTCTCTTAGGCATAGTTATCACCGGAACCAACATAGGAAATCGCCTGGTTCTTATGTTAAATGAAGAAGCAGAGGTTAACGGGTATTTTTCTGAGACACTAACTTCTGAGCAAAGAGAAGATATAGCAACAAAAATCAATAACATGGATGGAGTCCGGAGCACAAGGATTGTGGATGAGGATGAGGCAAAGACCAGAATGGAAGACATATTGGGAGAGGAAGCAAAGATACTAGAACTTTTTGATGACAATCCCTTTGAGGCATTTGTAGAGATAAGGATTAATGTAGATGCCATGGATTCCGTTATTGATAATGTAAAAAGCACAGCTGGTATAGAATATGTCAGAGACAATAGAGATGTATTAGAGAAGATACAAGATATTACATATGCACTTAAGGTATTGGGATATCTTATGATAGCAGCTGTGGGTATAACAACCTTTATTATACTTTCCCATATGATCCGTCAGGGTATATATAATAATAAGGATCAGATAAATACCTTAAAGCTTCTTGGTTCTCCCTCTGCCTTTATAGGGTTTCCATATGTATTGACAGGTGTTCTGCTCACATTACTAGGTGGAATTATAGCAGCGCTGTCCATGGTCATTCTTATAAATGGAGCATATGATAGCATGGTGGGTACAATCCCTTTTCTACCCTTGCCAGCTAGAGAGGAATTAATTGAACAAATGACTCTTTGGCTTCCTAGCTTAAGCCTTATACTTGGATTTTTTGGAAGTCTCTTCGGATTATCATCCATTAGAGAGAAATCATAATTATTACAATAAATAAATAAAGGCTAAATTAAATAATGGATTTAATATTACAACATATATAAAATACTGTCTTGGAGGTAATAACATGTATAGTTTCTTGAATGATTATAGCGAAGGAGCTCATCCTAGAATACTGGATGCTTTGTATAAATTAAATAAGGAGCAGAATATAGGCTATGGGAAGGATAATCATTGTATAAGGGCAAAAGAGGCAATAAAGAAACATTTACTTAAGGATGATGTAGATATCCACTTTATTCCCGGAGGAACTCAGGCTAATCTATTAGTTATTTCATCGTTTTTACGACCGCATGAATGTGTGATTGCTGCCGATACAGGACATATCAATGTCCACGAGACAGGGGCTATAGAGGCGACAGGTCATAAGGTTGTTATTATGCCCCATGAGGATGGTAAGCTTACCCCTGCATCCATCGAAAAAGCGATAAAATATCATACTGACGAGCATATGGTAAAGCCCGGGATGGTATATCTATCTAATACCACTGAGCTTGGAACAATATATAACAAGGCTGAGCTTACAGCTATACGTGAATTGTGTAATAAGTTTGGATTGCTTTTATTCCTGGATGGTGCAAGACTAGGCTCTGCACTTACCTGTGAGAGTAATGATGTAAAAATATCCGACCTTGCAAATTTGACTGATGTTTTTACCATAGGTGGAACAAAGAATGGAGCGCTTCTAGGAGAAGCTCTTGTTATAGCAAGAGATGATCTAAAGGAGGATTTTCGCTATCTAATCAAGCAGCGTGGAGCAATGATGGCAAAGGGCTTTGTTCTGGGACTTCAATTCGAGGAATTATTTAGAGACAATCTTTATTTTACTCTAGCAAGCCATGCCAATGATATGGCAGAAAAAATAGCAGATACTTTAAAGAATAATGGATACTCTTTTTATGCTACACCAGTTACTAACCAGCTCTTTCCTATTATGCCAAATATACTCCTTAAAGAGCTATCTAAGGAATATAACTTCATGATAGACCATGAAATTGATGATAATTATAGTGTGATTAGGCTTGTCACTTCCTGGGCTACCTCTGAAGAAAGTGTTGACAAGCTCTGTGAATTTTTATCTACCAAATGATAATGACATGATACGACTCTCAAGAAAAAAACGGAGATTCCTATGTTAACCAGAACAAATATCGGTATCAAGAGGGAGGGATAATGACTATGACAAAACAAGGCTTTAATCCATATCTACCATCATGGGAGTACATACCGGATGGCGAGCCCCATGTATATAATGATAGGGTATATGTCTATGGATCCCATGATCGTTTTAATGGTCATGTATTTTGCTTAAATGATTATGTTTGTTACTCTGCATCAATATATGATCTTAGTGACTGGAGATACGAAGGTGTAATTTATAAGAAGACAGACGATCCTATAAATCCTAATGGGGCTATGTGTCTCTATGCTCCCGATGTTACCCGTGGACCCGATGGACGTTATTACCTATACTATGTTCTTGATAAGGTCTCTATTGTATCTGTAGCTGTCTGTGATAAGCCGGCGGGTAAGTATGAATTCTATGGATATGTCCGTTATGAGGATGGTAGCCGTCTGGGAGAAAGAGAGGGTGACCAGCCACAGTTTGATCCTGGGGTGCTGACAGAAGGAGATTCGACTTATCTTTATACTGGCTTTTGCGGTATTGGGGATAAGACCAGGAAAGGCCCTATGGCAACTGTTCTCGGACCTGACATGCTAACCATTACTGCAGAGCCTGTGTTCATAGCTCCCAGTGAACCCTACAGTAAGGGCAGTGGATATGAAGGGCATGAATTTTTTGAGGCTCCCTCTATTCGTAAAGTCGGAGACCTATATTATTTTGTATACTCTTCGGTTCTTATGCATGAGCTTTGCTATGCCACAAGTAAATATCCCACAAAGGGCTTCGTATATCAGGGAGTAATAGTAAGCAATAATGACCTCCATATTGATTCCTATAAGCCGGCAGATAAACCTATGTATTATGGAGGAAATAACCATGGTGGAATGGCTGAAATTAATGGTAAGTGGTATATTTTCTACCATAGACATACCAACGGAACGAATTTTTGCCGTCAAGCATGCTTAGAAGAAATCAAAATACTTGCAGACGGTAGGATTCCTCAGGTAGAGATGACCTCCTGTGGCCCAAATAAGGGACCTTTAAAGGGCCTTGGTGAGTACCCTGCACATATTGCATGTAATTTGTTTTGTAAGGATGAAGCAAAGTATACAGGAGAACCTTGGATGGATGGAAGATTTCCAAAGATTACGCAGGATGGTAAAGATGGTGATGAGGAGATTGGCTATATAGCCAATATGAGAGATACGGCCACTGCTGGTTTTAAGTATTTCGATTGTAAGGGTATTAGTAAGGTAATAATTAAGGTAAGAGGATATTGTATAGGAGCATTTGAAGTCAAAACATCATGGAATGGCCCTGTACTCGGTAAGATACCCGTAGCCTTTACTAATGTATGGACAGAATATGAAGCAAATATTACGATTCCTGATGGAATACAAGCCTTATATTTTACCTTTACCGGAGACGGAGGCGCAAGCCTGGCTTCCTTTACCCTAGAATAAGAATGTAGAAAGGGCTGCCAAGCAATGTGTAGTGACACACTGCTTGGCAGCCCTTCCGATATTAAAAGGAGCAAAAATGAGTCAGTTCTTTCTATTTCGTTTAAAATAATTACGAACTAGAAAGGACATAATTGGTGAAGGTTGAGCTACAGTCGGATGCGGAATATCAGTAAATAACATTTTATTGGGCTGGGATTTTGTATATGGCTTCCATTCTGGCATGGGCTCCCCAGTATGGTCGATACCATTAGGATTTCCCATCTTAATAAAGTTAGTCCAATAATTACACATCTGTCTTGCTAAATCATAATGCTTGCCGGTAAAGGGACGCCAGCATTTGGCCAGAGTCTCAAAAGTAAACCATAGATCTGATGAATGAAAGGATCCCGGCTTGTCCCATCCTGGAATATGAGGATCAAATTCATAATAGTAGTGTTTTAAATCAGGATTAAGCTTTTCTTCATATTCTAATAGAATACGAATGCCATATTCGATAGATGAAATTTCTTTACTCTCTTCATGAATAATTACAGGAAATTCATTTCCCGTATGACCAAGCAGTAATGGAATGTTTTGACCTCTTCCATCTAAAAAAAGCTCAATGGGATCACCCTCTAAGAAATGACCATCATATATGGGCATCCACAATTTCATTGATCTAGAAAAGCCACCATATTCATTCCACTTTTGCATGATATAGCTTGCAGGAAGGGCTCTTGCCTCACCTAGGCTTTTAACACCTAGAAAATCAAATAATTCTATACCGATATGCTCGGCTTCTGAAAGTGTACGCTTGGGAACCAGTTCTTCGTAGGGATTTGCCAATACACCACTCTGAATAATTGCCCTATGAAACAAGCCCTTGTTCTGCCTAGAAACAACATGCATTAATGTACTGCCTCCGCCTGCTGACTGACCACCGATTGTAATATTATCAGGATCACCACCAAAGGCCTCTATGTTTTCCTTTACCCATCTTGTACCAAGCTGCTGGTCTAGTAGTCCGAAATTGGCTGGCTGAGTGGGGTTTTCCGCTGTAATTTCGGGATGAGCTAAAAAACCAAAGATATTTACCCTATAATTTATACTGACAAATATAATTCCCCGCCTAGCAAAGCGTTCTCCGTCAAATTCCATCTCTGCAGTATTACCAACCTGCCATCCGCCACCAAAATACCAAACGAATACAGGGAGTTTCTCATCAGTATGATTTGCCGGAGTCCAGACATTAAGATAAAGACAATCCTCATTCATTGGTATATCTGGATCTACATTCCATTCCCGTGTATAGATATTATCCTTATCAAGGCCTGGTACAGGTTGCATGGATATAGGCTTAAACTGATATGTCTTCATAGTTCCAACCCAGTCAGAAGAGGGTATGGGTGCGTGAAAGCGTAAAGAATGGGTTGGAGGCATGGCAAAGGGGATTCCTTTGAAGGCAGTAATACGCGGATCTGCTGCGGGAAGTCCTTCAATCCATCCATTCTTAATCTTTACTCTTCTTAGCATAGCTTATACTACCTTTCTTAAATTCTTTTATATTATCTTTTAAAAGCAATATTAGCAAAATTATAGAAACCTAAATACCATACATCAAAGCCGTGACCGCCGGGAACCTCTTGCCATATGAAGTTCTTTTCGTCTATTAGCTTATCCGTAAGCTTTGGGAGGTCTGTTACAGCAGCAGAAGCACTGGCTATGGCTATACTATCCTCCGTTCCACATATGTTATAGAAGTAGTTGATATCAAAGTCAGAGAAGTCTCCATTTAGCTTGTCTGAAATTACTGAAGAGGTGTAAGTTGTTGGAGCGGATGAAAATGCACCAAAATAGCTGATAATATCGAGGCTTTCACACAAGCCAGCATTGATGGTCTGCATGCCACCCATAGATAGTCCTGCCATAGCTCTGTGATCTCTAGCCCTAACTAAATCATATCCATTTTCATCATAGTCACCATAGGTGGAATAATAGCTTTCTATGAATGGAATTAAATCGTTTCTTAGCTCCTGACCAAACAGATAGAATGAGTTATAATCGGAGCCAGCGTTAGCAAATTCAGCTCCGGATCGACCATTTGGAGTAACAATGATAAAGGGTTCGATGACACCATTATAGATTAGATTGTCCATTATTATTTTTACTCTTGAGGAATCATTAGTCATTCCCCATTCGTTTTCAGTACCTCCGATACCATGCATTAGGTAGAGCACATTATATTGATTGCTTTCGTCATAGTTATAGGGAAGGTATACATTGGCAGGCTTAGTAATTTCAGACCCATCGCCAAAGTAATCCTTTGTTTTATATGTAATTTTTTCAAGTGTACCGACATTATCTTCTCTTGCGATCAGATACTGATCAGGAATTGTATCTACAGGAGAATATTCTATATATATTGGCTCATTTGCAGTAATTTCGTCATTATTATCTATCATATTCTCATCCTCATTTTCATCTACCACAGTATCATTTGAAGTTTCTTCTGATGTATTGCTCTCATCGTTATTAATAATATTTTCGCTTGATATGTTGTCGATAATGTCAGTTGAGCCATTATTATAAGTTGCTTCTTGATTACCGTCAATCTCCTTGTTTGAACAAGCGGATAGTAGTAATAGAGATAAAAATATTAATATTAATATTTTTTTCATGGTATAAATCCCTTTCTTATTAATAGTTTTGCAGGTTTGATTGAATACGATCAAGTAAGTTTATTAGTAATTCTTTTTCAGTATCAGAAAAGCCCTGATAGCTTATTTCTTCCATATCATCTACAATCTTGTTGACCTTAATAGATATTTCACGTCCTTTTTCTGTAAGGTAGACAGCATTAGCACGCTTTCCGCCAGAGACATAAGCAGCTTCCTTATAGATAAGGCCCTTTTTTTCCATATTATTTAGTAAAGAGGTCATGGTGGCAGGCTCGACATGAGCTCTCTTGGCCAAATCCTTCTGAAGATAACCTTCTTCCCTGTATAATATTGATAGGATTTTTGGTTGCCCTGTTGTTAGATCTAGTTTTTGAAATTTCTGAAAACTGCGTTTCTTATGTGCCGAGTAGCTGTTTATTAATGCCACATGCAGTCGTTTATTTATAATACTCATAATTTTACTCCTTAGCAATCTAATTAGATATCTAATTTATATCATAAATAAAAGAATTTACTTTGTCAAGAATAATAAAAAGGGGCTGCTTCATAACTGTACTCGGTGTATATATATGTAACCTCACACACTGATTAGTAGTACAGATG
>JAAYJU010000175.1 GCA_012522735.1 Clostridiales bacterium | reverse complement strand
TTGTGATGAATTAATTTTACTACAAAACAGAGAGGATTTCCTTAAGTTTTGGGCATTTTCTAAAAGTTGTTTATAACAAATCGCCTAAAATGAGTACTTGTGGATAAAAGTGCGGAAACTCAAGATACAATGTACATTGATTTTAATCAATCCTTTTGGTATGATAATAATGTTATAAATCTATGAGAAAGGTAGATTATTGAATGGATATTTTAAAACAACTGAAGGAAGAATTGAATATACGCCTGGAGCAGGTTGAAGCTGCAGTTAAGCTCATTGATGAAGGCAACACCATACCTTTTATAGCTAGATATCGTAAGGAGGTTACTGGATCCCTAGATGATGAGCAGTTAAGAAATCTTCATGAGAGACTCTTGTATTTAAGAAACCTAGAGGATAAAAAGACCCAAGTTTTAAATAGTATTGAGGAGCAAGGAAAACTAACAGAGGAGCTAAAGAAAAAGATTCTCGAGGCTACTACCATGGTGGTTGTAGATGATTTATATCGTCCATATAGACCTAAGCGAAGAACTAGAGCTACAATTGCCAAGGAAAAAGGTCTTGATGGTTTGGCTGAAATTATTAAGGCCCAGGAAACCGACAGACCTATCAGTGAGCTGGCAGTAGAATATTTATCAGAGGAAAAAGAGGTAAATACTGTGGACGAGGCCATAGCAGGTGCCATGGACATACTTGCTGAGGAGGTATCTGACGAAGCTGAATTTAGAAGCTATATTCGTGAAGTTACTATAAAGGAGGGCAAATTAGTCTCTGTGGCCAAGGATGAGAAGGCAGAATCAGTATACGAAATGTATTATAACTTCGAAGAAGATATAGAAAAGCTGGCAGGCCATAGAATACTTGCCATAAACCGTGGTGAAAAAGAAAAGATACTAACAGTCAAAATATCTTCTCCAGAGGAGAGAATTCTTCGTTACTTAGAAAAGAAAATTATAGTTAATGATAATAGCCATACAAATGATATATTAAGTGCTTTAATAGAAGATAGCTATAAGAGGTTGATTGCACCTGCCATCGAGAGGGAAATCAGGAATGATTTAACAGAAAAGGCTGAGGATGGAGCCATAAAGGTATTTGGCAAAAATCTTGTTCAGCTACTTATGCAACCCCCAATTACAGGTCAGATTGTACTTGGATGGGATCCGGCATTTCGTACCGGATGTAAGCTAGCTGTTGTTGACAGCACAGGTAAGGTTCTGGATACAGTTGTAATATATCCTACCCCTCCTCAAAACAGAATAGAGGAATCAAAGAGAGTTCTTAGAAAATTAATAGATAAATATAAAATTACAATGATCTCAGTTGGAAATGGAACTGCTTCCAGAGAATCGGAAAAGGTTATTGTAGATTTCTTAAAGGAAATTAATAAACCTATAAGCTATGTAATTGTAAATGAAGCTGGTGCATCTGTATATTCTGCAAGTAAGCTTGCGACAGAGGAATTTCCTAACTTTGATGTGGGACAAAGAAGTGCGGCATCCATTGCAAGAAGATTACAGGATCCCTTGGCAGAGCTAGTTAAAATTGATCCAAAATCCATAGGTGTTGGACAATACCAGCATGATATGAATCAGAAGAAGCTGTCAGATGCATTATCTGGAGTAGTTGAGGATTGCGTAAATAAGGTTGGTGTTGATTTGAATACAGCATCTGTATCCTTATTAGAGTATGTTTCAGGAGTTAATAAGGCTATTGCAAATAATATTGTTGCATATAGAGAAGTGAATGGTAGTTTTCATAATAGAGATGAGCTACTTAAGGTGGCCAAGCTTGGTCCCAAGGCTTTTGAACAATGTGCAGGCTTTCTACGAATTCGCAATGGGGATAATCCTTTGGATGCAACCGGCGTCCATCCTGAATCCTATGAAGCTACAAATACTTTATTATTTAAGATGGGAATGACATTGGAGGATGTGAAGCAGATTCAAGCTAAAGCTTCTTTAAAATCACCCTTAAAGGAGAAGGCTAAAAAAGAAGAGCCCGCAAGGCAAAATAAAAAGAAACAAGGACTAGTAGTGAAATCTCAGGATACAGCCCTTGCAAAGGCCTTGGCGGCAGCTATGTCAGGGACAGCTGCTCCAATAGAAGAGGAAGCAACCAATGAACATAAAGTCTCCAATTCTAAAAAAGACACACAGGAATACAATGTTTCCCTATTAAGCAAGAAAGCTGGGGATAAGGCGAAGCTTTCTAAAGAGCTTGGAATTGGTGAAATCACTTTAATAGATATTATCAAGGAATTAGAAAAGCCAGGAAGGGATCCCAGAGATGAGATGCCAAAGCCAATCCTTCGAACCGATGTGCTTGAGATGTCGGATTTAAAGGAGGGTATGATATTAAAGGGTACGGTTCGAAATGTCATAGATTTTGGAGCATTTGTGGATATAGGTGTTCATCAGGACGGCCTTGTTCATATATCTCAGCTATCAAACAAAAGGTTTGTAAAGCACCCCTTGGATGTGGTTAGCGTAGGAGATATTGTAGAGGTTAAGGTTCTTAGCGTAGATGCATCAAAGAATAGAATTGGGTTGACAATGATATTGTAATAGATGTATAATAGTAGTACAAAATTAAAAAAGGTAAATCTTCGGGGCAGGGTGAAATTCCCGACCGGCGGTATAGTCCGCGACTCATAGTGAAGTATTGTTAATTCACTGTGACTGATTTGGTGAAATTCCAAAACCGACAGTAAAGTCTGGATGTGAGAAGAATAATAGCTAACTTAGCTTGGTTTTCTGCCCCCGATACCTATATCGGGGGTTTATTATTTTGCTAAAGAACTATTATATCCGAGATTTTTCCTTTCAAAAAGGAGAGGCTGAATATTATGAAAGATTCTAATTACAAACAAAAAGCAATAAGTATTTTATCCGTCAAATCTATGGCCATTATGGCTATGCTTGGAGCAATTGCAGTAGTATTAATGCTTTTTGAGATTCCGCTATGGTTTGCACCGCCATTCTATGAGCTAGATTTTAGTGAGGTTCCTGTGCTTATAAGTGCTTTTGCTTTAGGACCTATAGCAGGAATAATTACTGAGCTGATAAAAATACTTTTAAATCTAGTTATTACTGGTACAGATACGGCGGGAACCGGTGAACTAGCTAATTTCTTAATTGGTTGTTCATTTGTGGTACCCGCAGCTATTATTTACTACAGGAATAAGACATTAAAGTCTGCGATTAAAGGTTTGATAGTTGGAACCCTAAGCATGGTAGTATTAGGTGCATTCATGAATGCCTTCGTGCTTCTGCCGGTATATGCTTATTTCTTCAATATGCCTATAGATGCACTCGTTAGTATGGGAACCGCTGTAAATTCTTCGATTAATAATCTATCAACATTTATATTCTATGCGGTTATACCCTTTAATCTGCTTAAAGGAGTTGCTGTTTCACTTCTAACACTTTTGATATATAAAAGGATAAGTGGAGTTATTAAATCTATAGTTGGAGTGTAACTAGATCGTGTTAAACTAAATATTATTTTTAAAAGATAGGATTTTATCAAATCCTATCTTTTTTTTATATTTTCTGCTATACTAACGCTAACGAGGAAACGAAGTTTCCGAGTCACTAATCCGCTTAATAGATTAGTCCAAGCAGACAATTACGGAATGAGGATAATAGATGATAATAGAAAGTTTTAAGGCCGAGGATACTTACCAGATTGGCTATGATCTAGGAAGCAGGGCGACAATGGGACAGGTATATTGCATAAATGGTGATTTAGGTGTGGGTAAGACCGTATTTACACAGGGATTTGCTAAAGGCCTAGGAGTGGATGAGCATGTAAACAGCCCCACATTCACCATAATCCAAGAATATGATGGTAGGAATATGTCCTTTTATCACTTCGATGTCTATCGTATAGGGGACGTTTCGGAGATGGAGGAGATAGGCTATGAGGATTATTTCTATGGAGACGGGGTATGCCTGATTGAATGGGCAGAGTTGATTGATGAAATCCTGCCAAAGCATAGGACAACCATTCGGATACGGAAGAACCTATCCAAAGGCTATGATTATAGAGAGATTGAAATAGTATAGAGAGTATTTATAAGAAGGTGAAATATCATGAGAATATTAGCGCTTGACAGCTCAGGACTGGTAGCTTCCGTAGCTATTGCATCTGAAGATGCTTTATTGGCAGAATATACAGTAAATTTTAAAAAGACTCACTCGCAGACTCTACTTCCTATGTTGGATGAAATAGTCAGAATGGTAGACTTGGATTTATCTGAAGTAGATGCTATTGCAATTACTTCGGGGCCGGGATCCTTTACCGGGCTTAGGATAGGTTCTTCAACGGCTAAGGGTTTGGGACTGGCTCTTAATAAACCCATTATATCGGTGCCTACGGTTGATAGCTTAGCCTATAATCTATATGGCACAGACAGGATGATCTGCCCGATTATGGATGCTAGAAGGGATCAGGTATATACGGGCCTGTATGAATTTATCAATGATAAGCTTGTAGTAATATCCCCACAGAAGGTTGTGGGCATTGATGAGATTATAGATGAAATCGAAGCGATAGGAAAAGATGTGATATTTCTGGGAGATGGGGTGCCTATACACAGGGATAGGATATCAGAGAGCATGAAGATAGGACATTCATTTGCTCCTTTGCATATGAACAGGCAAAGGGCCGGAGCAATTGCTGCACTAGGCTTGGAATATTTTAAAGAGAATCGTGTAGAGACAGCAGCAGAGCATCAACCGGTCTATCTAAGGGTTAGCCAGGCTGAACGAGAGAGAGCAGAAAGAGAAAAAGCAGAAAGTGATATGAGTAAGAAGAGCAAGGAGAAGTAAAGACTTGCGGATTAAGGAGACAGGTTATGCTTATACGGGATATGACCGTAGCTGATGTGGATGGAGTGTATGAAATTGAAAAGGAAACCTTCTCCGATCCATGGAGTAAAGCTTCATTTCTTGAATCTATAGCTGAACCTAATAATCACTACCTTGTAGCGATTATGGAAGGAAGTGTCGTTGGATACTGCGGTTACTGGGGTATTGCCGGTGAAGGATATATATATAATGTGGCAGTAAAAGCAAGCCATTTACGACAGGGAGTAGGGCTAAGGATGCTAGAGGAGTTGATTATGCAGGCTGTCAGTAGGGGTATCACCTCCCTGACTCTTGAGGTTAGGCAATCGAATGAGGCGGCAATCAATCTATATAAGAGGCTAGACTTTACCGAGGTCGGGACCAGAAAAGATTTCTATACAAAGCCCCTTGAGGATGCCATAATCATGTGGAGAAGCCCTATACATTAATTCCCACTGTAAATATACGTTAATAAGGCTTATAATGATACTAACAGCGGGTAGCTGCCGTGTAATAAATCAGGAGGGATAAGTCGTGAAAAGAGCAGTGAGTGATCAGAGTGGGGACAAGCAAATATACTGCAATTCATGTGGGAAACAACTAAAGGTTGAGAATGGTATATTGAAGGAAGACGCCTTTGAGGCAAAAAAAGAGTGGGGATATTTTTCTGATTGGGATACTCAGATTCACCACTTTAACTTGTGTGAGGAATGCTATAAGAAAATAACCGATGGTTTTCAAATTCCAATAGAGGTTATTGAGAAAATAGAGATATTGTAAGAATGGGGTCATTTTAATAATAAAAAAGAAGAAGACGATTGAGGCCGTCTTCTTTTTATGATAATAAGAAATAGATCCTCCTAGACAAATAATAGAAAATACGGTTAGAATATGTTATTATGCATATATAATTTATTATAGTTTGGTAAAATTTATTATAGCTTGGCAAAATATTATTGTGATAGTAGATTATATATAGTAGAATTTCTTTTAGTATAAATGGTATAATGTCGATAAATGATATAGATAGAAGGAATGGACATTAGGAAAGGTAAGAAAATATAATGTTGGATGTATGCTTACTTGGAACTGGCGGAATGATGCCTCTACCAGGGAGATGGTTAACAGCTCTTATGACAAGATATAATGGAAGTAGTTTACTTATTGATTGTGGCGAAGGAACACAAATAGCAATTAAAGAAAAAGGTTGGAGTGTTCACTCTATTGATCTTATATGTATTACACATTATCATGGAGATCATATTAGTGGTCTTCCGGGATTGCTCTTATCAATGGGTAACTCGGATCGTACAGAACCTGTATATATGATTGGTCCAAAAGGATTAAAAAGGGTCGTGGAGTCCTTAAGAGTGATAGCACCGGAGCTTCCATATGAGATTAGGTTTATAGAACTGACTGAACCCGAGCAGGAAATCGAGATTTGCGGATATACTATAAGAGCATTTTATGTTAGGCATAACATACCCTGTTATGGATATAGTATTCTAATTAAGCGAGGGGGTAGGTTCTACACTGAAAGGGCCGAGGAGAATCGGGTTCCCATGAAATTTTGGAATCAATTACAAAAGGGTGAGACCATAGAAGATGAAGGAAAGATATATACACCTGATATGGTACTTGGTCCTGAAAGAAAAGGCATTAAATTGACATATTGTACTGATACAAGACCAACAAAGGCTATTATAAATAATGCTAAAGATGCCGATTTATTAATATGCGAGGGTATGTATGGCGAGATAGAGAAGGATGAAAAGGCTAAGGAATATAAGCACATGACTTTTCGTGAAGCTGCAAAGATTGCAAAGGAGGCAGATGTTAAGGAGATGTGGTTGACACATTATAGTCCATCCTTAGCAAGACCCGAGGATTTTATAAATGAAGCTAAGCGTATATTTCCCAATACAAAGGCGGGAAGGGACAGAATGACTGTCACCTTAGAATTTGATAAAAACGAGTAGTATCTCACAAGACAGGAGGTAGAGTATGAAAAAAGCAAGAAAACCTATGTCAGCTGTGTTTACTGTTATTTCAATTGCAGCGGTCATACTTGTATTGGTTTATGTAAATCAATCTAAGCAGTCATCAAATCTTAAGGAAGCTTCTTTAAAAAAGTTGTCTGAGGTAGAAGAGCTTCTAAAGATGGACCTAGACAAGGATTATCCTGAACTACCAAGAGACGTGGCCAAGCTTCATGGGGATATGACTAGACTTTTATACTCCGGTGTCGAGGATGAAGAGATTAAAGAATTAGCAATAAAGATTAGAGAGCTATATGATGATGAGTTATTAGCTATTAATACTGAAGAGCAATATTTGGCTGATTTATATTCGGACATTGCTTTATGGCTTCAGTTGAAACGCAGGATAGAGTATAATGTTGTGGTAAATGAAGATAATGAAGAGCTTTACACAAGAGATGGTAAGGAATATGCCAATGCATTTGTTTCATTTACAATTACAGAAAAAGGACAAACATCAGAGCTAAGGCGTTATACCATGCGAAAGGATAAGGACAATAAGTGGAGAATTCTTGGTTGGGAATATATATCTGACAATTAGAAGAGAAAGAGGAAATCATGTTACTAAAGGACATTAATATATTAGCAATTGAGACATCCTGTGATGAAACAGCTGCAGCAGTAGTAAGAAACGGTAGAGAGGTTAGATCAAATATTATTTCATCACAGATAGAGCTTCATAAAGTTTATGGAGGTGTGGTGCCGGAGATTGCATCCAGAAAACATATTGAGAAAATAAATCAAGTAATAGAGGAAGCATTAAATGTTGCTAAAATTACGCTAAGTGATATCGATGCAATCGGAGTAACCTACGGACCCGGTCTGGTGGGAGCCTTATTGGTAGGTGTTGCAGAGGCTAAGGCTATAAGCTTTGCGGCTAAAAAGCCATTAATCGGTGTTCATCATATCGAGGGTCATATTTCAGCTAATTATATAGAAAACAAGCAGCTTGAACCTCCCTTTCTATGCTTAATAGTATCAGGAGGTCATACTCACCTTGTCCTAGTTAATGATTATGGTGAATATGAAATCATAGGAAGAACCAGAGATGATGCGGCAGGAGAAGCGTTTGACAAAGTGGCTAGAGCAATCGGCTTAGGTTATCCCGGAGGCCCGAAGATTGATAAGCTATCTAAGGAGGGCAATGGACAAGCTATTCCTTTTCCTCGTGCTCATATAGATGGATCACCATATGATTTTTCTTTTAGCGGTTTGAAATCTGCGGTATTAAACTATATTAATACATTAGAGATGAAGCAAGAGGAGATTAACAGAGCTGATGTGGCAGCATCATTTCAGGAAGCGGTAGTTGATGCACTGGTTAGTAGAACTATTCTTGCGGCTAAGGATTATAATATGAAGAAGGTTGCCATAGCGGGAGGAGTGGCTGCTAACTCAGCACTTCAAAAGGCTGTGTATACAGCTTGCATGCAGAATGAGTTAGAATTTTATTATCCCTCACCTATATATTGTACTGACAATGCTGCTATGATAGGGTCGGCAGCTTATTATGAGTATATTAAAGGTAAACGTAGCGGACTTGATCTGAATGCCATTCCTAACTTGAAAATCGGAGAACGATAGAACATATTTAATAAGAAGTCGAGATGGAGAAGAGTATGAAAGAGAAGGTTACAGCTCTTATAATGGCGGCAGGACAGGGTAAACGTATGAATACGTCTGTGGCAAAGCAATTTCTTATGTTGGAGGAGAAGCCTCTTCTTTTTTATTCAATAAAAGCATTTGAAGAAAGCCTTGTAGATGAGATTATCCTTGTCTGTGGCCAGGGACAAATAGATCACTGTATTAATAATATAGTAAGCCCTTATGGTTTTAGGAAGGTGATTAGAGTAATTGAAGGTGGGGAGGAAAGATATGATTCAGTAAATCGTGCTCTTTTGGCGATAGATAGTAGCGATTATGTCTTAATCCATGATGGTGCCAGGCCTTTTGTATCAACTGAATTAATAAATAAAATAATAGACCAGGTTAAAAAATATAAGGCTTGTATAGTAGCAGCCCCCGTGAAAGATACTATTAAAATAGTTGATAAGGATGGATGGATTAAGGAGACTCCCAATAGAAAGCATATGTGGTTGGCTCAGACACCCCAGGCCTTTGACTATTCCTTGATCAGAAATGCTTATAAGCTCCTCTTTGAGGGAAATGAGTCAGAGAGAGAAACGGTTACTGATGACGCAATGGTATATGAGCGATATATTAATCAACCTGTAAAAGTAGTAAAGGGAGATTATTATAATATTAAGATTACCACACCGGAGGATATGACTATTGCGAAAGGAATAAAAGATAGGTTAATGAGCTAGTAAAATAACTTCTTGTGTCGAATTCTTTTGAATTGTAATGAAAAGATGAACAATTCCAAAATGATTAAATGAAAACCTCTTGACACAAGATTGCTGTGATGATACAATAGCTAAGCGACGTTTGGAGAGGTGTCCGAGTGGCTGTAAGGAGCTGGTCTTGAAAACCAGTGATTCCGCAAGGAACCGTGGGTTCGAATCCCACCCTCTCCGCTTTCTTCAAACCGCCAATACAGGTGGTTTCACCACCGAAACATGGTGGTTTTATTGTTCGAACAATTTGAACATTTCGTCCTGTGGAGAAATACCCAAGAGGCTGAAGGGGCTCGCCTGGAAAGTGAGTAGGTCGTTAATAGCGGCGCGAGGGTTCAAATCCCTCTTTCTCCGTTCTACTTTTCAAATTATATATTAATGATGAAGAATTACACTATATAGACAAAATTAATTTGAAAAGTGGTTGACAAAGTTTTTAATGCATGATAATATAGTCAAGCTGACGTTAAAAACGCAGCAAGCATTGAAAGTAATGCGTTAAAGACAAATAGCACCTTGATAATTGAACAGTGAAACAACCCTGAAAATTCTAAAAAACTGAAGTCTTACACATGGGACTTCAGAGGTATTCTTTAAGAGTATCTCATATAGATTTTCAAGAAACGAACAGGTATCTTATAAAACCCTCTTGCAGTGCTAATGCATTTGCAAGAAGTGATTATAGGATGC
>JAAYJU010000174.1 GCA_012522735.1 Clostridiales bacterium | reverse complement strand
TGTTCAATCCTGCTAAAATCTTTTACATGACCTATATAGGATGTATAATCTCTAAGTATTTCAGCATGATTCATTTGGTTACTCCACGTGTTTTTATCAAACATTTTATCAACTCCTACATTACATTGTATAGCTGGCAGCATTAATGACCTGTGTATTCTCTTGATAGAGGTTAAGCGTATCTTCCTCTTCACCTAATTCTTCAAGACCTCCTAATCCCTTGTCACTAATAAAGCCAACATCCTCAGATACCAGTTCAATTACTCCTCTTTGCTCTGGGCTGCATGATATATATCCGCAATCGATGAATTGAAGCTTTTCTTCTATTTCCGATGGATTAAGATCTATATCAAGCTTTACCATTCCACAATCCAGAATGGTTATACCATCATCCTTACCCATAAGCGTCTGCTTACTGATTTTTATTATGCCCTTATCTGAAATAATATTACCTTTTATTGCTTTAATATCATTATATTCAGCATCCAAATCAAGTAACCTGTCTTTTAGCTTATCTGCTATCAAGATAGAGCCGTTAACCCGGATACCGGCAAGCTTGCTTAAAGAATTTCTACTATCTGATGTAATTATAAGGTCTCCATCTACATATAATTTATTCCCGTTTTTATTAATCATCAATTCATTTAGATTACCACCCTGAACATATCGATAGCCCGCAGGTATCACAATTATGTCAGTTTCATCTTCAAAAAGATGTACTCCGTCTTCTAAAAGAGCCTCAGCTATGATAGCCCTCCTTGTAATAAAAGAGCTTCCTTTATTAACTAGTGATGATATATCAAGAGTTTCGTCAGCTATTACTACCTTATTCTTAACAAAGTATCTAGCTTTCTTTGCCTTAATAATAAATGCCTTATCAAGTATCAGTTTATTCTTTAAGCAAATTGCATCTGATGGATAAGTACTAGTTGAACCATTTACCTTTAGAGGTGGAAGCTGGTTTTGAAGTCCTGAAGGGTAAGTGACTGAACCATTTACAATTATTGATATAAATGACTTTAGGGCTTCTTCAGAATTCTTCTCAATTTGTAATGATCCGTTTACTATAAGTACAGTAGGCTTTGCCATAATTGTGCCATTTGATATTTCATAGCTTCCGTTTTGTACATTGACCCCGGCATCTTCGTCTATTTCTATCATATCTGATACATTCATTGTCACATGATAGCGGGAGAGAAGCTCCTTGGATTTTGCCGATACTAAAATGGAAGCGGCATTTATTTCAATGCTTTCATAAGAATTTAAGATCTCTTCTGTTACCGATCTAGTATCACATACAGCTGCATTTACTATTAATTTTTTCTTCTCCATCTTATTCACCTTTGCCTTTCTGATCAAAATATATTTTTGCTATTTTCTTTCTTGCTGATAATAATCTGGCCCTTACTGTGGAAGCCGGGAGGTCATAAATCCTCCCCAATTCGGATGAGTTATATCCTTCCATATACCTGAGCCAAAACAGCTCTCTTTCTTCTACCGGTAGCTGACCGCACAATTGTCTAACCATTACCTCACTTAAATCATCCTCGGTTATAAGCTCGAGCTGCGGTATAGGCTCCTTATTTATACGCCGCATTCTATCTATAAATAAATTTTTAGCCGTCTTATACAGCCATGAACGGCACTGGGCTTTAGTAAGATCATTTAGGATGTGAGCATTTTCAAGTGCTCTCATAAAAGCATCCTGAACAAGATCCTCAGCCAAAGCACGATTATTGGAGGTGAGATTAATGCAATACCATAGTAGCTGATTATGATAATCTCTATATAGACTTTCTATCATATATTAATCCTCCTTTTTTGTGCTTATACTAATAAAACGAATAAGAAAGCAAAAGTGTTGAAGTAAAATAAAAAAAATAAATATTTGGTACCTGGCACCGTACCTGGTACCGATTTATTGACAGTGTTTGAATTTTTTGCTATATTTACCTTACTTTATAAATGATTCTATAATGATTATAATGTAGTAGGCAAGCTAATTTTCACATACAGGAGATTTTATGGTAAAAAAAGACTACTATTCACTTTCAAAGAAAGATAGGATGAATAGGCTAAAAGAAATTACATTGGTATTTCTTAAGCTTGGTGCGACTGCTTTCGGTGGACCGGCTGCCCATGTGGCCATGATGGAAGAAGAGATAATAAGTAAAAGGAAATGGATTAGTAAAGAGAAATTCATGGATTTTTATGGGGCTACTAATTTACTCCCGGGTCCTAATTCCACGGAATTAGCCATTCACCTTGGATATGAAAGGGGAGGAATCTTAGGACTTATTCTTGGAGGAGTATCCTTTATACTTCCTGCTATGTTAAGTGTTATTATTCTGGCAATTATTTATGGTAGATACGGCGAACTGCCTGAGATATCCGGAATTTCTTATGGAATAAAGCCGGTGGTGATTGCTATAATTCTTCAGGCTTTAATTCGCCTAGCAAAATCAGTCCTTAAGAATATACCCATTATAGTTATGAGCATAATAATTGTGGTTTTATCGTTTTTGGGATTACATGAAATTCTTCTACTGGCATCTGCAGGTATAATTATGATGCTGATAGAAAATAGAAAGAAGATAAAATCAAATAAGCTACCAATGTTTGCGACTTATTTTCCAATATTTTCAGCAGGCATAAATGGTAACATAGACAAGCATATTTCATTGCCTAGTGTGTTCCTTAATTTTCTTAAGATAGGCTCGGTATTATATGGTAGCGGTTACGTGCTATTAGCGTTTATGGAAGCCGACTTCGTTGAAAGACTTGGGCTTATTACAAGCGAGTAATTAATTGATGCAGTATCGGTAGGTCAAATTACACCAGGGCCTGTATTTACAACAGCCACCTTTGTGGGATACCTAATTAAAGGAATACCCGGGGCTATACTAGCCTCAATCGGAATTTTTTTACCTGCATTTATATTGGTAGGAGCTCTCAACAGAGTCATTCCTAAACTTCGAGAGTCAACATGGTTTGGAGGATTTCTGGATGGATTGAACGGAGCTTCCTTGGCATTAATGGCTGTTGTTAACTGGAAGCTTGGGATTTCATCTATAATTGATGTACCCACAGCGATATTAGCCGTGGTGTCCTTACTGCTAGTATTTCGATTTAAGATTAATTCAGCCTGGCTTATACTAGGCGGCGGACTTATTGGTTATCTTTTGACAGTGATACCTGGTAACTAAGAGTGGTACCAGGTACAGCCCATTTTGGTACCTGGTACCAAAGAAAAAGAAAGAAGGTAAATTATGAAAATAATAATAACTTATATAAATCATAGTGGATTTTTGCTAGAGTGGGATAGCTGTTACTTTCTGTTTGATTATTATAATGGGCAGATTCCTAGCCTAGATAGTAATAAAATGCTTGTGGTTTTTGTCAGTCACGGACATGGTGACCACTTTAACCCGGAGATTTTTAGATTATATAAGGAACATCCTAAGACAACCTATCTTATATCCTCGGATATAAAGCTAAATAAAATAACAAATCAAAAGTACGGGATTACAGAGGAAATATCTAGTCTTATTAAGGTGGTAAAGCCTAATCAGAAGTATGAGATTTTTGATAAAGATAATAATAGAATTAATATTGAAACACTTAAATCAACAGATAGCGGTGTAGCTTTTCTAATCGGCTATAAAGATAAAACTATCTATCATGCAGGGGATTTAAATCTTTGGATGTGGATGGGCGAAACTAAGCAATATAACAATAATATGAGTGCGAGTTTTAAAAAGGAAATATCAAAGCTTGAAAACAAAAATATCGATATTGCATTTGCTCCCCTAGATCCAAGACAGGAGGAGTGGTACAATCTTGGTATGGATGCACTACTTAAAAGTTCTAAAGTAAAATATGTATTTCCTATGCATTTTTGGGATAAGCCTGAGATAATTCAAAAGTATATAAATGAAAGTGATGTATATAAAACTTCTACTAACATTATGGATATTAAGCAAGAAGGACAGAAATGGAGTATAGAGCTATAAAATATGAGTTAAGCAAGGCAAAAGGTATGAAATCATAAGAAATCAGAAGAAATAGGAGTCTAATATGCAGGTAGACAATAATAAAAAACAGTACAATAATATTTCATATGATTTGTCTCTCGAATGTATAGCTAAGATTCACACGGATTTTCCCGAGAAATTTGGGCTACCGAGACAAAGCGGGATTGTAGAAGAGCTTAAGGCTAAAATTATATTCGAATCAAAATATCGTAATCCTGATGCCTTAAGAGGTTTGGAAGGATTCTCGTATATATGGCTTATATGGGGATTTCATCATATAAACCGTAACGTATGGGCTCCCATGGTCAAGCCTCCCCGTCTTGGTGGCAATATGCGAATGGGGGTATTTGCTACCCGTTCACCTAATCGTCCGAATACACTGGGGCTATCCTCGGTAAAGCTTGATAGAATTGAAAATCACTCTGAGTATGGTCCGATAATTCATGTATCTGGAATTGACCTGGTCGACCAGACGCCAATATACGACATTAAGCCATATCTTGTCTATACTGATAGTCATCCAGGCGCTTTAGGAGGTTATTTAGATAAGATAGAAGATAATAAGCTTCGTGTAGATTTTAGTGAGGAGCTGTTAGAGCAGATACCTAAGAAGTATCATGAGGCTCTTATGGGAATATTATCACAGGATCCAAGACCATCTTATCATGATGATCCTGAAAGAATATATGGTTTCTATTTTGCTGGATATAATATTCGATTTAGGGTGAGAGATAATATCTTATCCGTATATGATATTACGAAGCTATAAGAAAATAAGAATTATTAAGCTATAAGAAAATGAGAACCTATTGCATAATATATTAAGGCATATAGGCATAACCGTGGGTGAGGTTATATCTATATGCCTTATATAATTTAACAAGAGCTATTAAATATCATTGTCTTGTCATAATGAAGAGGGCATATGAGGATAGGTTAACCATTTGATATCCGCCATTTTCTTCATCATCTAATGAAATGAGGTAATCGCTTTTATATTGCAATGATTTATCAGTTACACCATTAATTACTAGGGCTTCAGGAAAGAGTACCAGATATAGCCCGTCACCCTCTACCATATTCATATTTGAATTTTCTACATCACATCCATAAGTCCCGAAATGCTTATTATTGTTATCCTTGCTACTATCACTAAACCATTCGTAGCTACCATCCTTAGAAAGAACCAGATAACCTTTTCCATCCAAATCCCATTCGCCTACAAGGAATTCCCTAGCCTTTTCTTCATTCACTTCATTGCTAACCTCTTCAACCTTAATATCCGACATAAACTTAAGGGCCTCATCATAGCCACTATCATATAGATCGGGTGTAGAGGTATAGGTTATAGAAGCAGCATTATAATATTTGCCATAATATCTTTGATAGATTTTGGCAGTTGAAGTGCCATCATCATATATATAACCATATTCATACCATTTGGTACCATTTACCGTTATTTCATTAGGCTCTATAAATACTTGAAAACCTTCATGATCTGATATTAAGCTCTCTATAAATGAAATCATAGCCATAGGATGTTGATAGGTACTCTCCTGAGATACATTAAGGCTTAGCTTATTATCATTTTTATCCGCAAATTCTAGAGGTTCATTAGCTTTATTCTTGACAATGGTCCAAACCTTTTCATCGAAGCTAAAGGATATATTTCCTATGGTTACAGGTACTGACCCTTTACTACAGGCAGTCAGTATGAATACCATCGATAGAACTAATAATCCTTGCAGTTTTTTCTTCATTGTAGATTACCTTCTCTTTCTTATCGTATAAATCATGCTTTAGTATACTATGTTACACCTAAATTCAAAAAAATTCAATCTATAATTCTTTAGTGTAATGAAGTAGGAACAATTCTCATTATTGAGATTGTATAAGCTGAATAAATGTGATAATATTGAATTGTATTTACTGGTTAACTAATGATAAAACTTACATTCAAAAGGAGATGCTACTATGGCTATGTATGAGATGAAACCTGAGTATTATACTGGAATAAGTTTTGTTGATGAAGAGCACAAAAAGTTATTTGAGATAGCTAACACTATTTATGATTTATTAATTGACGAATTCATACCCGATAAGTATGATTATATTATGGAAGTTGTTAATGAGCTTAAGGATTATGCTCAATATCATTTTAAACATGAAGAAGAATATATGAGTAAAACGAATTATAGAAGATTGTTATCCCATAAGGTTGCTCATGATGGATTTATAGAAAAAATCAATGAATATGATGCTGATATTATTGATGAGAACCAGAAAGAATCATTACTAGAATTATTAGAGTTCCTTACAACCTGGTTAGTGGAGCATATACTTAAACAAGATAAGCTTTATGCAGAATAAAGCTTTAATCTAAAACAAATACATAACAACAAGCAACAAAGTTCAGAAACAAAGGAGATATTACTATGGCCATGTATGAGATGAAACCGGAGTATTATACCGGAGTAAATTTTATTGATGAAGAACATAAAAAGCTTTTTGAAATTGCTAATACTGCATATGAATTACTGATGAATGAATTTATACCCGATAAATATGATTATATCATGGAAGTTGTTAATGAGCTTAAAGACTACACAAAATATCATTTTGATCATGAAGAGACCTATATGAATAGCATAAAGTATAAAAGGATTTTATCTCAAAAGGTTTCCCATGATGATTTTATTGAAAAAATCAACGGATATGATTCAGAAATTATTGATGAGAATCAAAAGGAATCATTATTGGAATTGCTTGATTTTCTTACGACCTGGCTGGTTGAGCATATCTATAAGCAGGACAAGCTAATAGCAGAGTAATATTTATATATAACAAAAGGGGCATGGTGGATGATAAGCTTAAAGGAATATAGATTATCCGAAGTAGATAATCTTAAGGTACATGGTAGAACAACAGGTGATTTGTCACCGCTTACCTTGTTTTGGACTGCTAGCGGGATAGAGCTAAATATCAAAGCCTCTGAGCTCTGGGTGGAGATGGAAGCAGACTATCTTGCTCATGAGCCTTGGATTTCTATAATCATAAACGGCGTAAATGTCAGCAGGCAAATGGTTACTAGGGGTAAAAAATGGGTCTGTCTATTTAGGGGAATGAACTCTGATACAGTAAAAAAAATTAGAATTCTTAAGGAAAACCAAGCCTTAAATGAGGATCCCTTGAGCTGTCTAGTGGTTCATGGGGTTAAATGTGATGGAGAATTTCTTCCTGTTAAAGATAGACCTTATAAAATTGAGTTTATAGGTGATAGTATCACATCTGGAGAAGGAGTCTTAGGGACCAAGGATGAGGATGACTGGATTATGATGTGGTTTTCTGCCGTCTACAACTATACCTATATGGTGGCAGAGGAGCTAAATGCTGATTATCGTGTCCTATCACAAAGCGGATGGGGCGTATATACAAGCTACGACAACAATCCTTATAAAAGTCTACCAGATTATTATGAAAAGGTTTGTGGAACCCTAGGCGGTGAAATGAACAAAAGGCTTGGTGCCCAGGAGAATAATGATTTTAGCTTGTGGCAGCCCGATATAATAGTAGTAAATCTTGGGACAAATGATGAGGGTGCATTTAATAATCCGGAGTGGAAAGATGAGCAAACAGGCAAAATTTATAAACAAAGGAAAAATGCAGACGGGTCCTATAATGTAGAAGATTTAAAGAAATTTGAAGAAGCTGTTAAAAAGTTTTTATATAAACTTCGCTCTTACAATCCGGACGCTCATATTATCTGGGCATATGGAATGCTTGGAGATACGATGCTACCTGCAATAAATCGTGGAATTGAGAATTATCAGCTACAATCAAATGATAATAAGGTTTCAGTGATTTTACTTCCAAATACAAGAGAAGAGACAGTTGGTGCCAGGTACCATCCGGGAATACAGTCACACAAAGAAGCGGCAAAGGTAGTTGTTGATTACATCAAGAATTTGGTACCAGGTACCAAATGAGCGGTACCAGGTACCGACTATATGGAGGACAGGACATGAGCAAAACAGTTGTTATAGGCGTATCAGGTGGTTCTGCATCAGGAAAGACTACCGTGGCATATCGAATTAAAGATGCATTTGAGGATAGTGTTGAGCTTTTAAGTCAGGATTATTATTATCTTCCCTATGATCACCTTCCCTTTGAGGAAAGAATTAAGTTAAACTATGACCATCCTAATGCTTTTGACACACAAAAATTAATAAGTGATATAAGAACTCTTAAGGAAGGCAAGGCAATTGAAAGGCCTGTTTATTCATATACAGAATACACCAGATTGTCTGAAACTGTAGAGGTTAAGCCCTCTAAGGTAATTATTGTTGAAGGGTTTATGATATTTGAGAATTCATTTTTACGAGATTTGATGGATATTAAGATATATGTTGATACCGATGCGGATGAAAGGCTTATTAGGAGAATAATAAGGGATGTAAGAGAAAGAGGTAGGACACTGGAATCCGTAATAAATCAGTATATAGAGACTGTTAAGCCCATGCATGAGCAGTTTGTCGAGCCCTATAAGAAATATGCCGATATAATTATTCCCAGAGGTGGATTAAATGATGTGGCTATTGATGTGCTAGTCCATAGAATTCAGGCAATAGTCGATGAGACATAAAGACTTATATCATTATTTAACAAGGTAAAGACATATAATGAAATAAGCATCCTATAAGGATAAATATAATGCCCGACCAAGAATTCTATACCTTCAGTGAATATATACGCAAGGATCAGGAAAGCCTGTCACCCTCAGCAGAGGATTATGTAGAAATGATATATAGACTATCAAAGGAACAAGGATTTACCAGAGTAAATGACCTTGCTTCAGCTTTAAATGTACAACCTCCTTCGGTAACAAAGATGATTCAAAAGCTTTCTGAGATGAAACTTATCAAATATGAAAAATACGGTGTCATCATGTTGGAGAAAGAGGGAAGTGTATTAGGAGAGGGACTCCTTAAAAGACACAATCTTGTTATGGAGCTGCTGATGATTTTGAACATAAATGAAGGGCTTCTAGCTGAGACTGAAAAAATAGAACATACAATAAATGCCGAAATTCTTTCAGGGATAAGAGACTTAGTAAATTTTTTTGAAGAATATCCCGAGGTACTGAATGAATTTAATCAATATCGTAAGAGAAAGGGTACCATACTGGAATAAAGATAAAGTAATGTTATGCCCAACCAAACAATCTAAATACTAGTGTAGTAAATAAGCATATTGCAATAGCAATACCAGTAGGTATAATAGCAGAAAGAGCCGTCCACTTTATAGAGCCGGTCTCTTTTTTTATGGTTATAAGTGTTGTGGCACATGGCCAATGGAGTAGGCTAAATAGCATTGTATTTAAGGCGGTAAGATAGGTCCAGCCATTATCAAGAAGAATTCTCCTAAGGGAATCAATACTATCAAATTCAATTATTGAGCCGGTGGATAGATAGGACATAAGAAGTATTGGAAGTACGATTTCATTAGCAGGAAGCCCCAGTATAAAGGCCATAAGGATATAACCATCAAGTCCAATTAATCTGGCGGCTGGATTAAAGAAGGATGCTGCATGACCAATCAAGCTTAAATCACCAATATATATATTTCCCAATATCCAGGTAATTGCTCCCGCAGGAGCTGCTATTATGATGGCTCGCCATAAAACAAAGGCAGTCCTATCAATTATGGATGAATATAATACCCTGCCTATTCTTGGAACCCGATAGGGAGGTAGCTCTAGGGTAAATGTAGATGGAATACCCTTAAGTAAAGTCTTTGACAGGAGATAGGATACCAAGAGGGTTATAACTATCCCTACTATAACTAAGCCGGTAACTGATAGAACCGGTAAAATACCGTAGGAGGAGCCACTCTGAGAGACCAGAAACACCGTGGATATAGCTATAAGAGTCGGAAATCTTCCGTTACAAGGAACAAAATTATTGGTTAGAGTTGCGATTAGCCTTTCTCTTGGAGATTCAATAATCCTACAGGCTATAACTCCCGCCGCATTACATCCAAAGCCCATACACATGGTTAAGCATTGTTTTCCATGGGCACAAGCCTTCTTGAACAAATGATCCATATTAAAGGCAACCCGGGGTAAATACCCAAGGTCCTCCAGTATTGTAAAAAGAGGAAAGAAGATTGCCATGGGAGGTAGCATAACTGCTACCACCCATGCCATAGTCCGATATAGTCCTAACACCAATACACCATGAAGCCAAGCTGGTGCATTTACATATTCAAAAAACATAGTAAGCCTTCCTTCTATTATCATGAAAAAGTTAGAAAGAAGAGCAGATGGATAATTTGCCCCAGATATAGTTATCCAGAATATCAATGCCAATGTTAAAATCATTAATGGTAGTCCGAACCTTTTTGAGGTTATATAATTGTCAATTATTCTATCACGATTTATTTTTTTGCTATTTGTTTTAACAAAGCTTTCGGTAACATCTTCAACCTTCTTGTATATATTCGTTGCTATTTTATCTCTAATAGCTTGCTTATCATTAGTAAAATCCGATTCTGTAAGTATAGTCTCAATAGTAGTAAGCGCATCTTTTGGTATAAATTCATTTAAGGAGTTTATAAGCTTTTCATCACCGTCAACTATCCTAAGAGCAATCCATCTTGGGCTTATATCTCCAGAATATTCTTCTATTAAAGGGCTAATCCTATTAAGCATTTCTTCATATTTCTCATCATAATGAACAAGTTTTGGGCTGGGTTTAGCCTTACCGATGGAGACCTCATATATTGCCTGCTTTAAATCCGTGATTCCTATACCGCTTCTTGCAGCACAGAGGACAATGGGAATTCCAAGCTCCTTTTCCAGGCCCTTAGCATCTATCTCAATTCTCTTCTTTTTAGCCTCGTCTATAAGATTAATGCATAAGACTACATTATAAGTTAGTTCCATTACCTGATATACAAGGTTTAGATTTCTTTCTAAGCATGTCGCATCAGCCACGACAACGACCGCATCAGCATTACCAAAGCATATGAAATCTCTTGCCACTTCTTCTTCAACAGATGAGGAAAACAATGAATATGTCCCCGGAAGGTCTACGAGTATAAAATCCTTATCCTCGTATTTAAACTCTCCTCTAGCATTTACGACTGTTTTACCGGGCCAATTTCCTGTATGCTGATGAAGGCCTGTAAGAGAATTAAATACAGTGCTCTTGCCTGTATTTGGATTACCTGCTAAGGCAATTACGATCTGGTTTTCATTTTTATCAATATGAAATATATCAGTTAATGCAGAATTTTTAGTAGACTGAAAAGTTAAACCCATAATTCCTCCAATATATCTTATATCATCTTATTATTAAGATTGACCTGTCTTACTGTATAGTAACTAATGAAGCTTCTTCATTTCTTAGGGCTATCATTGCGCCACGTATATTAAATACCGTAGGATCACCGGACGGACCCCGTCTTATTACTTCAACTCTTGCTCCTTTAGTTAGGCCAAGAGCCAGCATTCTTTCTCGCAGATAACCTGTTGAAGCCAGCTCCTCTACTTTAACAACGCTTCCTATTGAAGCGTCATGAAGTTTTAACATAACACAACCTCCGTCTTTAATTATAAATAATTATTAGCCTCGAATAAAAGATTTAGCGCAGGCTAATATCATAATATGAGGTAAAGGGAGTGAGGTTCATAATTATTATAAGAAAAAAAGAAATCATTGAAAGTTATTGACATATGTCATAAACTATGTATAATAAGAAGTATAAATGACATATGTCATAAACCTTAAGGAGGTGAATAATATGCCTAGAAGAGATGGAACCGGACCGATGGGTGCCGGAACAATGACAGGAAGAGGTCTCGGATCTTGTACTGGAGCAAATACAATAAAATACGGCGCAGGTCTTGGAATAGGGATTGGACTTGGACTTGCTTGTAGACACGGATATGGAAGAGGCTTAGGAAGACGTTTAGGTATTAATCAAATCTCAACTAAGTCTAGTAAAGACTTACTTTTAGAGCAAAAAGAATTAATACAGAGTAGACTGGAAGAAATTAAAAAACAATTAGAAAGTCTATAATGCATATCGGATGTAACCGGAGGACGCTCCGGTTATTTCTGTGAAGAATTGAGGTGGAAAAAATGGCAAGACCGGTTAAGTGGAGAAAAGTCTGCTGCTTACCTGAGATAAATAGATTCGGTCCTCTTGGTTCATTTAATGACACAGACAATCATGTAAATATGACCGTTGATGAATATGAGACCATAAGGCTTATAGATTTAGAAGGCTTAACTCAGGAGGAATGTGCAAATCAGATGAATATCGCACGAACCACCGTTCAGGGTATATATATAGAAGCCAGAAGGAAAATAGCCGATTCTTTGGTAAATGGTAGAGTACTGTCAATCGAAGGCGGCCAATATAGACTTTGCGAAGGTCTAGGAAATGGCTGTGGCAGAGGCTGTCATAGACGTAGGCAAGGTAGACGCTTTAATGATAACAATATTGATTGATTAGTTTTCTCATATATAATACTGAAACAAAGGAAAGTATACATCTTGAAAATAACGCTGCAAGCAGCAGAGGTGGAGCGGGTATCTTGGCTGCACAAATAATTGTAGACAATAAAGTCGAAGCTTTACTTACACAGAACAGATTATTATGGACTACCTATAGCTGATATAAACACAGAGCTCTGTATTCGGTGTGATGAGTGTAGGCAAAACTGTCGATTTAATGCTGTATTCTGATGAGAAGAAAGTTTTTTCCACAGCGAAGCTTAAGATGGGAAGAGGGACATCAGGAATGCTTGTATCTGAAGTGAAAAAACAGATAAAAACATCCATAGTTGATGCCGATTTGGCTATAATTGATGGATCTCCCGGAATAGGTTGTCCTGTTATAGCGTCTCTTAGCGGTGTGGATATGGTGCTCATTGTGGCAGAACCCTCTATATCAGGTATCAGTGATATGGAAAGGATAATTAACACGGCAGCTAGATTTGGGACTAAAATAGCAATATGCATAAACAAATTTGATATAAATATTGAAAATACAAAGACAATAGAAAGGTTTTGTAAAGGGCGTGACCTAAAATTTGTAGGCAGAATACCATTTGATTCAGAGGCTGTAAGGGCAATTAATAACGGACATACCATAATAGACATAGATTCTATATCTGGAACAGCTGTTAAAAAGATTTATAGTGATACAATAAAGATACTTTTTACAAATTAAAAACAAAGGAGCTAATAGTATGGGTGAAAATTGCAACCAAAACTGTGGCAGTTGCTCGGAGGACTGCGCTGAAAGAAAAGAAGAAAAAATTGATTTCTCCGAGAAGCTTCATGATATGAGTAAAGTAAAGAAAGTTATTGGTGTTGTTAGTGGCAAGGGAGGAGTTGGTAAATCATTAATTACCTCTATGCTTGCTGTTGCAATGAATAGAAAGGGTTATCATACCGCTATTCTTGATGCTGATGTCACCGGACCTTCAATTCCTAAAGCCTTTGGAATTAAAGAAAAGGCAATAGGTAATGAGTTAGGCTTATATCCTGTTAAGACTAAAACCGGAATTGATATTATGTCTGTTAATTTACTTTTAAAGAATGATACTGATCCTGTCGTCTGGAGAGGTCCAATAATTGCCGGTACGGTCAAGCAGTTTTGGACTGATGTGATCTGGAATGATGTGGACTATATGTTTATAGATATGCCTCCGGGTACAGGCGATGTTCCCCTTACGGTCTTTCAATCCATTGCCGTTGATGGAATTATAATTGTAACATCTCCTCAAGAACTTGTGTCCATGATTGTATCTAAAGCGGTCAAAATGGCTGAGATGATGAATATACCAATTATAGGTCTAGTGGAAAATATGTCATATTTTACATGCCCTGATAACGGTAAAGACTATCAGATATTTGGTGAAAGCCATATAGATGAAATTGCTGATAAGCATAAATTGAAGGTTCTTGCCAAATTACCGATTGATCCAAGAATATCAACCGCTTGTGATAGGGGTATGATAGAACTATTTGATGGCGACTGGTTAGACTCTATTGTTGATATTCTTAAAAACATGGAGGAAAGATAGCATGCTAAAAATAGCCATTGCAAGTGATAACTGTAACGTGGCTGAACATTTTGGTCATTGTGAAAGCTTTATGATTTTTAATGTTGAAAATAATAAAATCATAGGAAGTGAAACAATTGTAAATCCCGGACATAAACCAGGATTCTTGCCCGATTTTCTACATGATATAGGAGTGAATGTAATTATTTCGGGAGGTATGGGTGGCGGAGCAATAAATATTTTTAAAGAAAAAAATATAGAGTTTATTGTCGGTATAAGTGGTGATGCTAAAATAGCGGTAGAAGAGTATCTGTATGGTTCTCTCAAATCTACTGGTTTAGTATGCCATGAGCATAAGCATCATGATGAATGTGGTGAATAAAAGAGAAAGTTAGCATCATGTATAATAAAGGAAATCCTATAGGATTTCCTTTATTATACGCTCATATATTAAATCAACCTTTGAAAAATCCATAGCCTTCACATAGAAGGCTTCCAGATCGTCATGAAGGAGCTTTGCCCTTTTGACATGATCACAAGCTATATCTATGAGCTCCTTTGTTTTGTTTAGATGTAGAGACATCTGTTCTTCTATAATATTAGGGATAGAATTCATCAGATCTGGGATAACAATATGCTTTTTATCTTCTTTGGCGTGAAAGCTGTTTGCTGTGGTTACAGCTATACCTGCCGATGGAAATATTATATGATCAATCTTATCAGGTGTGCGAATTGAGCAGTAGCAGACTATCTGTTCAAGACTTAATATAGAAGTTGCACGATGTAACTCCGATAATAAAGCATGAGAAGCAGCCCCCCATATATCGGGGATTACATATATACTATTGGAAAGTGCTTCAATAGTTTCACCAAAGAATACTGTTTCGCCTACGGATACTGCGCTAAGAAGTCTCTTTTTCTCCCTTCCGGTTTTAAAGCCTTCAAGCCTCTTCATTAATTTGGCTATAAAGTCATTAATTGTATCATACTTGACATAAGGTTTAGCCAGATGAATATTACTTTCAAGTAGTGCAGCCGCAGAAGATATACAAGACGTAGCCATCTTATGACAGGTAGATATGGTATCGCTTAAGGAAATTATTTTATTCTTATCTTGTATAAGAGAGCTATCATCCCAGCAATCTGCCATATTTATAATAACATCGTAAGCCCCTGGATATCCGGGGTCCATTATATGAGGTGCTGTACCGTCCACCATAGCTATACCCGCATCATAATCAATAAAAGCATCGAGAGAGCCGGGATCACTGGCGCAATGAATATACTCTATTGAATCGTTTTTGTTTTCTAAGACCTTTAAAACCTTTTTCATCAGAGTGCTTTTCCCGCTACCAGGGCCACCCTTAAGTATATATAGTGTTTAGGTGTTTATAGGATCCCTGAGCTCATCAAACAATGGTACAAATCCAACTTTCGTATTACTGCCTAAAAGAAATTTTATTTTTTTATTATCAGACAAATAATCACCTCTCTATCAAGATTATATTTTGTGAATATTCTAAATTATATGCATATACATCTTAACATGAGCAGAATTTCTTGCAATCTTTTATAAAAAATGATATGCTCATACAGGATTATTTTGTAATTAGGAGGATTAGTATGTTAGAAATACTTAAAGCTATAATACTGGGTATTGTAGAAGGTATTACAGAGTGGCTACCTATAAGCAGTACAGGACATATGATTCTAGTGGAAGAATTCATAAAATTTGAAGCTTCAG
>JAAYJU010000031.1 GCA_012522735.1 Clostridiales bacterium | reverse complement strand
TAGCATACCTTATCGCCTTTATCCAGCTTGATAGCTCTTACGCCACGGCTGGTCTTTTTAAATTCCGAAACTTCTGAAAGAGGAAAGCCTAGGGATAAGCCGTTATCTGTAAGTATTATTACCTTGTGATTATCTGCTAGAATATCTCCGGCAGATAGCAAGGTTACACCGATAACTGTATCTCCATCTTCTAGCTTGGTCGCACTTATCTGAGAACGGTTGGTTTCAAATTCAGCACCGGATACCTGCTTAATAAAGCCGTTTCTTGTAACAAATAAAAGCTGTGATTCGAAAAGCACCTCAAATGAGGTATATAATATGATTTCTTCCTTTTCCAGCTTGCATAAGGTTTGGATGAGTACACCTCTGTCCTTCATCTTGCATCTTGGAATGTTTTCTGCCTTTACCTGGAACATATTGCCCTCGGCGGTAAAGCAGCAGAGCTTGTCTGTATTCTTCATCTGGATTATATAATTGTATTCCTTAAGGTTGTCATCCAAGACCCTTGAATAGCTGGCTGCATCTAAGGATTTGATATATCCGAATCTATCTATAAGCACGTATATATCCTCAATCTTAACCTCTTCTACGTAATCCTCACTCTTTGCATTAATAAGCATGGTCTTACGATGGGAGGAGAATATCTTCTTATAATCTAAGAGGCGTTTCTTAATAATTTTATATAATTCCTTATTGCTTCCAAGTATTTTCTCATATTCCTTTATGGCATCTGCTAGACTGTCGCTTTCTTCATGTAGCTTTAGAATTTCCAGTCCGATTAATTTGGATAGCTGCATAGCAAGTATGGCATCTGCCTGTCTTTCTGTAAAATTAAATGTAGCAGCTTCTTTCTTTGATGCCTCAGATTTGAACTTAATATCCTCTATATTGCCATCCATTAGGCATGCTTTAGCCTGCTTGACGGAGGAGCTTCCACGAAGAACCTCTATAATAAGGTCAATTACATCTGTAGCCTTGATTAAGCCACCGACTATCTCCAGACGTTTCTGTGCCTTATCGAGAAGGTAATTGTATTCCTTGGTATATATCTCCACCTGAAAGTCTACAAATTCACTTATTAAGCCCTTTAGGCTAAATACTACAGGCTGCTGATCCTTGATAGCAAGAAGGTTAACCGCATATGTATCCTCCATAACAGTCTTTTTGTAAAGACCGTTTAGAAGATTATCAATATCTCTATCCTTTTTAACCTCTATGACAATTCTAATTCCCTCCTTGGAGGATTCGTCCCTTACATCATGAATCTCTTCAAAAACCTTATCTTTTATCAGGCTTGATAGACTCTCGACTAGCTTTGTCTTATTTCCTGCAATTGTATAAGGTATCTCGGTAATTACTATATTCTTTCTGCCATATTCGCCGTTTTCTATCTCTGCCTTGGCACGTAGTCTTATCCTTCCTTCGCCAGTTTCATAGATTTGCTCGATTTCATCTAGATTGATAATCGTTCCACCGGTAGGAAAATCAGGAGCGGGGATATATTTCATTAGCTCAGGTATTGTAATATTCGGCTTGTCCATGTAGGCAATTACCCCGTCGATTACCTCATCAGGGTTATGGGGTGGCATATTTGTAGCCATACCTACGGCAATACCAGTTGTTCCGTTTATTAGAAGATTAGGTACCATGGCCGGAAGTACCACAGGTTCCTTCTCACTACCATCAAAATTAGGATTAAAATCAATTAATCCCTTTTCAAGATGGTCAAGAAGAGCCATTGCTCCGGGTGAAAGCCTTGCCTCGGTATAACGCATAGCAGCAGCACCATCTCCGTCGATAGAACCGAAGTTACCATGTCCATCTACCAAGGGAACCATTAGAGAATAATCCTCTGACATATGTACCAGTGCATCGTATATGGAGCTGTCACCGTGAGGGTGATATTTACCCATGGTATCACCAACTATACGGGCACTTTTTCTATGAGGCTTAGCAGGGTCAAGTCCCAGCTCTACCATGGAGTATAAGATTCTTCGCTGTACAGGCTTTAGACCATCTCTTACATCCGGAATCGCTCTGGATACAATAACACTCATGGCATAGTCACGGAAGCTTGTCTTCATTTCTTCGGAAAAATCTAAACGTATGATTTGATCGTGTTGAATTTGCTGTTTCATTGTTACCTCCTAATATAAGTAGATTGGGATTTATATATCTAACTTAGCGTATCTTGCTTCATCCAATATGAAAGTACGCCTCGGAGGAACATTACTGCCCATCAGGGTACTTGTAATCTCATCAGCTTCTATATGGTCACTGATTGTAATCTTGGCTAAGGTCCTGGATGCCGGGTCCAATGTGGTTTCCCAAAGCTGATGTGCATCCATTTCACCAAGACCTTTATATCTTTGGGTGTTTAATATCTTGTAATCGCTATTCTTACGGAATTTATCCAGTTCAAAGTCGTTATAAAGATATATGGATTCCTTTGTCTTCTTATTATTCTTAGTAGTTTCGTACTCGACTCGGTATAGAGGGGGCAAGCCCTTATATACCTTACCTGCCGATATTAGCTCAGGCATAAAGCGATAGAAGAATGTAAGGAGTAGGGTGCTAATATGGGCACCGTCCACATCCGCATCCGTAAGTATAATAATTTTATCGTAATTTAGCTTTGATAAATCAAATTCCTCACCTATTCCGCATCCGAAGGTGGCTATCATAGACTTGATTTCATTATTTACTAGTATCTTTTCTAATGTCGCCTTCTCTACGTTCAGGATTTTACCTCTTAAGGGGAGAACTGCCTGAGTACGACGGTTTCTTGCAGTCTTTACGGTACCGCCTGCGGAATCACCCTCTACTATATATAGCTCGCATTCCTCGGCCTTTTTTGATGAACAGGAAGCAAGCTTACTTCTTGTATCTACATCAATAAGCTGCTTTAATACAGCAGACCTTGCTTTATCACTAGCTTTTCTGGCATTAAAGGATTTCATTGAATTATCAAGAATTGATTTTAATACCTCAACATTCTTATCAAACCAGCGCTGTGCCTCCTGTGAGAACACATCCTCTACGGCTGTTTTGGCATCGGTATTACCAAGCTTTGTCTTAGTCTGACCTTCAAACTGTGGATCGGGATGCTTGATTGACACTATGGCAACGATACCGTTACGGATATCCTTGCCGTCGAAGTTCTCATCCTTATCCTTTAATATGCCTAGCTCTCTTGCATATTGGTTCATAACACGGGTTAAACCTGTTTTAAATCCGGTAACCAAGGTTCCCCCGTCTACAACATTTATACAGTTACAATATGAGTTAATCTGCTCGGCAAAATTATCTGTGTATTGAAATGCAACCTCTACTTCAATATTACCGCTAGATCCCTCAAGATATATAACCTCATCATGTACTTTATTCATTTCTCTTGTTAGATAGGATACAAAGCTTTTGATACCGAATTCCTCGACATAGCTTTTGGATACACCGGTAATTTCGTCCTTAAAATTGAGTAATAGATTTTTATTAAGAAATGCTATTTCCTTTAGCTTTTTTTGAATTATATCGGCTTTGAATTCTACTGATTCAAAGATCGTA
>JAAYJU010000173.1 GCA_012522735.1 Clostridiales bacterium | reverse complement strand
GCATAAAATCCACCGAAAACAGGAAACTCCTTAGACAGGTTCTTCATAGCCTTGTTTGCCTCTTTAGCAAGCTTATAGTTGCTCATTGACAGGTCAAATACATCGTTATCATCTACCTTGGGTACCAGACTTCTAAGCTCATTTGCCTGCTCTGCAAGCTGCTTTGTTAATCCATATAATTCTTCTACTGAGTATTTTTCGATTTCCAAATTGGAATAATATCCAAAGGAATATCTGTAATAATTAAGACCTCCCAATAATGTAAAAGAAAATAGAGCTACACTTAAGCTACATAAGACATTAATCACACCTTTAGCAGCGTTTACTTTTCGATTCTGCTTATCCTTCCTCAGACGGATTATAAATTTAATTATTAGGGTTACTAGGATAAGAGGCGATAATAAAATTAAAAGCTCAGCCAAGGATATCGGTATAAGACCTGTAATAAGGGAAACAAACTGGGACAGCCATTTGTAGATATGCAAAGCATAGACCTGCTCCGCAAAGAAAATATTTTTTCTAGCTATAACAATTAATAGTATAGACAAGGGGAATAGTAATAGTAAATAATTCCGCTTAAGTTTTAAAAGATTCCTCAAATGTATCTCCCCCTTTATTAAGCTTAATAATAAATACTTCTCCCATAATAATATAGTAACATATCTGACTATTTTTATCAATAAAAGGTCACTAATATGGACCTGTAAATGTTTTACATACAAAAACGGTACCTGGTACCAATCTGTATTGGTACCAGGCACCGAAATTAATCATAATTTTTTTTTCTCTTAAAATTTCGGTACAACTGCTCCTTCATAGGTAGATTCGATATATTCCTTAACTTCATCACTTGTCAGCGCTTCTACGAGAGCCTTAATTTCATCTCTGTTCTCATCACCCTTCTTTATGGCAATGACATTTCCATAGGTTTCTGCTGCAATGGAATCCTTATCCTCTACGGCTATTGCATCCTTAGAAACATTAAGTCCTGCTTGTATTGCAAAGTTACCATTTATAACAGCAAGATCTACGTCCTGAAGTGATCGGGCAAGCTGTGCAGCTTCAATTTCATGGATTTCAAGATTTTTGGGATTCTCTACAATGTCAATAACTGTAGCCTTCATGCCAACACCTTCAGCTAACTTTATAAGACCCTGTGCCTCTAACAAAAGCAAGGCTCTTGCTTCATTTGTGCCGTCATTGGGAACAGCTATCTCTGCTCCGTCTTGTAAATCATCTATACTTTTGGTTTTACCGGGATAGATTCCAAAGGGCTCATAGTGGATAATAGCTACAGATACCAAATCCAAGCCCCTATCTGCGTTAAATTCATCCAGATATGGCTGGTGCTGGAAGTAATTCGCATCTAGATCTCCTGCATCTAAAGCAAGATTTGGCTGAACATAATCATTATACTCTACAATTTCAAGCTCAAAGCCTTTAGATGCCAATAAGCTCTTAGCTGTCTCTAGAATTTCTGCATGAGGTGTAATACTTGCACCTACTATAATTTTCTTAAGCTCTTTATTATCCTCTTGGTCTTTGTCCTGCTTATTCTCTTCATTTGCAGAATTATTTTGTTTGTCTGTATCCTTATTATCAGAGGCACATCCTCCAAGGATAGCTACAAATAATGATAATAATACTAATATTAAAGCAACTTTCTTCATATTGATTCCTCCTTAAATTTTTATAATACCTCCCAATACCTTATATTAAGTTTGAATTATGTCCTATAACCTCTTGTCTGAACGTTTCATTAGCCTTCCTCCAAGCTCTTGAACGCCTTGTACTATAAGTACCAATATGGCTACGGTAACTAGCATTTTGTCTGCCTGATAGCGGTAATATCCGTAATTAATGGCTATGGTTCCTAGCCCTCCGGCTCCTACAAATCCGCCCATTGCAGAATAACTAAGAATAGTAATTACAGCAATAGCGCCTCCCATAATCAGGGACGGCATTGCCTCCGGGATTAGCACCTTGAAGACTATCTGCCTGGGAGATGCTCCCATGGACTGAGCAGCCTCTATAATACCATGATCTACTTCCTTTAGTGAGGATTCCACAATCCTAGCTATATAGGGAGCTGAACCTATGACCAAGGGTACAATAAGGGCATTTGGTCCAAGTGTAGTACCGACTACTAACCTCGTAAAGGGCATTAATGCAACCAATAATATAACAAAGGGGATGGACCGTAGTATATTTACTATTGCACCTAAGATTCGGTTTAAGACCACCAAGGGAGCAATTCCATCCTTATCGGTTACAACTAATAGTATTCCCAGAGGAAGCCCTAGTATATAAGCTAAAATCGAAGATAATATAGTCATATATAATGTCTCTAGAATACCTGTACCAATCATTTTTAATACTGCTTGGCTAAACATGCTATATCACCTCCTCATGGGGTATCTTATTGGTCTCAAGATATGCAAATATCCGTTTTTTACTGATTTCATCCTCGGGTAGTTGAATAACCATTTGTCCAAATGCTTTTCCATCGATATCCTTTGTGTCTGCAAAAAGTATATTTACCGGTGTTCTACATTCCAATACCATATTAGCTATTACAGGCTCGAAGGATGTTCTTCCGTCAAATATAATCCGACACTTGTCTTCACCCACAAAGGATTCAATATGATTTACCCCTGAAAACACCAGCTGCCTTGCAATCTTTGATTTAGGTCTCATAAAGACCTCCTCCACATTGCCTACTTCAGCTATACGGCTAGAGTCAATAATTGCAACACGATTACATATCTCTTCAATTACACTCATTTCATGGGTAATGACAATAATGGTAATCCCTAAGCTTTTGTTAATATCTCGTAAAAGATCCAGTATTGACCTAGTGGTTGTCGGATCAAGTGCAGATGTGGCCTCATCGCACAGGAGTACCTTAGGCTTAGTAGCCAGGGCTCTTGCTATGGCAACCCTCTGCTTTTGTCCACCTGAAAGCTGTGCCGGGTATGCCTTCGCCTTATCTGTAAGGCCCACCACCTCTAATAGCTTATAGGCACGCTTCTTAGCATCCTTTTTAGATACTCCGGCAATTTCTAAAGGAAAGCAAATGTTATCAAGTGTATTGCGCTGCATCAGAAGATTAAACTGCTGAAATATCATTCCCATGGACTGTCTGATCTTTAATAATTCGTAATCTTGCACCTCGGATAAATCAATCTTGTCAAATATAACCCTGCCCTTAGTTGGTCTTTCTAAATAATTAATACACCTAACCAAGGTACTTTTACCCGCACCGCTTAGCCCAATAATCCCAAAGATTTCACCCTCATATATGGTAAGGTTAATATCCTCTAAGGCTTTAACATAAGAATTCTTACTCTCAAAAGTCTTTCCCAGTCCAATCAGTTCAATCATAGGCTCACGATAAG
>JAAYJU010000172.1 GCA_012522735.1 Clostridiales bacterium | reverse complement strand
TGACACTGGCTACACCCGTAACAAGTGCTCCAGTTCCTATGGTTATATCAAAAAATCCATTTTTCTGAGCAAATATGCCACCGGATAAAGCTACAAATGCATTGGCTATGGAAAGACCGATAATTTTCATTACCCCCTTATCCTTAGCTAAAGATGTAACTACCGTTTCATTATCACCGACCGCCCGAAGTAAATAACCTGACTTTGTCCTGAGATATAGATCCAAAAGCACCTTCATAGCAACAACTATTATTAGAAGTATGGTTAGCATCAAATAAGGACGAAAATCCTCTGAAATTACATTATCTAAAAATCGATTATCAAAAATCGAATCCTTTGTATAGATCGGTACATTTGCACTTCCTGCAATTCGCAGATTAATCGAATAGAGAGCTGTCATCACAATAATTCCAGATAGCAAATCTCTTACCTTGAACTTTACATGAATGACACCTGTTATAATGCCTGCAATTGCGCCGATTAGAAAGGAAAGCAACAAGGTCAGTAGCGGATTAAGCCCAGCTGATATAAGAACGACCGTAATAGCCCCTCCCAAAGGAAAGGTCCCATCAACCGATAAATCCGGAAAATCCAATATCTTATAGGTTATGTATACTCCTAAGGCAAGTATTGCATAGGCAAGCCCTTCCTCGAATATACCGATAATAATTGTTTGCATTTCCTTCCTCCTTTAAAGCGCATTTAATTATCTTCTAATCTATTTTAATCTTATCTGGCTATAAATTATTCTGCTATGCTATCAAACATTTCCTTGGCACTCACTACCAGGTCATCAGGTAAGGTAATTCCAAGATTCTCAGCTACTAGGTTGTTGCCATAGAAAGCAAATTCCTCAATGATTTCAAAATTAATTTCACTTGCTTTCTTTTCTCCGCTTAATACCTGAGCAGCCATTTTTCCTGTTTGCTTTCCAAGATCAAAGTAGTCAAGTCCCATGGAGGCTAAGCATCCAATCTTAACCTGCTCAACCTCACTACCAAATACAGGTATATTCTTTTTTGCTGCCTTATTTAGAATAGTAGGTAAGGCACTTACCACCGTATTATCGGTAAGGTTATTTACACAATCAACCTTCTCTAGAAGACTATCCGCTGCTAAGGGAATATCTGCTATGGTTGATATACCACTTTCAACTATTTCAAATCCATAGCTTGGAGCAGCTGCCTTATATTCTTCAATAGCAGAAAGAGAATTGACTTCACTGGTGCTATACATAATTCCTATCTTCTTCGCATCAGGTAGAATCTTTCTTATCATTTCTAATTGCTTTTCAACAGGAAGCTTATCACTTGTACCTGTTGTATTACCGTTAGGTGTACCATCAGCCTTTGCAAGCTCAGCCTTGATAGGATCAGTTACAGCTGTAAATATTACAGGAATCTTAGTATTCTTTGTTGCACCGAAGGCACTTTGTGCCATGGGAGTGGCTATAGCAGCTATTAAATCTACATCTCTGGCAATAAAATTCTTAGATATCTGGGATGCCATATTTGCATCAGCCTGAGAATTCTCATATAGAATCTTTAGATTCGTTCCCTCCTTATATCCCGCTTCCTCAAGTCCTGCCACAAAGCCTTCCCGGCAATTGTCCAGTGAACCATGCTCTGCAAATTGTCCAATACCAATAATTACTTCTCCATCCTCTTTCTTTGAACATCCCATCATTAGTATTGCTGTTAGAACCGCCAACATAATTGTTGTAGTTATTTTTCTTCTCATGATTTATTCTCCTCTCTTTTTTTAAGGTACAATTTTGGGCAATAAAAAAGCCCCAAGTATAAATATACTTGAGACGAATTCTATCCGCGGTACCACTCAACTTGACAAGAAATAAATTCTAAATGAATTTATCATTGCCCTCCTCTTTCATATACGATAATATATATGCCATCCATATAACGGTAATGGTGTCCGTCAACGCCTACTCTTAGTTCGGGTTGCCCTCAAAAGCCCATTCAGCTAAAGACTCAATATCGCATTCCCACCACTAGCGACTCTCTG
>JAAYJU010000030.1 GCA_012522735.1 Clostridiales bacterium | reverse complement strand
TGCAGGAACTGATCCATTGTGTAGTTCAGATTCAGTCTGCGTGATCTTAATATCAAGTCCATCTAAGTCGATTTCAATATATTTTGATATTACAGCTATAATATCGTTCTTGATCTGTTCCATAACCTCGGGTGAGCAGCCTGCACGGTCCGATACCAGAACCAATTTCAATCTGTCCTTCGCAATGCTGCTGGTTCCCTTCTTTCTAAAAAAATCTGCTAAACCCATGATATACCTCCCTAATATTTCCTTTTGCCAAAAAGTTTACCAAAAAATGATGATCTTTCATTAAGGTCTAAGAAAGGAACCTCTTCTCCTGTTAATCTTCTTGCTATATTCATGTAAGCCCGTCCTGCTTGGGAATCGGAGCCAACCAATGGTTCACCTTGATTTGTGGATATAACGATATTCTCATCATCTGGAACTACGCCGATTAAATCAACCGCTAAGATTTCCATAACATCATCGCTTGACATCATATCACCGCGTTTTACCATATCCATACGCAGCCTGTTAACTACCAAATAGGTTTCCTCCATTTCATTGGCTTCTAATAAACCAATGATACGGTCGGCATCCCTGACAGCTGAAACCTCAGGGGTGGTAACAACTAATGCCTTGTCGGCTCCTGCTATGGCATTCTTGAAACCCTGCTCAATACCTGCCGGACAATCCATTAATATGTAATCAAATTCATCTCTAAGCTCATCAGCTAATTTTTTCATCTGCTCCGGCGTAACCGAGTTCTTGTCTCTGGTCTGAGCTGACGGTAGCAAATAAAGGTTCGGATAGCGCTTGTCCTTAATTAGGGCATTACGGATTCTGCAATTTCCTTCAATGACATCCACCAGATTATAAACTATTCGGTTCTCAAGACCCATAACTACGTCAAGATTTCGAAGTCCTATATCTGTGTCAATCAAAACAACCTTCTTTTCAAGCATTGCTAGCCCGGTGCCAACATTGGCGGTGGTTGTTGTTTTACCAACTCCACCCTTTCCCGATGTAACAACTATTACTTCTCCCATATCTTATCCTCCAGTCCATTTTGGGGCAGTGCCACCTGTATTACTCTTTATCTATTAACAAGTAGATTAATCTTTAATTCTTTACTACTTGTATATATTCAAGTGTTTTAAAGCCTTATATCATTAAGTACATTTTTGTTAAGCGGTTCAATATATATATTACCATCCTCTAAAAATGCTATCTTTGCTTCCTTAACAGCATCCTTTACAGGTTTGTCCGGAGATCTGGCAATGACATCTGCTATTCTAATCTGAGTAGGACTCATATCCAGAGCAACAACAAAGGCATTAGTATTTCCGGTAGCTCCGGCAAAAGCATTGCCCTTTAGAGAACCTAGAACGATTATATTTCCCTTGGATACCACTCTTGCTCCGTTATTCACATCACCTATTATGACTACAGAATTCTCAAATTCAAGAGAAGCCCCTGAACGCAAAATCCCCTTATAGAACTGTCCTGTATTATTGTCAAGCTCCATAAGCTTTTGCTCAAGAGTTTTCTGGAAGAGCTCTTCCTTTTTGGGATCATTATCTATAACGCAGACTATCTGCATATCGGTATTTTTCCCAATAATGTCTAAAATATCCTTTTGCTCTTCATTAGACAGGTATCTTCCTTCAAAGCTAATTGCCATTTTTGCATTTTCAAAGAATTTACTAGACTCCTTAAATTTTTCGGCTATAAGTTCCTTTAGCTCATCAAAGGCCATGTCGGGGTTTAGAACTACAATTATGCCATATTTATTACCTTTTATTATAACTGAATTATTAACAGACTTCATTCTTATCTCCTAATGTTATATGGTTATTATTAATCCGAAAATGCAGCAATATCATTTTCAGGAAGGATTGCTTCATTAGATACTAAGTCTTCATTATTACCCAAATTAAAATACAGTTGATAGATATCTCTGGCGGTCTCAGCTGCATTGCCTGAGGTATGCCCATTAGGTATTACTACGGTTACAGCTATTTCAGGCTTTTCATAGGGTGCAAAGGATACAAACAATGCGTTATTGGGCTTGCTAAGACTAATCTGAGAAGTACCTGTCTTTGCGGCAACAGTTACACCTAAATCACCGTAAAGTCCGTATACCGAGCCCCTTTGCTCGTTGGCAACCATATACATGCCTTTACGTACAGTGTCCCAGGTTGAATTCTTAATATCGGTTAGATCATTATATACCTTTGCTTCATTCATCAGGACAATATTACCGTCCTTAGAGATAATGCGATCTAAAAGAGTAAGGTTATAATTAGTACCACTATTAGCTATAGTAGTTACGTATCTTGACAATTGAACAGGTGTATATAGGTTCGTTCCTTGTCCAATAGTGGAACGTACAGTATCCTTATCAGATACATTAGGCTTAGCCTCTCCTATTTCAAGGCCGGTTAAGGCATCAAGTCCGAAAAGCGAAGCGTATTTTTTAATACGACTTAAGCCCAGCTTCTCATTAAATTCTCCATTACTATCAATAGCTAAGCGATAGCCTGTTTCATAGAAGTAATAGTTACATGACACCTTTATGGCATTTGACATATCTACTGCACCGTGGGATCGGGGATGGATATGACATTTTGCCGGAGGAGAAATCTTCTCGAATATGCCAAGGTCAAGAATCTTTTCATAGGGGTCCACTACTCCTTCCTCAAGACCGGCGACTGCTGTTACCATTTTAAATGTGGAGCCTGGTGCAGTTAGCTGCGTAGTCGGACGATTCATTAAAGGAAATGTATTATCCGTATGAAGCCATTTATAATAATCTGCATCCACCTTATTTGCTAGCATATTGTTATCATAGCTTGGATAAGTGACCATAGCAAGTACTTCGCCATTATTTACGTCGTTTATTACAATTGAGCCACTACAGGGCTCTAATGCTAGCATAGCGGGTGTGATTTCAAGTGTCCGAATTTTTTCTTCCATAAATTTGTAGGCTGATAAGGAACCGGACTCCAGTTTACTGACATCCTCTTCATTATATTCTAACACACCTTGGGCAAATAATAAAAGACTAATTTCAGTTCCTGACAATTTATACGAAAACACCAAATAGCGATATATTTTTTTATTAAAAGTGCTATCATCTTCCAAAATATCCCATGTATATTCTATCAACTTCTGATATAATTCCTCAGAATTAAAGTAAGTAGTAACACCCAGCTTTGAAAGATCCACATAATTATTAGCTAATGCATATTGAAGAAATTTGCTTAAGGATGTCCTATCATTTTGATATGAACGAAGGGTAGCATCATCCTTATCAATATCATTAATTAATATTAAGCCTTGTTTGATAAGCAACTCATAGATATAATCAAGGTATTCTTCCATATCTCCTGCTTTACTATTGACAATATCATTATGAGCTTGAAGTAGTATATTGAGCTGTGACGTTAAATCTGCTTTAGCATCTACATATTTAGAATAAACCTTCTTTTCAATGGTCTTGGCATCATGAGAGGATAACCTTTCTGTATTAATAATATTATTATTAATTAAGGCATAATACACTTCATATATAGGAGTGTGTATTTTACTTGCACTTTCTCCCTTTGTACCATAATCAAGGTCCGGCCTTAAGTGCTCTAAAAGAATACCTGCTATTCTCTTTTCAAGAATATGATAGGCTTGTTTTTGAAGATTTCCGTCTATGGTAAGATAAATATCGTTTCCGGCAACAGGTTCATTACGGCTTGCAACCTCTACTACTCTATTGATGTCATTTACGGCAACAACTTCACTTCCCTTTTTTCCGCCTAGATATGCTTCAAATTCCTTTTCAAGGCCTGTTTTTCCTATAATATCCGAAGAGTTATAATATTCATCATCACTATTCATATTAAGCCTCTCCAGCTCTTCTGCATTAATGAGACCTGTATATCCAAGCATATGGGCAAAATATATACTGTCATGATAGATACGTTTCGTTTGCTGTTTTATCTCAACACCAGGAAGGTCTGCAATATTCTCCATTACCATAGCAACCGTACCCTCTGAAATCTGTGAGGCAACCGTTATCTGCATAAACTTTGGGTAATTATTAAACAAGGCATAGCGGACACTCATAATTTTTAAGGTTTCTTCTATGGTATATTCATTTGAAATGCCAAACATAGGATAAATATTAGTGCCATTCTTTAGAAAATAGTAAACATCCTTTGCACTAGCATTCACATGCTCCTCTTTCAGCTGATTATTTTCAAGATCATATGCGTATACATTTCTCTTAAAACGTGTTAGTGCAGCACCTGACACGGTAAATTCAAATTCATCATTACCTATATGAACAATATAAAAAGGATTATCAAGAGTATCTTCGTTACTCTCTATAATTTGAATGAGCTTATGAACTACAGCATTTCGTTGATTATTGGAAGTGATTTGCGTACTATCCTCCAAAACAACAGAGTATGAAAGGGTGTTTGAGGCAAGCAGCATTCCGTTACGATCATATATATTACCTCTTGTGCTTTTAATTTCTCTGCTTTCCGTGTTTTTATATTCATACTCCTCAGCATGAGTAGGTCCCTCAACAATCTGTAATATAAATAAACGATTTATAATAAGAGCAAATAAAAAAATATATATAAATGCGATTGGAAATAGCCTAGATTTAATTATTTTTTTTAGTCCATCTAGAAATATGTCAAACATCTTATTCCTCCTTGAATTCTCCACGATCAAGAGCATGATTAATCATTTGTAACAGCTTATAAAAAATAGTGGCAGCTGCTACAGTATATATTACTTCCGGAAGTATTAACTTACGAAAATAATAAAGGAAATCTAATTTACCCCGCAGTAGAAATTCAAAAACATAATATAAGAATTGGTAAAGGAAATTAGCGATAGCAATAAATATCAATGGAAAAGTAAAGTCATCCCTTGAATAAATCTTATTAGCAAAGCCCGCAATATAGCCAATTAGGAGTAAAAGCATTGCATAAAGACCGATTACATTGCCAAATAAAATATCTATTAGAAGTCCTGAAAAAAACCCAATCATCATACCTGTCATTCTACCTCTCATATAGGCGTTGGACACTACAAGGATTAGAAGCAGATTTGGCATGACTCTGGCCAAGCTGAAAAACTGATATAAGGAGCTTTGCAGGACAAAGCATATGATAATTTCAATAAAATAAATAATTACCCTTTTCAAATTACATACCCACTTTTCTTATTCAATAGAAGACTCCTCTACTGGAGGCTCCATTATTAAAGGCTCCTTCAGTTCTGTAATGATAAGAACCTCACTTAAGCGCTCAAAATCAACCACTGGGGTTAGATAGGCGGTCTTAGTCATATTATTGGAATCTAGCTCTATATCACTGACATAACCAATTAATATACCCTGTAGAAATTTCGGGCTGGTGTGTGCCGTAACTATCTCAAAGCCATCCTCAACCTCAGCATCCTTGCTGATAAATTCAACATGGATTTTACCCTCTTCTATCAGCTTCAGATCACCCTGGACCACACAGGTGTCGGATGTCTTTAGAAACATACCCCAAACAGCACTTTTATCATCTATAATAGCGCGAACCTTGGAATGGTTATAATAGGCTTCTGTTATAATACCTACAAGGCCATTACCTGCAATCACATTCATATCCACAGCTAGGCCGTCCTTTGTCCCCTTATCTATGGTAAATATGTTGTACCAGTTGTTGGTATCCTTATCGATAATACGGGCGGCAACCTTAGGATAATCTAAGTATTTCTGGTCCAGCTCATATAATTCCCTTAGCTCATCCAGCTCATACTTATTTTGTAGTAAGAGCTTATTCTCATAAGACAGAACACTTACCTGATCCTTTAGTCTTTTGTTCTCATCAGTAAGTTCCTTCATACTTCTTAAGGTTTCAAGACCATCTGATATATATGTCCCGACTATATTAATTCCCTTTTGCATGGGGGTAATAGCCGATCCTACCGCATTTCTAACGGGGTATAAGTAATTGCTAAAACGAAATGAAATTATAATTAGGCTTATACATATAATCAATCCAACTATAAGCCAATGCTTTGGATTAAAATGAAATTTTTTCCTACGTCTCATTACCGACTCCCTAATCTACTAAATTCTTTGGTCGTAGAGAATCCGCCAGTGTAAAAAGCTGTGGTTCTTCCATGATTCTGCTAAGACCTTTCACAACCGTATTTGCAGGATCCTCGCAGATATTAACCTTTAGGCCAGTCTCCTTTGAAATAAGGCCCCTTAAATCAAATATATTAGCTGAGCCACCTGTTACATAGATACCGCCATCTATAATATCGGAAGATATCTCCGGAGGAGTTCTTTCCAGAATTATTCTGATAGCATCTATTATTGAGTATAAATATTCCGATATGGCTTCATATACAGTTTTTGAATTGACTTCCATTAGTGAAGGAAGTCCTGTTACCACATCCCTGCCATATACCTTAACGGTCGATTCTACACCCGGAAGGGCGCTGGCTAACTGCTTCTTGATATTTTCGGCTGTCTTATCACCGATATATAGATTATGCTTTTTCTTTACTACTCCTTTTATAGCCTCATCTAATCTATTTCCACCGATTGGAATAAGCTTACTAAGTACGATACCGCCTAGGGATAATATTGATACTTCAGTAGTATCTGCTCCAATATTAACAACCATTACACCTCTGGCGGTCATGATTTCAAGACCGGAACCCAGAGCATCGGCTATGGGTTTATCAACTATCTTTACCTGTCCTACCTTAAGGGTTGACCTAGAAATAAGCTCATAAAAGGAACGGCGTTCAACCTCTGTAATATCAGATGGGGTTGCTACAATATAATCCGCTAAGCCAGGTTTTTTGGATCCGCTAAGCTTCTTGATAAAATGAACCAAAAGGGCGGTCATATTAGCAACATCGGCAATTACACCGCTTCTGACTGGATTAGTTACTACTATGTTAGCAGGTGCTTTTTCATACATATCGTATGCTTCATCTCCTGTAGCAATTATTGTTCTTCTGTCAGCAATGGCAATCATATTGCGTTCGTCCAACACGATGCCCTGCCCTTTTTTACATATCTTTATCGTACTTGTCCCAAAATCAATCCCAAATATTTTTGAAGCCATATTGAAAGTACCTCCTATATACACTTTGATGTCATCATTTATAGTAAACTAAGAATCTTATATAAGTCCCTGTTCTTTTAAGCTGATATATCTATTATCACCAATAATAATATGATCCATAAGCGTTAAACCAATTAAATTACAGGCTTCTTTCATCCTTTTGGTTACACGGATATCCTCTGAACTCGGTGAGGGGTCTCCGCTGGGATGGTTGTGAACGATAATAATATTCACTGCCTCTTCCTTTAAAGCCTGAATAAGAACCTCTCTAACAGGCATGATAGAAGCATTAATTGTTCCAGAGGACATAATCACATCCCTTATGAATCTACTTTTGGAATCAAGCATTAAAAGTAATACTTGCTCTCTGGAAAGGTGGCGCAAATCCTGCATATAATAATCAGATATACTTTTTGGAGTAATGAATTTTAAGCTTTCTTTATGTATCTCCTTTGACATTCTTTTTGTTAATTCAGTCAGACATAATAGCTCAATGGCCTTTACCCTTCCTATTCCTGATATCTGCGTAAGTTCCTTCATGGTCAGGTAATTAAGACCCTTTAGTCCCGGATTTTTAGCCGAATAATTTAGTACCTTTACCGCAAGGTCAATAGCTCTTAGGCTCTTAGTGCCTGTTCTTAGTATAACTGCTAATAGCTCCGCATCGGATAAGCTCCCTGGACCATAGGACTCGCATTTTTCATAGGGACGCTCCGAAGCTGGTAATTCCTTGACAGTTAAATGATTAGTATTCATGATATCCTCCTTCATTCTCTCTCCAAGAAGTCAGATTCAATCAGCATTATATAACTTATAACTTTTTATATATGAAAATGGATGTAATAGCACCGATTACACTTGCTACGGTTATCTTAATTCTAAGGCCAAAATGGACTACAAGAGCCCCTAAATCCAGGCTAACAATGTTATTACTATCAGGATTTCCGATAGCAAAATCAATACCATAATCCAACCAGGATAAAAATTCTATTTTACCAAGTAGATAGCCTATAAAGCTTCCTAACACTATACCGACAAGAATTAAAAGAAATAAAGCCCATTTGTTTTTTCCTATAGTTCTTGATGATCTTGCCATAATACTGCTCCCTCTCATATGCCTTCATATGTAAATATATTATTTTAATTTTATCACAATAAAGTATCTTTGTATACAGTAAGAATGTCACTAAAAAGTGTCTAATTGCTTATTCGCGGTTATTTAAGCTGTATCAGATTCTTATCATAGAGACTCTGTAAGGATTTTAGAATTCCATACTTGGCATGGTGCCAGGTGAGGCCTCCTTGAAAGAATACGGTATATGGTGGCTTAATCGGAGCATCAGCAGAAAGCTCTATTGATGAGCCCTGAATAAAGGCACCGGCTGCCATTATGACATCACAGCTATAGCCCGGCATAGGCCAAGGAACAGGTGTTACAAAGCTATCTACAGGAGCCGCCGCCTGTATACCTTCACAAAATGCAATAACAGCCTCTGGACTCTTAAGGGTTACTGCCTGTATAATATCATATCTATCCTCATTTCCATTAGGCCTAACTCCAAAACCTAAGTACTCATATAGTTTAGCAGAATATATGGCTCCCTTTAAAGCCCCCGATACTACCTGGGGCGACATAAAGAGGCCTTGATATAGGCTTGAATTAATCCCAAGGGTAGCACCTACTTCCTTGCCAAGTCCCGGTGCGGTAAGTCTGTAAGAAGCGTTTTCGACATATTCGGTTTTTCCTACGATATATCCGCCTATAGGAGCAAGACCTCCTCCGGGATTTTTAATAAGAGATCCCACACATAGGTCGGCACCGACATCTGAAGGCTCTATAGTCTCTACGAATTCCCCGTAGCAGTTATCAACCATACATATAATATCAGGCTTAATATCCTTTAAGAAAGAAATTAGCTGACCGATTTGAGATACCGAGAAAGTAGGCCTGTTCGCATAGCCTTTAGACCTCTGAATGGTGGCCATCTTTGTCTTAGGACTAATAGCCTCCTTAATCTTATCATAATCAAAGCTACCGTCTGATTTTAAATCAACCTGCTTATAGGTTATACCATATTCGGCTAAGGAGCCCTTGGTTTCTTTAATACCTATTACACCCTCTAGTGTATCATAGGGCTTACCCACAGGAGAAATCAGCTCATCCCCTGGTCTTAGGTTACCGGCAAGAGCTATGGTTAGCGCGTGGGTTCCACTGATTAGCTGAGGCCTTACTAATGCATCCTCTGCATGAAAAACATCGGCATATACTCTTTCTAAAGTATCTCTGCCTATATCATTATATCCATATCCTGTTGTTGCAGCAAAATGAATATCAGAAACTCGATTATCTTGCATAGCCTTTAAAACCTTAAGCTGATTAAGCTCCGCAATTTGGTCAATATGACTAAACCTATCCTTTAGTTTATCCTCTATCTTCTTACCTAAATTTATAAGCTTTAAATCAATTCCCATCTCTATATAAAATGTATCCAAATTCTCACTAATCACAAAAAAATCCTCCCAAACAATTATTTACTAACTATTATTTTTTAACTAATTACAAGATTTTAAAATTTAAGTAGACATAAGATAAGCATTACGTCATATTGTTATATAAAATTTCTTAATAATATTAGATTTTTATTATACCATTTTGCAGAAGCTTACAAAGTAGATATTCTATAATATCTTCTTCGTTTTTAAAATCGTCCTTATTAACCCATACTATATCTTTTTCTCTCTTAAACCAAGTGATTTGTCTCTTGGCATAATGTCTTGTATCTCTTTTTAGTATCTCTATAGCTTCATTAAGGCTGCTATTTCCTTCAAGATAATCAATAATCTCCTTATAGCCTAAGCCCTGCATGGATACTAAGTTCTTAGTATAGCCCATGGCCATTAGCTGCTTTACCTCATCTATAAGCCCGTTTTCTATCATTATATCGACTCTTTGATTAATAGCTTCATATAGCTTAGACCTGTCCTTATTAAGTACAAAGTACTTGTAATTATAGGGAGACTTCTTCTTTCTTTGCTCTTTATTATGGGCAGATATAGGTTCCCCGGTCTGCTTAATATATTCTAAGGCACGGATTATACGCTTAGTATTGTTGGGATGAATTGCCTTAGCGCTTTCAGGATCGGTATCAATAAGTAATCTGTGAAGATAATCTGAGCCCTTGGTTTTAGCTATATCTTCAAGTTCTTCTCTATAGGAGGTATCAGAATCATTATCATCAAAGTCAATATCATACAGTACTGATTGAATATAAAAGCCTGTTCCCCCGACAAGAATGGGTACTTTATCTCTTTCATGTATACTCTTGATATATCTTTTGGCGTATTCTTGAAATTTGACCACAGAAAAATCCTCATCCGGCTCGAATTCGCCTACGAGATAATGAGGAACATCCTTCATCTCTTCAGGAGTTATTTTGGCTGTTCCGATATCCATATATTTGTAAACCTGCATAGAATCTGCAGATATTATTTCACCATTTACAGCCCTAGCAAGACTAATAGATAAGGAGGTCTTACCCACGGCTGTGGGACCTGTTAAGATTATAAGTGGTTTCTTCTTCATATACTCTCCTATAAAATACGCTTAAATTTCTTCTCTAACTCATACTGACTCATGGATATAATAACCGGCCTTCCATGGGGACAATGATAGGGATTCTCTAAGGATAAAAGCTCCTTAATTAGGGAGCTGGCTTCATCTACTGAGAATGCATGATTAGCCTTTACGGCAGCCTTACATGCCATGGATGCAGTTTTACCCATTATTGATTCGGGATTGGGCTTTCTGGTGCCAACCTCTTCTGTTAGCTCGTCTATAAATTCTAAAAACAAATTCTTATCTGAAAGGTTATATAAATCTGCAGGGACAGCTCGTATGGAGAATTCATTACCTCCGAAGTGCTCGATCTCATATCCAATCCTTCGCAATATTTCCTCGTTCTCTTTAATCACTTGCTGCTCTCTTAGGGAGAGTGTAAGCACTATTGGTGGCATAAGCATCTGTGAGGAATGTTTATTCTCCTTGGCAGCAGTCATGATCCTTTCATACAATACCTTTTCATGGGCTGCATGCTGATCAATTATATAAAGCTCCTTTTGATACTCTACAAGCCAGTAGGTTGAAAATACTTGACCTATAATTCTATAATTAGCAAGAGCCTGCTCTGATATAAAGGGCGTTACTTCAGTTTCCCTATCTGTGAACAAGTCCATTTGTTCCATAGCTGTAACTGCCTTATTATGCATAAAGGAGCTACTTTCATCGGCTTTCATACTACTTTGTAAAAGGCTATCATCCTTAGATGAATAGCTATTGGTTTCCTTAATCAGGCTGTCATGAATCGGTCTAGAATTAACCTGATTTGTATCATTAGTAAATGTACTTTGCTTCTCAATATTTTGTTCAGCAGAAAGAGTCTGAGCCATGGTTTCTAAGGCCTTAAGCTGATTCATACGATTTTTCTCAAAGGGTTCAGGAAGCTTTCTGCTATATTCTATCTTATTAGCATCCTTCTTATTCTCCTTTGAAAGGCTTACCTTAGGTATTAATTCTTTTCCAGATAATATATCCCTAATCAGATTATAGGTAATGTCATATATATCATCCCCATTGGTCAGCTTAAGCTCCAGCTTTTGAGGATGGACATTTACATCCAGTAACGAAGGAGTAATTTCATAATAAAGGGATGTAAAGGGGTACTTATGCTGCATCATAAAGGGCTTATATGCATCCTCAATAG
>JAAYJU010000029.1 GCA_012522735.1 Clostridiales bacterium | reverse complement strand
GTACAGGCGCTGTGGAAGCATTATGACACAAAGCAGCATAAGCGCAGGCGCTGCTGGATAAAGGATATATAGACTATATAGTTAGATTAATAATAAGAGGAGCACAATTATGTGCTCCGTTTTTATACTCATCGTGGAGTTAATTTGATTAATATTGTGTTGTATTCCAGTCTATAATAATATTTCCTTCGTTAATTGGTGCCGGAGCAGGGATTTTATAAAAAGACAGTATAAACATAATTACAAAGGCAATAGCCACTATAATAAGTATCAGCTTTGAAAAGAACCTACGCGATAACAAAGCAAATCTAGAGGGCTCCAGATCATCTATATTATCAAACACGAAAATATAGCGAAGCTTATAAAGTTGCCAGGATATTCTGGGAAAGCGAAGATCAATAGCTATAGATAATGAGAGTAATATAAGAATAATTCCAAGCCAATATAATTGATTTTCCCTATAATAGTTTGCTCCAAATAGTATAAGAAGAGCATGTAGAAGAGAAAAGATACAGAGTAAGCAGATAATAGCCTTATCTGTTTTTGAAACATAGAAACAATCTGCCTTATTTGAAAGATCATTTATTGTTTCTTTTATTTTTATTGCTTCCTTTTTCTCTTCTTCCTCAGTTAAGGGTGGACCTAGCCTTTTATTACAATCGATGCAATAAAAATGTTTATTATTCTGTATGGCACCACATTCCACGCACTTCTTCATATATATTCACCTTACCCCATTACATTAATAACAAGTTATAATCTAATTATATATATAATAATGATAAAAGTCCTTAGAAGTTGATTAAAATCTGATAAAAGTGTTTATTTTAATAAGTCTTCAAATCCGTCGCTATATTTCATAGATCCGTCATGAAATATCCATAGTGCTTCTGTATCTCCTATGCTTTCGATAAGAGCCAAGCCCTTATCATAAGGCATATTATAGATTGCGGTTGACAATACATCGGCTAATCCCGAATCCTCACATATTATTGATACTGCGGTAAAATATTCGGCTGGCATCAAAGTATCAGGATCAATTATATGGTGATACACTTTACCGTCTACAGTATAATATCTTTCATAATCTCCGCTGGCAACCAATGATAAGTCATTTAGGGCAAGGGTAAAAAGACTATGTTTTTCAGCCTCCTTATCAGGGTTTTGTATTCCTACATTCCAAGGCTCCTTTTCTTTACCTTTTCCTCCGGCGGCACGGACATTTCCTCCCACACTTAGTAAGAAATCAGTATAACCCTTCAAGGTAGCTGCCTGCGCTACCCGCTCAGTGGCATAGCCCTTAGCTATAGCGCCGACATCCAAGCGCATGTCGCTATCCAAAAGCAGCACTGTTGAAGCTTCCTCGTCGATAATAAGCATATCGAGATTAGTGTGTTCGTTGGCTTCTTCTAATAATTCCATGGATGGAAGAGTAGCATTTAATGGGTCATCTATCCCCTGCTCACGATAATCATGCCAAATCTCTAATACTGAACCCATACCTATATTTACTCTACCATATGATAATTCATAGGCATCCTTTGAATATAAGAGAAGATCGATAATTTTCTTGTCAACCTTTATGGGCTCTTTACCGGCATTATCATTAATGGTCTTTATATTATTTATCCCCTCGTATGAGTTATATTTATCGTATAGCTGATGATATATCTCCAGCTCATCCTTTATGAAGTTAGCAAGCTCATTAAACTCATCCTCATTTTTTGTATAAGCTACGATTTCAGTAATTGTATTAAACAAAAATAAAAAGCTAGCTTGATATCTCTGGAGTGCACGGTTGCATGAGGAAGTAGAAAGTAGAACTATTATTATTAGCAAGGTAAATGCTGTTTTTTTCATATTTGTTCTCCTGTGAAGTCTTTATAATAATCATAAGGGTAGAATAACACAGTCTAAAGAAACAGGCAATGCAAAACTTGCTTCTCAAGTTTACATGTTTTGAAAGCAAAACTCTTTATTGCGCTGCAAATAAATATGGGGCTGCAAAACATTCTGAGTAAACTACTATGTTTTGCAACCCCAATAATATTTAGTTCATATTTATTTACTATCTACTATTTTACTACAGCACTAGCTTCTTCTACAACTGTTATCATATCGGTAATATGCATTGTAACAGAGCTTAATAAATCCTCGTCTGCAGGATATCCATCGGTTAAAGCAATACCTGATACATCAGATGCTTTCTTACCCTTAATATAATTAGAGAAGCCCTCTGACTGCTCAAACCATTCTTTACCGATAGGTGAAGCGGCTTTCATGTTATAATCATATCCAAGCTCAAGCTTTGTATTGAAATCGCCTGTTAATTCAGAGGTAAGCTTACCTTCTGTACTAAATGTTACATTGACCTGTGAAGCGTCGATAATGCTACTGGTAACCTTGCCGCTCTTATCAAAGGAAACTGCACCATAGTGTGAATAAGCCTGAACATTACCATCTCCTTCGTCAGATGCGTTCTTTGTGCTCTTGCCTGAACCGGAAGTAATACCAAGACCTAACTGATCG
>JAAYJU010000171.1 GCA_012522735.1 Clostridiales bacterium | reverse complement strand
TACTCATTGGGAGATAGGCCTGTTATCTTTTTGAATGTTCTATAAAAGGTTGGAATACTATTAAATCCACACTCCTGAGCTATATCAACTATTGGAGCATCAGATCTTAGTAGTGTTTTCGCCTGATCAATGCGAATAATTTGCAAATAAAACAAAACAGAAAGACCGGTTTTCTCCTTGAAGAAGTTGCTCAGTGTTAAGTCGCTCATATCCAAAGCTTCAGCTATTGTGATGATAGACAAGTCTTGTGCATAATTGTCCTTAATATAATTTATTATGGAGCTAATTTTTACTAAGTCCTCGCTTTTTGAGCCATTTTTAACGACCTCATAGGGACATTGTCGGAAAATATGCCCCAACAGCTCATAAACATAAGACCACAAAAAGAACTGATAGCCTTCTTTCCTTTTTGTCAGCTCTATGCCTATCTTTGCAAGGATGTACTTAATGCTGTCAAAGGACTTCCTTTCTTGGCTTACTCCAATAGTATTTAAACTAAAATTGTGCAATTCATCACTGCCATGTATCCTGCTAATTACTTCAGGAATGATATGAAGCACGTAGGTTAAATCGTTATTCCCTTTCATAGAATGTATCTGGTTGCTGTTTATTAGGATTATGTCACCGGCCTTCAAATAGTGCTTTGCATCATCTATGGTGATTAGCAGCTCACCGGAAAGTAAAAATACAATTTCAATCTCTTTGTGCCAGTGAGCCCATGTATCCTCGATTGATGACAAATAATATTGAACAGGCACCTCATCTTTAAAGCTCACATCCTCAAAGACATAAAAATCATTCATAGCTAAATTCCTTTCCTACTATGAATAGCCGCAAAAGTAAAACAAGTGCGCAAGATAATTGCAATTTGTCTATATTTTTATATTATTATCATACCACAATATTGTCAATATAGGACTTTTAAGATGTCCCCTAATACAGCCACCTATCTCTCATGTCTTTATCCAGGCTATCTGGTAAGGCCCCATCCGCGTTATAACCCCATTCCCTCCCGAAGACAGTAAATCAAGTCCGCTTATTGGCTCTTGAAGCCTTACCTCTTTATCTGTCACATTAATCAGCACAACTATCTTCTCCTCCGTAATGGGATGATATCTTTCTATAGCAAAAAGGTAAGGTGAGAAATCTAAAACCCTTTGGTGGGCAAAAGGCGAAAACGCACTATGCATTCCTCGGATACTTAAGATTTTCCGGAAAGCGTATAAAACCATATGCCGCAGCGAAGATTCATTGCCCAGCTGCTCCACCAAAGAAGCGTAGTCAAGCTTCTCCCTGTTGATTCTTCTGTTGATGCCAGTCGTTTCAACACCCTCGATCCAATTTCCCGAGCCAAGCAGACTGTGATAATAAATACCGGGTACGCCCTTTAAAGAAAGCATAATGGCCTGTGCTGCCATAAATCGTCGAAATCGTTCTTCTTTAGGTCTTGAAGCGTTAGTTATTCCATCCATATAGCTGATATTCATTTCATAAGGACTAACGCTGCCATCTTTGTTCGTTTTGTAACTGATGTATCCTCCGTTTCTGACGACAG
>JAAYJU010000170.1 GCA_012522735.1 Clostridiales bacterium | reverse complement strand
TGATTCCGAGGAAGAAGGCTTTTATATCTTCTAATCTGCAATCATCTGCTTCTAATGCCTGCCTCTGTGCAGGCATTTTATTTCCTGTTTCTTTGGAATGGAGCAATTTCCTATAAAGTAAAAAAGCATCAGTATTACTGATGCTTTAGAAAATATATTTATTGGTATTATTATGTGATTTCAACAAATTACTATACTGGAAAATGAATACATCTAAGCTAAAGCATATGCTTATAGCTTATGCTCCCAGCTTATCTTTTAAAATTTTTAATATTCTTTTTTCCATCCTTGATACCTGAACCTGAGAGATTCCCAGCTCCTTTGCGATATCAGTCTGTGTTCTATCTTTAAAATATCTAAGCTTGATGATTTCCTGCTCTCTTTCATCTAGGGTAGCAATAATCTCTTTTAATGCAAGCCTATCAATCATATTTTCGCTTTCATCCTTTGTCTCAGCCAATTTATCTATAAGGTATATGGGACTACCATCGCCCTGATAAATAGTTTTATATAGTGATTCTACTTCTGCTCCTGTCTCTAGCGCCATAAGTATTTCTTCCTTTGTGATACTAAGCTCTTTAGAGGTTTCTTCAACTGTAGGCTCCCTACCATACATATTACCATATCTTTCTCTGTAAGCTCTAATCTTTGCCGCGCTTTCCTTAAGAGTCCTGCTGACCTTAATCATACCGTCATCTCTTAGGAAGCGCTTTATTTCACCTGTAATCATAGGGACTGCATAGGTAGAGAACTTTACTTCGTAAGAGTAATCAAACTTATCTATTGCCTTTATCAAACCGATACTGCCTATTTGAAATAAATCCTCCATCTCATGACCACGATTGGCAAATCTTCGGACAATACTCCATACCAAGCCTACATTTTGTGTAACGACAAGGTCTCTCGCCTCCTTATCCCCTTCTCTAGACATTTTTATTAGCTCAAGCGTATCCACATTAAAACACTCCCTTCGATAACTTATGTACTAAATCACACTCTGTCCGGGCTGCTGCGTATACCCTTTAACGGCCTGTTTGCCTATGCGTTTTTTCATTCTTACCAATGTGCCCTGGCCGAATACGGATTCTACCTCTAAATCGTCCATAAATGCCTCCATAAATGAAAATCCCATGCCTGACCTCTCTAGCTCCGGCCTAGATGTATAGAGAGGCTCCATTGCTTTGTTAATATCCTCGATACCTGCACCTGAATCCTCCACCTCGACCGTAATCTCATTGCCGCTTATAAATGACCTCATAATAATCATCCCTATACAATCGCCGTATCCATGGATTATGCTGTTAGTAACAGCCTCAGATACAGCTGTTTTAATATCTGCAAGCTCCTCGATAGTGGGATCCATGGTAGCTGCAAATGCCGCGACTACTGTTCGTGCAAAGCTTTCATTTTGTGACTTGCTCTCAAACTCCAATATCATCTTGTTCGTATTATCCATCTTATATACTTATCCCCTTTCCTTTACTAAAAGTAACTATTTCAAATGATTTAGTGCGGTTTCTACAGAATCATATTTATCAATAATCTTATATAACCCCGACAAGCGAAATATCCTATCAACGACGGAATTAACACTGGCTACAGCTATCTTTCCTCCGATAAATATAACCTTCTTGTACCTACCCATAATTACACCAATTCCTGCACTATCCATAAAGCCAGAGCCTGAAAAATCAAATATTATATGCTTTACATGATTTCTTTCTATCAACCGGTCTGCCTTGTCCTTAATCAGAATTGCATTATGATGATCTAACTCTTCATTCAGTCTGATAATGAGGCATCTCCCGCTTATCTCATAGCTTGTCCCCTCCTTTCCCGACCTTTTATCCGGTTTATTATGCCTTCTGCCCTCTTGCATCAGATACTTTCCTCCAATCTTGTAATTTGTAGTTATATTTTTACATGTTTCACCATGTAAGGCTATGAAAAAAAGACCTTTAATGGGAAGCCCTCGTTTCCCTTTAAAATGTCTTTCTTAATCATCAGTAAGCAGATTATAATCTAGATTAATCTGCTTACAGAAAATATTATCTTTTGTGATTGCTCTATATATTCTTAATCCTGTATACGGTTTAGATAGCTCTTGGCATTTTGATATCTTCTCGAATCAGGGTAATCATTAATTACTATTTCATAATAGATTTTCGCATTATCATAATCCTCCAAGCGGTGGTATGCTCTGCCAATGAAATAAATAGCATTTACATTGGTGGGATCATAGTTATAGGATAGGAAAAGATCCTCCAATGCTTCTTCATACTTGGTGTCGCTATATAGATCATGACCCGAATCATAGTATTCCTTTGATAAGCCAGGATAGATTTCCTGTTTTATCCTTTCTATAAGCTGTAAGGAAGCCTCAGATTCAAACATACTTGTATCCAATAATCTAAGAATCTCCGCAATCTGCTTAAATTCCCTGTCAGCCTCTGCCTTAGCTAATTCATCAATATAAAGTGAAAATGCATCAAATAGCGGATCATAAAGCTCTGGGTTAGACTCCGGAATAACAATCCCTTCTAACTCAGCCCTAAGCTGTATTATAGTTCCTTCCAGCTCGTCCTTTTCATCCTGAAGCTGTGCAATAGCGGCTTCCTTTTCTTCAATGGCAGCCATACCAGCACTATAATCCACATTATTTTGGTTGTTTTCCGTAATATCATCATTCTTCATGGATGGCAAAATCAAGAATGTGGCTACCGCTAATCCTATCAATACCCCGATAACTAAATTCACAAAAGCCATGATATTAGGCTTATCCTCACGGTAGGAGGAAACAGGCATAATAGATGAGCTAGTATCCTTATCGGTAACTGCACTGCCTTCCCCATCTCTTGTTAGGCTAGGCTGTGGCTCAAGCTCTTTAAGGTATCTAAGAGTGGTTGTATTAGATACATCTATACGGGCAGCCCTAATTAAGCATTTTTTTGCTCTCTCATTCTCGCCATTCTTCATATATAATATGGAAAGCAAATGATAGGCCCTTATAAAATGAGGATTAAGCTGTATAACTCTCTTAAGCTGGATTGTGGCTAGGTCATCACTACCCTGCTTGGCAAATACCAGAGCATTATTATATCTTTTGATTGCCTGATTTAATCCATCTAATCTTGTGGGGTTTTCCTGTATATCATCTATATACTTATCGGCATCGTTACCATCAGGTCTAAAATATCTGCTAATTACCCACTCACTAAGGGCTGCTACGGTTTCACCCATCTCAAAATATATTAAACCCAAAAGATTTCTTGCGTTAGTATTCGCTTTATTCAATTCAAGACTTTTCTTTAAAGCAACAATTGCACCTGATAAATCCCGGACCTTTGCTCTTGTCAGACCGTTATTATAATACATATTGGAAGCCCTATAAATTTTTTTGTATAAAATTAAGTCCTGGCCACAACGATCACAGCGTATTCTTTTATCAGATATATTGCTTTGGCAATTTGGGCAAACCATAAATTATTCCCACCTAACTTCTTTCATCATAATGAGTATTGTCTTTCTCCTTCAACAATTCCTTTAAAATATCTGAAATATCTGTCATATCATTATTATATATTACATCCTCTGCTTGTTCAATCTCTAGACTGGGTTGGAATTTTTCGATTTCTTCTTCAAAATTAATCATCCGCAAATCTCCTTATCTTAAAACATGGCTTAACATTTATCCCATATTTATCTAAAAGCTCCTACCTAACATCATAACCATTCTATCGATAAAAATCAAGAGTTTATACTACCTATTGATAAATTTATTGCATTCTTAACCTCTACTGCTTTAATACTTGACTCTAGCTTTAAATGGTTTAAAATAAAGATAGTTATAAATTGGAGGAAACCACATGAAAAGAAAGCACATAACTATTATTGCATTATTACTTTTATTATTTTCTATGCCATTTACTCTAATGGCCTGTAGTAAGAAGAATAC
>JAAYJU010000028.1 GCA_012522735.1 Clostridiales bacterium | reverse complement strand
TATAAAAAAGGACAGTTACGACTGTCCTTTTTCGGAGAAGGTATTTTGTTACTTATGGGGGTGTAGCAAAAAACTATATAATGTATTGGGGTTTACAAACATAGTATAGCATATGAACTAATATAAGTCTGCACAAACTTTACAAAAATCAATGTCCATTTTCGTCATTTTTTACAAAGGCTCTTCATTTTTAGCTTCAAATAAGGCTTCAAACTCGTCTCTACCTATACGTTCTTTTTGAATTAACAAATCAGCACAGGCATCAAGCTTATCCCTGTTCTCTGTAAGAATTTTCTTTGCTTCTAGGTAGCATTCATCAATTATATTTCTAACCTCTTCATCAATCTTATTAGCCACATTATCACTAACGCTTCTGGTATGTCCCCAATCTCTGCCGATAAAGACCTCATCCTCATCCTGCTCGTAATTGACCATGCCTATTTCATCAGAGAAGCCATAGCGGGTTATCATAGCTCTGGCTGTTTTAGTTGCCACCTTGATGTCCTGTGAGGCACCTGTTGTTATATCTTCCAGGACAAGCTCCTCGGCCGCTCTTCCTCCAAGACCTACTATAATCTCCTGACGCATTCGTCCCCTTGTATGGAACATTTCATCCTTTTCAGGTAGTGGCATGGTAAATCCAGCCGCTCCGCCTCCGGTTGGAATTATCGAAACCGTATATACAGGTCCCACATCAGGAAGTACATGGAAGAGTATCGCATGGCCTGCTTCGTGATATGCTGTAATACGCTTTTCTTTATCACTAACCACCTTGCTCTTTTTCTCTGTACCAATTCCAACCTTTATGAAAGCCTTCTTTATATCCTCGCTATTAATAAAGCCTCTATTATCTCTTGCCGCGCCGATTGCTGACTCATTCATTAGATTCTCAAGATCAGCGCCGGTAAAACCGGCTGTAGTCTGTGCAACCTGCTTTAAATCCACATCATCGCCTAAGGGTTTGCCCTTAGAATGTACTCGAAGGATTTCCTCCCTGCCCTTTACATCGGGACGTCCCACTGCAACCTTTCTATCAAAGCGTCCTGGCCGAAGTATTGCAGGATCTAATATATCGACTCTATTGGTAGCAGCCATGACGATTATTCCCTCATTAACACCAAACCCATCCATTTCCACTAGTAACTGATTTAATGTTTGCTCTCTTTCATCGTGTCCGCCACCCATTCCTGTACCTCTGCGTCTAGCAACGGCATCTATCTCATCGATAAAAACAATACATGGTGAATTTTTCTTAGCATCCTCAAATAAATCCCTTACTCTGGATGCGCCGACACCTACAAACATTTCAACAAAATCAGAACCTGATATGGAGAAGAAGGGTACTCCTGCCTCACCGGCAACAGCTTTTGCAAGTAATGTCTTACCTGTTCCCGGAGGTCCCACAAGAAGAACACCCTTTGGAATTCTGGCACCTACCTGGATATATTTCTTTGGAGATTTTAAGAAATCGACAATTTCCTTAAGCTCATCCTTTTCCTCATCAAGCCCAGCCACATTCTTAAACGTGGTTTTCTTACTGTCCTCCGTTGACATCTTCGCTCGACTCTTTCCGAAGTTCATTACCTTACTGTTTCCGCCGCCAACGGAAGCCTGGTTTGATAAGAACGAAAACAATGCTATTACCACAATAAATATCAGTATATAAGGCAGAACTGTCGATAAGAACCAGTTAGGCTTTGAGATTTTATGAGTTGTATAGTCTACACCTGCTTCAAATAAAATACTCTCGATTTCTCTTACATCTAATGCATCGAAGCTTTCCCTTTGCTCCTGATCTGTGAATCTTATCCTGACCTCTCCCGAATACAATTCCTGATTGGGATGTATATCAACATAGCCAACCCTTCCCGCTTCTACATCTTGAACAAAGCGAGCACGGTTATATGAATTCTGATTATTAATTTCAAAAGAATCGGATAGGAAAACCGTTAGAAAAATTATGGCCAAAATAATTAAGTAAAAACCGTATCCCTTCATTTGTTTCCTCACCAAACAACCTCCTATAATATCATTTATATTTTCACTCCCACAAACGGAAGATTTCTTAACCCTTGCTCATAATCCAAACCATATCCCACAACAAATTTATCAGGAATCTCGAAGCCAACATATTTAACATCAACGTCTGTGACCCTTCGATCCGGCTTATCAAGCAAAGTGCAAATATTTAAGCTGGCCGGTGCTCTGCTGCTCAAAAGCTCATTCAAATATGCTAGGGTTCTTCCCGAATCAATTATATCCTCTATAATAATAACATGCTTATCCTGTATGGATTCATCCAAGTCCTTCACAATCCTTACTCTTCCCGAGCTTACCTTCTCATCTCCATAGCTGGAGACTGACATAAAGTCCATTGTAACAGGTAGAATAATCCTCTTTGCTAAATCACAGCTAAAGAATACGCTGCCCTTTAGTATACAGATAAGATGTACACTCTTCCCCTCATAATCCTTACTAATCTGCTTTGCTAACTCATTAATTCTTACATTAATCTGCTCCTCAGATATCAAGACCTCAATATTATCTGTCATCCCTCTTCTCCTTTGCATTTATTAATATCAAAGATATTATACGCTTTGTATTATCACTTATTTTATAACCTTCACTTATCCTATCACCATGTCCTATTATCCATAAAATATGACTTCCATCAGCAACCAGTAGACATCTGTCTCTTTCTTCCTTGGGTATCTTTAAATCAATAAAATAGTCCTTAAGCTTTTTTCTGCCACCTCGACTATCTATTTGTAGGTAATCTCCTGTTTTTCTTGTCCTTAGTTTTAAAGTATTTTCTATTTTATCATAATCAAACCACTTCATACAACTATTTTTAGGAAATGGCTGGTTTTTTTCATTTATAAAGATATCCGCCTCAATATAAATACCATATTGTTCTATGTCCGTCTTTCCGGGAATTAATAAATCTCTAGGCATGGTAAGCTCATGATTATACTTGACCTCTTCATTCCCATCAGGTGCAAGGTATACCTTAACTCTGTCATATTTCTTTAAGGCAATCATTTTGTAAGGAAGATGAACCATTTTGCCAACCTGCTTATAACTAAGAGATAATATTGCCTCAACATGCTTAGCTTCTATATCCTTAAGGCTTCCGGTAAGTTCCCCCAGTATTTTTCTTATTATACCCTTCCTAATAACGATATCCTCATTCTCTAAATCATTGATAGTATATTCATAGGACATATGGTCTTGTCTAACTATGGCTTGGTACCTTTCACTAATACAATTTTCTACAAAATCGAAGGTCTCCCTAAGATGGCCTGCGGCCTTATTAATATGCTCTATCACATTTATATTAATTTGATTCTTAGCATAAGTCAGCACCCTATTTCTAATCTTATTCCTAGTATATACATCGCCAAAATTTGTCGAATCATTCTGATAGGGTAAATTATATTCTTCTAAATATGCTTCAATCTCCTCACGGGTAATAGATAACAGCGGACGAACAATTGTAATACTACCAGCATCCGTCTTCATTGTAATAATAGAATCAATCCCGGTCAACCCTTTAAGAGCGCTTCCACGAAACAAATTAAAGAGAAAGGTCTCCGCATTATCATTCTTGTTATGTGCAACAGCAACCTTATTACACCTATATGCCTTAGACGCATCCACAAATGCTTCATATCGAACCTTTCGTCCCGCTTCCTCCTCAGATACACCTTCCTTACTCGCAATGGATATTACATCATAATGATATGCTTTGTATTCAATTTTGAGCCTCTCACATAATGCTCTTACAAAAGTCTCGTCTCTATCTGCTTCCTCATTTCTGATACCATGATGCACATGCACCACAAAAAAAACCACGTCAGAATTTTGATATAGAGTAGATAGTATATGCAAAAGACATACAGAATCTGCCCCACCAGACACACCAACGAGGATCCTGTCTCCTTTTTCAATTAGAATGTGGGATTTAATATAATCAGATACTTTTCTTAACATGATTT
>JAAYJU010000169.1 GCA_012522735.1 Clostridiales bacterium | reverse complement strand
TGGTTAGAGCCTTTATTAAACCATCTAGTGGTAGGAGGTTTGAACTAATCCACAGTATCTAAAACAAGCATAGCTTATACCTAAGAAAAGGTAAAGAAAGCTATGACTATATAATACGAGGAGGTAAATATAAATGAAGTTTTTCAAGAAAGTGCTTTCACTTCTGCTTGTATGCTCGCTTATCTTAGCAGTCACAGCATGCAGTAAATCTGACCCTGAAAAAGAAATAGATACAAGTGGAGATACAGTAATAGACAAAAAGGATGATGACAAGCAGGATGATAAAAAGGAGCCTGCTCCCAAAAGTGGTGAGAAAAGGATAATAAATATAGGAACCTGGTGGGTACAATATTATGACAGCTCACATGGTGCCTTAGAGGATGATCCTACTTATTCTGGAACACTAGCCGCACAGCTTAAGTTCGATGTTGTTAAAAAGATTGAGGAAAAGTACAATGTGGAATTCTATTGGCAGAATCTGACCTATGAAGGCACAAGAGAATCCATCAATACATCCATTCTTGCAGGAGCACCGGATTGTGATATCTATCTGGTTGAGCTAAGCTTTGGTATTCCGGCAGCACTTAATGGTTTAGCAACAGATCTAAAGACTATACTGCCTGCAGATTCGGATTTATTTACGGATCAAAATGTAATTACCTATCTTGATTTGGGAGATGGTAAGGCTAATCTACTTAAGAGAGTAGAAGCCGCAAGCACAATAGAAGCTACATATCCATTGGCATTTAATCTTCAGATGCTTCAGGATAATAATCTGGAGGATCCCCGTGAGCTTGTTAAGAGGGGAGAATGGACCTGGGATAAGTTTATGGAATATTGTAAGGTGTTAACACAGGATACGGACGGAGACGGAACTACAGACCAATATGGATATAGTGGTTTTCATCAGGAGACATTTGAACAGCTTCTTATGAGTAATGGTGCAAGTGTAGCATCTACTACTACCGAAGCACTTTCAAGTGCAGCCACAGGAGAGGTTCTTCAGATGATTTCCGATATGTATAACGTAGATAAAGTATGTTATCCCTATGATTTCACTGATAATGCATCTGACTCTATGAGATTCCAATATAGGGATGGAAGCGTAGGCTTCTGGCCAAGTGCAGCATGGATAGCAGCCCAGAACGCAGACTATGACTATACCGGTGCTAACGGTGTTACACTTGAATTTGATACAGTCTATGTTCAATGGCCAGTCGGACCTTCAGGAAATGCAAATACTAATGGCGGTAAGGTGTCGGCCGGCGAATACTATATTATTCCTGCGGGTGTAGAGGATCCGGAGCTTGTCTACAATGTACTTTATGACATGTGGAACTGGTATGATGGAGATGCTTCCATACGTGATGATGAGGAGACCTTATACTGGTGGTATGCAGTTACTGGTAAGGATGAGGCTCTCCAGAATGCGAACTTTGATGTTATGTATGACGTGGGAAGCAGAGAGGTCTTTGAACTATGGAACAACCTAGGATTCTTCTATGACTTCAACGGTCTAATAGATGGTACGGTTACTGCAGCTCAGTTCCAAGAAACATATAAGCAACAGGTACAGGATGCACTTGATGCATACTTTAAATAAGAAGATACTACTAATCTATAGGCAAAATATAAAGACATAAATTTACACTCAAGGAGGAAAATATGAGTAATCTTAAAATGATAGCCCCCTCTGTACCCAATACACCGTGGCAGGAAAGACCAAAAGGAATAGTGAATGCGCCTGTTTGGAGATATTCAGAAAACCCTATTATTGGTAGAAATCCACTGGAGGGTGTTGCGAGAATCTTTAATAGCGCAGTAATGCCTTATCAAGATGCCTTTATCGGAGTCTTTAGAGGAGAGCAAACTGATGGTGTTCCTCATATATATCTCGGAAGAAGTAAGGATGCTATTCATTGGGAGTTTGATGAGAACAGAATCCCCTTCGCCAGCGAGGATGGGAATCCTGCTATGCCTGTATATGCTTATGATCCAAGACTTGTTAAAGTGGAGGATACCTACTATATAATTTGGTGTCAGGATTTTTACGGAGCTTCGATCGGTCTCGCAAAGACGACTGATTTTAAGACATTTACAAGAATGGAAAGTCCCTTCGTTCCCTTTAATAGAAATGCAGTCCTATTTCCAAGAAAAATCAATGGTAAATACATGATGCTAAGTCGTCCTTCTGATAGTGGTCATACACCCTTTGGTGATATCTTCGTAAGTGAAAGCCCGGATATGACCTACTGGGGTAAGCATAGGCATGTTATGAGCCGCGGAAATAACTGGTGGGAAGGACTTAAAATAGGAGGAGGTGCAGCTCCTATTGAAACCAGTGAGGGTTGGCTTATGTTCTACCATGGTGTATGTCAAACCTGTAATGGTTATGTGTACTCTATCGGTGGTGCAATACTTGACATAGATAACCCATCTATTGTTAAGTATCGCTGCAAGAACATTCTTCTGACTCCTGAGGAATGGTATGAGGAGCGGGGCTTTGTACCAAATGTCTGCTTCCCATGTGCTACAATTCATGATCCGGAGACAGGCAGAATAGCTATCTACTACGGTGCTGCAGACAGCTATGTAGGATTGGCCTTCACCCAGTTTGAGGACATAATGAAATATATTATGAATAATAGCAGGGTAAGCGATAGTGATACTGACCTAGGCAAGAGATAGAGCTTGAGAATAGACTATTAAGTTCTTAACTAAACAATACCAAATTAATAGGCTACTGTGAAAATACCTTTACTGGTACAAATCACAGTAGCCTTATTAGTATAATAAGAATAGGATGTAAATATTATATAAATTTCTCTATATATAAGAAGGATTGTTATATAAGAACTAGGAGTCCTAATCTATTAGGCAAATAATTATATAAGAGCTAGGTGTCCTAACCTTAGTGCACCCTTTATTCCGGCATCATCACCTAGCGCGGGCGGAACAATATAGCTATCGATATCATCAAGTATGAATTTGGAATTAATATAGCCGTTAAGATATTCTTTTACCTTTGCTCTTATAAGAGGAAACAAGATCTCCTGATGCATTACCCCGCCCCCAAGCACTATCCTGACTGGAGAGTAGCAGAGTATATAGTTAGCTATAGCCTGAGCTATATAGTAAGCCTCCAGTTCCCACACCTCAGATTCATTATTAAGCTCATAAGCCTTCTTACCATAGCGCCCCTCGATGGCAGGACCCGATGCAAGCCCCTCAAAGCAACTGAAATGATAAGGGCAAATCCCTTCATAATCATCATTAGCATGCTGACTAAGGATAATATGGCCTGCTTCAGGATGCATAAGTCCATGAAGAGGCTTTCCATCTATACATACTCCTACACCAATTCCTGTTCCTATGGTTATATATAAGCCTACCTGGCAATCAAATAGGGCTCCCCAAGTATACTCTCCTAAAGCCGCAGCATTTACATCAGTACCAAATCCAATAGGGACATTTAGGGCATCATAGAAGGTCTTGACAATATTATAATTTCTCCAGGCTAGTTTAGGAGTGCTGGTTATATATCCATATGTCTTAGATTTCTTGTCAGGATCAATCGGACCAAAGCAGCCTATGCCTAAGGCATCAATTCCCTTATCCTTATAGAACTCAATTAAAAGAGGCATGGTTATATCCGGGGATTCTGTCGGAATCTGTACTCTATCTATTATATTACCCTTCTCATCACCTATGGCACATACCATCTTCGTGCCTCCAGCCTCTAAAGCTCCTATTAGCATATTAGACCTCCAAGTTTTATTTTAATTATAGCATAATACCATTCCAAGAATAATCTAATTTTTGCTTTTCAAGGTTTTCAATGTACTACCACTAAATTCCTCTGCATACAATGTAACAACAACGATATTAAGGGGGAAGCGTTTTTACCGGTAGGGCGAAAGCGCAGACACTATGAAAGGCTATATAGAGGAACGGGCGGTAGAAATCGCTAATTATATTATCGAAAATAATGCGACTGTGAGGCAGACCGCAAAACAGTTCGGTATATCGAAGTCAACCGTACATAAGGACGTCACGGAACGTCTCGCCCAAATCAATCCATCACTGGCCAACAGGGCAAGAGTTGTCTTAGACCTCAACAAGTCAGAGCGCCATATCCGGGGTGGTATGGCTACAAAGGAGAAATATCTACAAAAATCAAAATATAATTAATTCCCACATGGTGTCAGACGCTAATTGCCTGGCACCATGTTCTATTTGATGAAGTATAAGGGTATCTTTGTGTGAATTTTCACACAAGATACCTTTTTTCGCTCATCAAGTATAAGTAAAACCATCTCCATTTTTTGTATGCCATATGGATTTCAAACACCATATTTTTGATATTGACGGTGATAGGGGAGGGACCTATAATTAAAATATGAACAGAGTTTTTACTACGGTAGCACTTTTTTTGATGAATTATAGTAAATTTTAGTGTTTATTGATACAATTTTTAAAAACATGATGTTAAAAATTTTTGAATATGTTATAATTAACTGCGTATGCCTAAAAGGCACAGGATTGTTTAAAATTTAACATAAAATCATTAGAAAGAAGGAATAGGATAATGGCTAGGTTGACATTTATGGGCGGAATCCACACATATGAAGGCAAAGAATTGTCTAAGGATAAACCCACAACTGTTCTTTTACCGAAGGGCGATTTAGTCTTTCCACTGTCCCAGCATATCGGGGCACCGGCAAAGCCACTGGTTTCAAAAGGCGATGTGGTATCGGTTGGCCAGATGATTGCTGAAGCAGATGGTTATATATCATCGAATATAATAAGCTCAGTATCAGGAACCGTAAAGGCAATCGAGAGAAGACTGACAGCAACGGGTAAAATGGAAGAATCCATTGTTATTACTAACGACAACGAGTATAAGAAGATAGAGGGTTATGGACAGAGTCGTGATTATACTAAAATGTCCAAGGAGAAAATTAGGGAAGCTGTAAAGGATGCAGGTATTGTAGGTCTTGGAGGAGCAGGTTTCCCAACGCATGTTAAGCTAACACCTAAGGATGATAGCAAAATAGATTATGTAATTGTTAATGGAGCAGAATGTGAGCCTTATCTTACATATGATTATAGGCTTATGTTAGAAGAGCCCCAGATGGTTATTGAAGGATTAAAAATTATACTTCAATTATTTGATAATGCTAAAGGGATTATTGGTATTGAGGACAATAAGCCCGATGTAATAGAAAAATTCAAGGAACTTACTGCTGCTGATTCAAAGATCGAGGTTCAGGCCCTTAAAACCAAGTATCCCCAGGGTGGTGAACGCCAGCTTGTATACGTTACTACAGGAAGAAAGCTGAATTCAAAAAAACTTCCTGCTGATGTGGGTTGTATCGTGAATAACGTAGCAACCGTGGCAGCTATATATAAGGCAGTAGCAAAATCCACACCCTTAACAAATAGAATCGTAACAATTTCAGGTGATGCAGTAGCAGAGCCTCAGAATTTCAATGTACCCTTTGGTATGAGCTTTTCTGAGATTGCCCAAGCAGCTGGCGGATTTAAGGCTCAGCCCAAGAAGCTTGTCTTTGGCGGTCCGATGATGGGACATGCTATGTATTCATATGATGTTCCTGTAACTAAGACAGCCAATTCATTACTTGGATTTGTTAAGGATGAATCTGCTGTCGAGGAGTCACCTTGTATCCAATGCGGAAGATGCTATTTCAAATGTCCTCTAAATCTACTACCTATGAAGCTACAATTGATGGGCCTTAATAATGAGGATGAAAAATTTTTGCAGCTTGGCGGAATGGAATGCTGTGGATGCGGATGCTGCTCCTTTATATGTCCTGCCAACAGAAGTCTTACACAGACTATAGTTCAGACAAAGCAAAGAATCATCGAAAAAAGAAATGAGGAGCATGAGCTTCATGAGCTACACAAGGAGCATGCGGCTAAATGATAAAAATATTTTCAATCTTGAGTTCAAATAAATTGGATCATATACGAATTATTATGAAAAGAGGTGTAAGCTTTGAGCGATTTGTATAATGTGTCGGCAGCTCCTCATACTAGGAGCCCGATAAAGACAAATTCAATAATGCAGGATGTTATTATTGCACTTATTCCTGCCAGCTTATTTGGTATATTTAATTTCGGTTTAAGAGCATTGCTTGTGATACTTGTTACTGTTTTATCCTGCGTGGTTACAGAACATGTCTATTGTAAGCTAATGAAAATAAAGAGTAATCCTTGGGATTACAGTGATGTATTGACAGGTCTATTACTTGCCCTTAACCTACCGGTGGGTATTCCTTACTGGATGGCTATATTGGGCGGTATATTTGCTATATTAATTGTAAAAATGCTCTTTGGAGGCCTTGGTCAGAACTTTATGAACCCTGCGCTTGCGGCCCGTGTATTTCTCTTTATCAGCTTCCCTGGAAGAATGGCATCATTTTTACTTGATAAGGTTAGCTCTCCTGCAGTTACAGATTTTCTAAGAGACGGAGCCTTGGTACTCGATGGAGTATCAGGAGCGACTCCTTTAGGTCAGCTTAAGGCAGGAGAAACTGTGGATCTGCTTAAGATGTTCGTAGGTCATATAGGCGGAACCATAGGCGAGACGAGTGCACTTGCTCTTCTTATAGGAGCGGCTTATCTCTTTTATCGCAAGGTTATAACTCCTATTATTCCATTTAGCTATATATTATCATTTGCAGTGTTTGCCTTGTTATTTGGAGGACATGGCTTTGATATGAATTACTTACTAGGGCAGGTTCTTGGCGGAGGACTTATTCTTGGAGCTTTTTTCATGGCTACCGATTACGTGACAAGTCCCATAACACCAAAAGGACAGATTATTTTCGGAGTATTTCTAGGAATTATGACAGGTGTTTTCAGAATAATTGGTTCAAGTGTAGAGGGAGTATCCTTTGCAATTCTATTAGGTAACCTTTTGGTACCTTTAATCGATATGTTTACACGCCCAAGAGCATTCGGAAAGGAGCGTGTTAAAGATGTCAAATAATAAGAAGAAAAAGTCATCAATAATACATGATGCGTTATCGCTTACTATTATAACTATAGTATGTAGCTTTGCTTTAGCTTTTGTATTTGAGATTACTAAGGAGCCTATTAAAGCCCAGGAGGATGCTAAAAAGAATGCAGGCTATCAGGTGGTATATTCTGATGCAGCAGAAATGATAACCGACGAAGAGCTGGTAGCGCTTGCAGCAGAGGCCGATTTATCCACACTGGATTCAAGCTTTGCAGGTGTTACCATTGACGATATAATTCAGGCACTTGACGATAACGGTAATAAAATTGGTTATATCGTAAAATCAAATGTGAGGGGGTATTCCAGCACAATTTCTGTGGCTACCGGATATTCTTTAGACGGTGTCGTTCAGGGCATGGAGCTACTGGCTATTAATGATACTCCCGGATTTGGTTTGGAGCTTACAAATCCGGATTTTAAGGATAGATTTAGCGGTGTTGCGACCGATCGGTTTGTGTTGACCAAGGGTAGTGCTTCTAATGATAATGATATTGATGTATATAGTGGAGCGACTATAACGACAGAAGCAGTAGTAAAAGCGGTTAATGCCGGAATTGGTTTTCTTAGAGAGAATGCTGAGGATTTAGGAGGTGTAGCAAATGAATAAATATGTGGAACGTTTAACAAATGGTCTATTTAAGGAAAACCCCACCTTTGTCCTTATGCTAGGTATGTGTCCTACATTAGCTGTAACTACATCGGCTATGAATGGCGTAGGTATGGGATTATCTACAGCAGTTGTGTTGGTAGCTTCTAATGTAATTATTGCAGCATTAAGAAAGTTTATTCCCAATACAGTTAGAATGCCATATTTTATAGTGGTGGTTGCATCGATGGTTACTATTGTTCAGCTTCTGCTTCAAGCTTATCTACCATCAGTTAATGAGGCACTAGGTATATATATTCCTTTAATCGTGGTTAACTGTATTATCTTCGGTCGTGTTGAGGCTTATGCTGCAAAGAATAAAGTCGGACTATCATTATTCGACGGTATAGGAATGGGACTTGGATTTACTATAGCATTGATACTTATCGGATCATTCCGTGAGCTTCTTGGTGCCGGAACTATATTCGGTATTCAAGTGATGCCTGAAAGCTTTGAACCGATATCAATGTTTATTAAGCCACCTGGTGCGTTTCTGGTACTTGCCGTGCTTACAGCACTGCAGAACAAATTTAAGCTACCTTCTGCTACCAATGGCTCAGCCAAAACATCTGCTCTTGCCTGTGGCGGAGATTGTGCTAATTGTAGCGGCGAGACATATGCCACTAACCATGAAGCAAACATAGATAGAAAGGAGGACTAATCTAAATGAATACAGACTATTTAGTAAATTTATTAGTTATTCTAATTAGTGCGGCTTTTATTAATAATGTTATACTAAGTCAATTCTTAGGAATTTGTCCTTTCCTTGGTATATCTAATAAAATCAAGTCAGCAGTCGGAATGGGATTTGCAGTAATATTTGTAATAACCACAGCTTCCATATTATGTAGCTTAGTTTTTCAATATATTTTGGCACCCATGGAGTTACAATATCTGCAGACTATAGTATTTATTATTGTTATAGCGGCCTTGGTACAATTTGTTGAAATGGTAGTTAAGAAGGTTAGTCCAACTCTTTACGATGCGCTTGGAGTTTATCTTCCTCTGATAACTACCAATTGTGCAGTACTTGGTGTTGCACTTCTTAACGTCGAAAATGGCTTTGATCTGGTTGAGAGCATTGTAAATGGCTTCGCATCTGCTTTGGGCTTTACCATTTCAATTATTCTCATGGCCGGTATTCGTGAAAGAATGGAGCATAACAATATACCCAAAACATTTAAAGGCTTCCCAATCACTCTTGTGACGGCAACCTTGATGGCTATGGCCTTCTATGGTTTTGCCGGATTAGTATAGAAGGGAGGAAGAGAAATGTATATTATAGATATGATTAATGCAGGCAATACCTTGATGGGTTTGTCAGGCGTAATGGCATCATTTAGCTTTAAGAGCTTAGGTATTGCTACCATAGTTGTAAGTATAATCGGATTACTTATCGGTTTATTTCTGGGCCTAGCAGCCAAGAAGCTTGAGGTACCAGTAGATGAGACAGAGGCAAAGGTAAGAGAGCTTCTTCCCGGTGCCAATTGTGGTGGTTGTGGATATGCAGGCTGTGACGCTTGTGCAAAGGCTATCACCATAGGAGAAGCCGGAGCGGATGTATGTCCTGTAGCTAGCAGCGATATTCACCTTCAAATTGCCGAGGTTATGGGCTCTAGCGTAGAGGCTTCTGAAAAGATGGTTGCTTATGTGAATTGTGCCGGAACCTGTGAAAAATCCAAAGTAAATTCAAATTATTATGGCCCCAAGGACTGTAAGTTGGCAGCAGGTATAGGAGGCAATGGCTCCAAGGCTTGTAGCTATGGATGTATGGGATTTGGCTCTTGCGTAAAGGTATGTGCATTTGATGCCATTCATATTATAGATGGTATAGCAGTGGTTGATAAGGATAAATGTACTGCCTGTACTATGTGTGTAGCAGAATGTCCTATTGACATTATAGAGATGATACCCGAAAAGGCCAGAACACAGGTGGCTTGTAGTTCATTTGATAAGGGTAAAGATGTTAAGACGGTTTGCTCTATAGGATGTATTGGATGTAAGCTTTGTGTAAAAGCCTGCGAATATGATGCAATCCATGTAGTGGATAATCTGGCAAAGATAGATTATGATAAGTGTGTCAATTGTGGTGCATGTGTAAAGGTATGCCCAGTCAAGGTTATAATGGAACAGCCTTTAAAACAGCCCGTTGAACAAATAGCGTAAGATATCTTAATGTGGCTCATGCAACAATTTACTAGGGGCACATAGGTAACCTCACACACTAACTAGTAGTACAGATACTCATGATATGTATATCTTGCACGGACCAAGGTCCGTATCGATTATACATATAATGAGTATCAGTTCTCCTAGATGTGCATTATGGTTACCTATATGCCCCTGTTATATGTTGCATGAGCCGTTATTATTTTATATTTAATTATAACTCTTGGGAACTTAGCTCTGAGTATTTTTCTTTATATATTCGCTTGGTGTCAAGCCTATTTTCTTCTTGAATATTCGGCTGAAGTAGTTAGGATCCTTATAGCCGACCATAAAGCAGACCTCCTTCACAGTTAGATTAGAGTTGGTCAAGAGCTCCTTTGCTTTCTTAACACGAAGCATTGATAACCAGTCTATAAAATTAAATCCGGTATTTTTCTTTATAAGCTTACTAAAATACTGAGGACTTATATTCACATATTCTGCAACATCCTCAAGAGATATTTCCTCTGCATAGTGGGCCTCAAGATATTCCTTTGTGGCCTGAACTATTTTGTTGGAATAATCTATGGCGTTTGGCTTCTTTACAAATCCGGTTATATCTACGAATTTCTGAAATGCCCATTCAATCAGCTCGTTACCACTAAGCTTTATTAAGGTATTAATATGAGATGTGTAATCAATATAATCAACTTCATCCATACCATCTATTCTGGAAGCATGTGAAGCTAGAACCAGAGCTTCTATAATTTTATTTCTTTTTGCATTATCATTTAGCTGGCTAATTCGATTCATCATCATTAAAAAGTAATCATATGCATCTGGTTTTCTATGATGTACCGCTTCTATCATATGGTTTTCAGCCTCTTTGTATTCATATATATGATATCTATCATGTCTAGAAAGATCCTGCACATGGATTATCTCTCCTGGATTACAATAAGGTAGGCATGATAGAGCCTCAAGAAAGGATGTATATATAGTATGAATGCTCTGTGCATTGCCAATTCCCGCAATGAGCTTAATTTGAAATTCATTTTCCAAGGCCAGTAGCAGATTAGTCACTACGCTTATACTGTTAGGTTTAAAATCTTTACCCGGGGCTAATGCCTCAGGGCCATCAGTAACCATAATACTAAATCTATTATGTATCATAGGTCCTATGGCTGTTGATAAATCCGGAAGATTATTTTTTATAAAATAATATAGAGAAAGCTCATCTATATCAAAGTCCACAATATTATCATTATCTTTGGGCAGAACTTCTATAAGAATCAGATAGCCTAAGTCCTTGAAATCTAAAATACTTCGGAAAACACTTAGTTCTTTATGCGAAGTACCACGAAAAAATAAAGAAAACATAAAGCTTTTTTCTACATAAGAGGATATATCTTCTACAGAAAAAGCTTTCTTCGAATTTAATATTTCTAATTGAAGACTATCCCAAAATGCTTTATTTAAATCGCTATCAGTCTTGGTATCAATATTTGATGTATTCATAAAATCACTCCTTATGGTGTCGTAAAAGTAGCATTTTTTTAATTATAACATGAATAATATAATATTGCACCCATAATAATGGGCAAAACTAAAAAAATGTAGTAATATATGGAAAAATGAAAAATAAATATACTACTTTACATTTTGCCACATAAATGCCAAGATAAGGGAATACGATAAAGTGGCACACATTAAACTTTAAGAATAGATAGGAAAATAATATGATAAGAAAAAAGAAGAACTTAAATAAAATCATATTTATTGTCTCCATGCTAACCCTTATTATAATAGCACTAATTTTGCTGTCTGAAAATAAGGAATTGTTTGATTATAAAAAAGATTTAGATTCTCAGAACACGAAGCTGATAGTCCTCCTTAATAATATATCGGATGATGAAGATATATATATGCTTTTGGTCGGTTATGAAAATCAAGTTGAAATAGTCAAGCATCATGAGGACTTCCTACTATTATCTATTATAGACAATGATATATATCCAGATATTATGGATTATCTTAATAATCATCCTATGGTCAAATCGGTTGAAAAAAATGGCCAAATACAGCTTATGCAAAATACTAATGATACATATTCGCCTTCTCAGTGGCCAATACATAATCCCGGATACTACTCTGTATTTACCGCTAATGGAAGCAGAGAAATATCCTCTACACAGAATATAGATATGGACGTTTATGAAGCATGGATGTATATGAACCAAGAAGCAAATAATCGCCGGGAGGTTGTAGTCGCAATAATTGATACAGGGGTTGATTATACTCATCCTGATTTAGCTGAGCATATATGGGTGAATACAAACGAAATTCCAGATGACGGCATTGATAATGATATGAATGGCTATGTTGATGATATATATGGCTGGGATTTTTATAATGATGACGCAAGCGTTGGCCATTATAAATATGATGCAAGCAAGAGATTAAATCTATCACTTCCAGAGGATAATGATGACCACGGTACTCATATTTCCGGAATAATCGGGGCGGTAGCAAATAACGGGATAGGTATAGCAGGTATAGCCTCTAACATTGATATAAAACTGATGATTCTTAAAATTAACGGTGGTCCCGAGGGAACGGGGAGCATATCTGATGCCATACTTGCCATAAAATATGCAACCAGAATGGGAGCACAGGTCTGTAACATTAGCTGGGGTACTACGCAGTATTCACCTGTATTAAAAAAGACAATCAGTGAATCCAGCATGCTTTTTGTAGCTGCGGCTGGTAATCTTGGGAGGGATAATGATAGCAGACCCGTCTACCCGGCAAGCTTTCAGCTGGACAACCTTATATCTGTAACATTTATTGATGCTAACGGCAAGCTTACCAGATTATCTAATTACGGAAAGAAATCAGTTGAGATTGCTGCACCGGGGACGGATATATTTAGCACTGTTGTGGGTACATATAAAACACTTAGCGGCTCCTCTATGGCAGCGCCTCAAGTAAGTGCTATTGCTAGCTTATTATATTCATTTGATAAGAACCTTTATCCCATGGAGGTTAAGAATACTATAATAAAAACACTAAAACCAATTCCTGAGCTTGAGGATACTATTATTTACCCTGGCATACCAAATGCCTATGAAGCAATACAAGAAATTATTTATGCAAAAGAGGATTTTGATCCACCGCTTATTAAAATTGATACAATTTATGAGAGAGAAAGCCTAGCTATACCCATTAAGGTTATTGATGAAGAAGGATCAGGAGTCAGAGTAACTAGGTGGCTTGCTGGCAAAAGAGAATTAAGTGATTTTGGCCGAGGAACATTGGGGCTTGCAATAGAAGATAATAGAATCAATGTTTCAAAGGCGGGAATATATACAGTCTATGCCAGCGATTATGCTGGAAATGAAAGCATGCAGGTCTATGAAGTCTTTGATGATACTACGCCGCCAAGAATAACATTTAACTATTCAGTATCAGAAGATTATAAGACAAGGGATGTTAGTGTAAGGGCTATTGATTCGCAAAGTGGTATAAGAAGAGTAAAATACCTTCCAGGTAAGAAAAAAGCCTCGGACTTTTTACCTGCAGGCTCAGGAACTGAGCTTAGTTTAGTGGCTGGTAGATACTCCTTTAGTGTGAAAAGTGATGGTATATATACTCTCTACGCCATAGATAATCGTGGTAATCAGACAGTAAAGTCCATTGAAATAAAGACGGTTTTATCGGAGGAGATTAAATTTACACGGAAGGACAAAACCTTGACTGTCGGAGAATGGTATTACCTAAAAGCATTTGTTAAGCCCGCTAATACAACGGATATCATAATATATACAAGCTCTGATGAGAGTGTAGCTACTATTAATAATAAGGGAAGGATAATAGCTCATAAAGAGGGTAGTGCTAATATTACAGCAAGGACCAACAACCGACATAAGGTTGTATGTAGGATTATTGTAAAGGGTAATCCATAAGGCGAATGAGCTTATCAAATCATATTAGTTTCACGAATAAGCGGGTGAAGCTCAAGGACTGAGTACGGATTTTACGAATAAGCGGGTGAAGCTCAAGGATGTTGAATGAGCGGATTAAGCTCAAGGACTACGTCCTTTCGCTCGCGTTGCGCTTATCAAATCATATTGATACGCTTCTGTATGCGTGCATACGAAGCGCATTAATATGATTTGTCTAATCCGCTCATTCGCGAAAAAAAGTGATTGACGAAAAAAACCATATATGTTATAGTAGATAAGCAAAGAAAGAGGGCTTTTTTTTTATGTCTAAAATCTTGTCTTAAGCGAGCAGTAAAGAAGCGCTACAAGAGAAAGCGGAGGTGGAAATTGTGCGCGTAAAAATCACATTAGCATGTACGGATTGTAAGCAACGTAATTACAATACGATGAAGGAAAAGAAATTACATCCGGACAGAATGGAAACAAAAAAGTATTGTAAATTCTGCAGATCACACACATTACACAAGGAAACCAAATAAGACTCTGAAAGGAATGTGAAGAAATGGGAGAAACAACTGGTAAGGGAGCAGAGAAAGCTCCAAAGAAAAGCTGGTTTAAGGGTATAAAATCCGAATTCAATAAAATAGTTTGGCCGGATAAAGAGACTCTTTCAAAACAGACTGTTGCTGTTGTTATCGTTACGATTCTTTTAGGAGCAATTATTTATCTGTTGGACAAAGTAATTGAACTTGGAATTGGCTTTATTTTAGGCTAAAGGCAGTATTGGAGGTTTAGTATGTCAGAAGCTAAATGGTACGTTGTTCACACATATTCAGGATATGAGAACAAAGTAAAAGCGAACATTGAGAAGATGATCGAAAACAGAAAACTGCAGGATCAGATTATCGAAGTATCTGTTCCCATGCAGGAAGTCATTGAAGTGAAAAATGGTGTGAGAAAACGTGTTCAGAAGAAGATGTTTCCCGGTTATGTATTACTCCATATGGTTATGAATGATGATGTATGGTATGTTGTTCGTAATACAAGGGGCGTTACAGGCTTCGTAGGTCCAGATTCCAAACAACCGGTTCCACTCTCTGATACAGAAATGCGTAATATGGGAATTAAAGGTGATGATGTCATAGTAGACTTTGAGATTGGTGATACTGTTATGGTAGTAACCGGGGTATGGGAAAATACAACCGGCATAATCAAGCAGATCAATCCCCATAAGCAAATAGTTACCATAAGCGTGGATTTGTTCGGACGTGAAACTCCGGTAGAAATTAGTTTTAGTGATGTCAAGATTCGTAAGTAGTGAACACAGAGAACATGATTACCATGAGTGACATATTAGCCGTATGTAGATCATGGGTATGCAGTAATTTACGCAGTTAGTGGGAGGGAAATCCCCGCAAACACCACATTATCAGGAGGTAAACAAGAATGGCTAAAAAGGTATCAGGTTATATCAAATTACAAATTCCTGCTGGAAAGGCAACACCGGCTCCTCCGGTAGGACCAGCATTAGGACAGCATGGAGTGAACATTGTTCAGTTCACAAAGGAATTTAATGCAAGAACAGCAGACCAGGATGGAATGATCATTCCTGTAGTTATTACGGTATATGCAGACAGAAGCTTTAGCTTCATTACAAAGACACCCCCGGCAGCTGTATTATTGAAGAAGGCAGCTAATCTGAAGTCCGGCTCCGGTGTTCCCAATAAGACAAAGGTGGCTAAGATTAAGAAGGCCGATTTACAAAAAATAGCTGAGATTAAAATGCCTGATTTAAATGCAGCTAGCATAGAAGCAGCCATGAGTATGGTTGCTGGTACTGCCAGAAGTATGGGCATTACTGTAGAAGACTGAAATATCCGCTAAATAAGCGATTAAAAATCTATTAATGTGGGAGGATATGCATGGCGGTAGCCAAGGCGATAAGCCATGGCGATAGGCAATAATGATATGCTCGCCGTTTTCTTCCGATATTACCACTAGGAGGTTTATAGAATGAAAAGAGGAAAAAAGTATGTTAATGCTGCAAAGCTTATCGACAGAAATGTTCAGTATGATGCAGCAGAGGCAATAACCTTAGTTAAGCAATCCGCAGTTGCTAAATTTGATGAAACAATTGAAGCTCACATCCGCCTAGGTGTTGATGGACGTCATGCTGAACAGCAGGTTCGTGGAGCAGTAGTATTACCCCATGGAACAGGAAAGACTGTAAGGGTGCTAGTATTTGCTAAAGGCGATAAATTAGCAGAGGCAGAAGCTGCAGGAGCAGACTTTGTCGGAGGCGAAGAGCTTATTCCCAAGATCCAAAACGAAGGCTGGTTTGAGTTTGATGTTGTAGTTGCTACTCCTGATATGATGGGTGTAGTTGGACGTCTTGGTCGTGTACTTGGACCTAAAGGATTAATGCCTAATCCTAAAGCTGGTACAGTTACAATGGATGTAGGTAAGGCTGTTAACGATATAAAGGCAGGTAAGATTGAGTATAGATTGGATAAGGCAAATATTATCCATGTACCAGTTGGAAAAGCTTCCTTTAGTGAGGAACAATTAAATGATAACTTCCAGACATTGATTGGAGCCATCGTTAAAGCAAGACCTTCAGCTGCAAAGGGACAGTATCTCAGAAGCGTAACACTAGCTTCAACCATGGGCCCTGGAGTAAAATTAAATACAGCTAAATTAAGCTAACAATTTTCAAATGATGTTGACATGAAGTATAAGCTCGTGTTATAATCCATGAGCATAAATAAAACTGCCGAAGACAGTAGGTGCCGAAAGGCGTAAGGTAAATACCACCTACCGAGGAGAAGTTGGTTAATGATATTAAAAATAACCTCTTTTTGCTTTGGCAGAGAGAGGTTTTTCTTGTATAAGAACATACATTAAAAATCCGTGACAAAACATCAAAGGAGGTGTACAAGGTGGCAAAAGTAGAATTAAAGCAGCCTATAGTTGATGAAATCAAGGGTTTTGTAAAAGACGCAAAAGCCGTAGTATTGGTTGACTATCGTGGACTCACAGTAGCACAAGATACAGAGCTTCGTAAGCAGTTAAGAGAAGCTGGTATTGTATACAAGGTTTATAAGAATACATTTTTAAACTTTGCATTTAAGGGAACTGAGTTTGAAGCTTTATCACAGGATCTTAATGGTCCCACAGCAGTAGCATTTGGCATTGATGATGCAACTGCTCCGGCTAGAATTATTAATGACATGGTAAAGAAAATGCCTAAATTAGAGTTTAAGTCAGGAGTAGTGGAAGGAACCTATTACGACAGTAAGGGTATTCAGGTTATTGCGACAATTCCTTCCAGAGAAGTTCTTATTTCCAGATTGCTTGGAAGTATGCAGTCACCGATGGCAAATCTTGCAAGGGTGCTTAAACAGATTGCTGAAAAAGCAGCGTAATCAGAATGTAATATTATAGCGTAAGATAAAGTCTTACCAAACAAATTTATATGGAGGTATATTATAATGACAACTCAAGAATTTATCGAGGCGATTAAAGGCCTTAGTGTATTAGAATTAAATGAATTAGTAAAAGCATGTGAAGAGGAATTTGGCGTATCTGCAGCAGCAGGTGTTGTAGTAGCAGCAGGTCCTGCAGCAGGTGGAGCAGAAGAAGAAGAAAAGACAGAGTTCAATGTTGAACTAACCGAAATTGGCCCTAACAAGGTTAAGGTTATCAAGGTTGTTCGTGACTTAACAGGCTTAGGCTTAAAGGAAGCTAAAGATCTCGTTGACGGTGCTCCTAAGATGGTTAAGGAAGGCGTTGGCAAGGCAGAGGCTGATGATATTAAGGCTAAAATAGAAGCTGAAGGTGCTAAGGTTACATTAAAGTAATCAAATCTAAAACCTATAATCATTTAGAATTTAAAATAGAAATAACCGGCATGAATCCGAAAATTTTATGTTTGCGGAAAACAAGCCGGTTTTCTTTTTTCTTTATTACCATTGTAAAGCAGATTAGGAACTCGGTACATTAGTCTATAATCGGATTAGAAACTCGAAACGCTTCGCGTTTCTCGTTCACGCTACGCTTATCCAAGCTAAAAACTGCATTTTAATATGACATAAAATGAATGTCACATAAAATGCAGTGTTTATCTTGAACTAATCCGATTAACGTGGAAATTTATTGTTGACAGTAAAATTTATTTATGGTAGTATGAAAAGTGCACTATTGTGGTGACATATGCCTAATCAGTATTATTATAGCATATATGGTTAAAAAAGAAAAGCTATTTTTATCACAAATCTCAAGACTTCTCTAATTTTTTAGTGGAGTCTTGTGTATACTTATTAAACTCAAGGGGTGAAAACGTCAATGGATAGAAACAGAATGCATCCAGTCAAAGTTGGTAATAACGTTAGAATGAGTTACTCCAAACAAAAAGAAGTATTGGAGATGCCTAATCTAATTGAGGTTCAGAAGGATTCCTATCAATGGTTCCTAAACGAAGGACTGAAAGAAGTATTTGATGATATTTCTCCAATATCGGATTACGGCGGACACTTGAGTCTGGAATTCGTAGACTTTGCATTATGCGAGGATGACATTAAATATACAATCGAAGAGTGTAAGGAAAGAGATGCAACATATGCAGCTCCCTTAAAAGTTAAGGTTAGACTCCATAACAAGGAGAATAACGAAATCAATGAACATGACATATTTATGGGCGATTTGCCGCTAATGACTGAAACTGGTACCTTTGTTATAAATGGTGCTGAAAGAGTTATTGTAAGCCAACTGGTACGTTCCCCAGGAATCTATTATGCAATTGACCATGATAAAATCGGTAAGAAATTATTTTCTGCCACAGTAATACCTAACAGAGGAGCGTGGTTGGAATATGAAACAGATTCCAACGATGTTTTTTATGTTAGGGTAGATAGAAATCGAAAGGTTCCTATCACCACCTTTATCAGAGCCTTGGGATATGGAACCAATGAAGAAATCAAGCAGCTGTTTGGTGAAGAGCCTAAAATACTTGCAAGTCTCGCAAAAGACCCCAGCACTGCAAAGGATCCATCCGGTAATTATCAGGATGGTTTATTAGAGTTATACAAAAAACTTCGTCCAGGTGAGCCCTTGGCGGTTGAGAATGCTGAATCCTTACTTCATAGTATGTTCTTCGACCCAAGAAGATATGATTTAGCTAAGGTTGGACGTTATAAATTCAACAAAAAGCTAGCATACCGTAATCGTATAGTAGGCTTTGTACTTGCTGAGGACGTGGTTGATAAATCAACCGGAGAGATTATTGCCGAAGCTGGTACAGCAGTAAAGAATGATTTGGCACTTCTTATACAGGATGCCGCAGTACCATCCGTTATGATACAAACTGATGAGAGGAATGTTAAGGTTATTTCCAATATGATGGTTAACCTTTCTTATCATGTTCCGGAGATCAGTGTGGCTGAAAGAAAATCAATGGGTATCTCTGAGAATGTATATTACCCTGTTTTGAAAAAAATATTAGAGGAAAATTCATCTATAGAAGATATCAAGGAAGCAATTAAGAAGAATATCAGCGAGCTTATTCCTAAGCATATTACTAAGGAAGATATAATTGCTTCTATTAACTATAATATTAATTTGGAATATGACCTAGGCAACGCGGATGATATCGACCATCTTGGTAACAGAAGAATCCGTGCTGTTGGTGAGCTTCTACAGAACCAGTATCGTATCGGTTTATCCAGAATGGAACGTGTGGTTAGAGAAAGAATGACTACACAGGATTTAGAGGGTATCAGTCCTCAGTCCTTAATAAATATTAAGCCTGTTACGGCTGCTGTTAAAGAGTTCTTTGGAAGCTCTCAGCTGTCACAGTTTATGGATCAGCATAATCCCCTGGGTGAGCTGACACATAAGAGACGTCTTTCAGCTCTTGGACCCGGAGGTCTTTCCCGTGACAGAGCTGGCTTTGAGGTTCGTGACGTACACTATTCCCATTACGGAAGAATGTGTCCGGTAGAGACACCGGAAGGCCCTAACATCGGTCTGATTAACTCCCTCGCAACCTATGCAAGGATTAATGAATATGGCTTTATCGAGGCTCCTTATCGTATGGTAGATAAGGAGAATCCTGAGAATCCAAAGGTTACGGAAGAGGTTATATATCTTACAGCAGATGAAGAGGATAGATATGTAGTAGCCCAAGCAAATGCAGAGCTTGATAATGATGGCTACTTTATCGGCAACTCTATTTCTGGTCGTTATAAGGAAGAAACCTCTCAATATGAGAAGCAGAAAATTGACTTAATGGACGTATCCCCTAAGATGGTATTCTCTGTGGCTACGGCACTTATTCCTTTCCTAGAGAATGATGATGCAAACCGTGCACTTATGGGTGCTAACATGCAACGTCAAGCAGTTCCTCTGCTTGTAACAGAATCTCCTGTCGTGGGAACTGGTATAGAAGCAAAGGCAGCCATTGACTCAGGAGTATGTGTATTGGCTAAAAAAGCCGGCCTTGTAGAGAGGGTTACTGCTAAGGATATTGTTATTAAGCATGATGATGGTTCAAAGCATACCTATCGTATGATTAAGTTTGCCAAGAGTAACCAAGGAACCTGTATTAACCAGAGACCTGTTGTAAAATGGGGCGAAAGGGTTGAAGAAGGTCAGGTAATCGCAGACGGTCCTTCAACTTCACAGGGTGAATTGGCACTTGGTAAGAATCCTCTAATAGGCTTTATGACCTGGGAGGGATATAACTATGAGGATGCTGTACTTTTAAGTGAGCGTCTTGTTCAGGAGGATATTTATACCTCCATTCATATAGAAGAATATGAGGCAGAAGCTAGAGATACCAAGCTAGGACCCGAGGAAATTACAAGAGACGTGCCAGGTGTTGGCGATGATGCTCTAAAGGACCTTGATGAAAGAGGAATTATTCGTATAGGTGCTGAGGTTCGTGCAGGTGATATTCTTGTGGGTAAGGTTACACCTAAGGGCGAAACTGAGCTAACCGCAGAGGAAAGACTTCTTCGTGCAATCTTTGGTGAAAAAGCTAGGGAAGTAAGAGATACTTCTCTTAGAGTACCCCATGGTGAGTATGGTATTATAGTAGATGCCAAGGTGTTTACCAGGGAAAACGGAGATGAATTATCTCCAGGTGTAAATGAAACAGTACGTGTATATATAGCACAGAAAAGAAAGATTCAGGTTGGAG
>JAAYJU010000027.1 GCA_012522735.1 Clostridiales bacterium | reverse complement strand
TCACCATGGCTTACAATCTTTACTTCTCTAATAGTCTTTGCGTCACTTTCAAATACAATTTCCCAGGTTACAGGATTAGTAGGAGGTGCAAAGCCCTTAGCCTTCGCTACAACCGAATAAGCTGTAAGAGCACCGCTATCATCGGTAATTTCTCTTGCAGATACTATTCCTTCTGCTCCTGCTACATCTATTGCACCCGGAAGGTCTTCCACCACCTCTGTACCATTACCTGCTTTTTCATCTTTGGTTAATATTTTACTTCCGTAAATTACTCCAAAGGCAAGGATTGTAACAACTGCTAAAGCTATAATTCCTTTTAATCTACTATCTTTCATATCGTTACCTCTCTTTTTATTTTCTTCTATCTTTTTGTTTTTTTAATTTAACACCATAAATATGGGGTCTTATAATAATTTCAACTATGCCGGATAGACAATTCGCTACAAGAATTCCATAGCTTACTCCTTCAGGTAATATACCCCAGAGCCTTATTCCTGCTGTAATAAGTCCTGCTATAACAGCCAGAGTCACCTTAACCCTTGGAGCTACAGACGCATAATCAGTCATCATATAGCAAGCTCCTAGTATTAATCCTCCCGATAGTAAATTAGTTAATATATCTCCCCTAAACAGCCCATCTTTTGCAAATACAAAGGTTATTAAAAGAACAGTAAATATATAAGCACCTGTAGCTGCCAGGTTAACAACTCTTCGATAGCATAGATAAGCAAATCCTATAAGTAATAAAAGTGCACTGGTTTCACCAATACATCCCGGTATATTTCCTATAAACATATCCCACTTAGAAAACTGGCTAAAATCAGATCCGGATTTATATAAGCCCAAAACCGTCGCAGAGCTTATGGCATCAGCACCTGAATGTAATGTGGTTACATAATTTGATATAGACGCAGGCCAGAGGAAAAGAAGTAAAGCTCTACCCATTAAGGCGGGATTGGCAAAATTGCTGCCTATTCCACCGAAAAACTGCTTTACCACTATAATAGCAAATACAGATGCTACCATAACAGCCCATATGGGGGTAGTTGAAGGAACATTAAATGCTATTAGAATTCCTGTTACGACTGCACTCCAGTCGCTTACAGTTAGTTGTTCCTTTCTAATTTTCTGCCAAATATACTCTGATAAAACACAGGTAGTCACAGCGGCTAGCACAAGAAGCAGTGAATCAATTCCAAAGAAATAAATAGCCCCCAATAATGCTGGTATCATTGCGATAACTACATCCTGCATTATTAACTTAGTAGACCTATCCATTACAATATGTGGACTAACCTCATGCAACTCATTAGCTAATTTAAGTTTCATTAAAACCTCCAGATTCTAGTCATCCGATTCCCACCTAAGCTTGTATATCTCTGTTTTGGCTTCTGTTATTCGGTATGCCAACTCTCTTTTCGCAGGACATACATAAGAGCAGCAACCGCAGCTAATACACTCTGTGGCATAAAGCTTATCACATAATTTGATATCATCATCTATTGCAGCAAAATCTATTTTAAAAGGCGCAAGTCCTGCAGGACATACCCTTTCACATTCGCCACAACGGATACAAGGAGACTCTTCTTTAGGAGTATCCTCCAATACCAAAAGGCCGGAGCTAATCTTAATAACGCTTCCAGACAAATCACCATGACTTCCACCTATTTGAAGGATAGAACCAGTCATTGGTCCGCCACTTATCACTCTACTTTTTGTCGCCGTATAGCCTCCTGATAATTCGATAAGCTCACTATATCTTGTCCCTATAGGAACAAGATAATTTAAGGGTACTTTAACATTACCCGTTACAGTAATCACACGAGATATCAAAGGTTCATCTCCCAATACAATGTCAGCTAAAGCTTTTGCTGTACCTATATTATTAATTAAAACACCTATCTTCGCAGGCAGTTGCCCCGCTGGTACCTCCATATGAAGTACTGCTTCAACAAGCTGTCTTTCTCCACCTTGCGGATATCTGGTGGGAAGAATTTTAATTTCTATGGGAAGTCCTTTGTCAGAAATTATACTTTCCAAAGCGGTAAAAGCATCCTCTTTATTGTCCTCTAAGCAGATAATGGCTTTCTTTGCACTCGCAGCTTTAACAAATAGGAGCACTCCATTAACTATAGCGTATCCATGCTCCTTCATAAGCATATGATCACATGTAAGATAGGGCTCACATTCTGCCGCATTAATTAAGATATATTCTATTGGCTTCTTTGTCTCATATTTAATATGAGTAGGAAATCCAGCACCACCTAAACCAGTGAGGCCGCCGTCTCTCATCTTAGCTATAATATCATCCCTGGAATAGTCAGAAAGATCAACAATACCTTCCTCGTAATTACGAAGCGAATTTATAGCATTATTATTGTCATTAATTTCATCAGATTTAATAACTATTATCTCAACATCCTTATCAAATGAATCGGGATGAGTTGTTACATCAATAACAGTCCCACTAATTCCGGCATGAATATTTGCACCGCCAAAGCTTTTAGGCACGCCTATCAAATCACCTCTTGAAACTTTATCACCTGCCTTAACTATAGCTTCACAGACACTTCCCGGCGATTGCTTCATAGAAACTTCTATGATTTTTGGCATATATATATATATTGGTTTTTGATTACTTAATAGCTTGTCTGTGCCATCAGCCGGATGAATACCTCCATGAAAATAATGCTTCAACTCTTTTAGCCCTCCTGCTATCAGGTTTTATATACACCGAAAATATCATAATACGCACATGATTAAATGTCAAGTAATTGCATAATAATTGGTAGCATTTATATCCATATATTGGACATGCCAGCTTATACTTTTTCTATTAATCATAGCATTACAATATTAAGAAAGATTAATTCACATTTCAGAATATTACATATTTTTTTGTCATCTTTAACATCTTACTCCTCTTGCGAATATGATGATATATAGCATATGAAAGGAGTCTATTATTATGTATCTATTAGTTTCTGTATTTTTAATATTTAATATATCCAGCGCTTCGATTCTATGGAGCTTTTATATAGAAAATAAAGTTCTTGTTATAATTGGTATCCTACTGCTTTTATTTATTACATCGATATTTGTCCGTATTCGCAAAAAAAAGAAAAGAAAGAGTAAAGAAAAAGAAATCGTTAGACCTATTACCGATGTAATAGGAACCAGCCCTGAACAATTGGAGGAGCTAAATCAAGATTTGAAGCCCTTTGGATTTGCCTACGATTATACTCAGGATATGTTCTACTCTCTTATGAATGGTTGGCAAAGAAGTTTTGGTTATTTCAGGCTATATGATGAGGCAAGCGCTACATTCAGCATGATTATCGACTGTGAACCTATCTATTTTAACTATAGGGGCATGAAATGGATGATTGAATTTTGGAAGGGACAATACGGAATGACAACAGGTGGTGAGGTAGGTGTTTACTATACATCAGGGCAAGATTTAAATATTCCTGGTATATTTAACGGTACATTTTATTATTGTGTAAAGGACGAACACAGAATAGATATGTCCTTTGCCTTAAGAAAGAATGGCAATCTTTTATTTACAAGAAGTGCCTATCATTGGTGGATTACGGGCTTTAAGCTGGCTGAGTTCTCACAACCTTTCGAGATTACAATGGACATTATTCTGGATCTATATGACCGTCAAATGGCCGAAGCATTTGTAAGCGGATTAAGAAAAGCAGGCTATACAGAAAACGAATATGCTGTTCGCGGAAGAAGAGTTTACGTTTATTTTGATAAGCCTCATACTAAGCAGCCCTTCACACGAAACTCCATAACCGTTCATCTTATGCAACGAAATAACAAATCTTTTTGCGATGCTTATAACTACTTAACAGAATCTTATGTCGGAACTCTTGATAAGTTAGCATTTGTAAAATATAAATCACCTAATATGTACAATCAGATATTGAATATGGGTAAACCACAACAGGTATTTGAAGCATACGATAGAGTTAAAGATTATTTA
>JAAYJU010000168.1 GCA_012522735.1 Clostridiales bacterium | reverse complement strand
TGAACGTATACGAGCAACAGCATATATATATTGCTTGTCGCTCATTTCACTTTTATTATTTGAAAAACCGAGTCTTTTTTCCCTATGCAAACCGCTTCACCTTCTTTCCGGTCCTTCTATTCGAATATAAATGCATTTACTTTATCCTGTAGCTCATCCTTAGCCTCATTAATTAAGGCATCAAAAGAACAATTCTCCTCTATGTCTCCATATACAAGTATAAAACCACCATCAAGCTTGGCAATGCTTTCCTTAGATATTGTGAGGGATGCGTTCGCTCTTCCCTTTATAGCTTCTTCTAAGCTCTTCTCATACTTCTTAGGTAAACGATCTAAATCAGCTTGTGAGAACATAATAATACCCGCTTGTGGATGGGCATGCTTCTTAACGATTTGAAGGATTATATCAAAATATTCAGTATCCGGAAGACTGGTAAGCTTATTCTTAGCTTTGAGGATGATATCATTAATTACCTCTTGCTTCGCATCCAAAATCATCTGCCTCTTTATTAGTTTGGCACCAGATTCTGCTCGATTTATAATAGCCTTTATTTCAGATGCGGGCTTTTCGGCAATATTAGCTACACCCTGCTTAGCCTCTTCCTTAGCCAGGGATAGAATCTGATTTGCTTCCTCTTTGGCTTCGGCAATTATTTTATCTGCATTGGCTTGGGCTTCTGTTTCAATTGCCTTAATTATTTTTTCTAATCCAGTCATTTAAACCTCCATATGCCGCTTCAGCAGCAAACATTTATTACGCAAAATACAGTTATATGCTTTCTTTAAATATTTAGTCCTGTTACTCCGCTTACTGCCAATATCGAAATAAGAACTGCCAATATAGCATAGGTCTCAACCATAGCTGGGAAAATCATTGCTTTACCAAATTGATCGGGTTTCTTTGCTACAGTACCAATACTAGCCACAGAAGCATTAGCCTGCCTGATAGCAGAGGTATAACCAACAATAATCATTGGCATACAGGCAGCAAAATATAGAGCACCTTTTACAAAAGAGATTTCGCTGCTTCCACCTAATACACCAATCTGAGAAAAGGTTATGAAGGCAATAATCAATCCATATATACCCTGTGTACCTGGAAGTAGCTGCAAAATAAGAACCTTACCAAACAGAGAAGGATTCTCTGCGATAACACCTGCTCCTGCAATACCTCCCATACTTACTGCTTTCGCAGAAGCCATTCCTGGAACTAATGCAGCTAATGCTGCACCTAATAATGCTAATACAATACCATAATTATCTAATGATCCCATTTTTCGTACTCTCCTTGATTCTATAATATTTTGTATTTATTCCAAAGGGCTTAAATACCTTTCCGCCACCCTCATAAAACTTACCGAAAAACTCCACGTATTGGAGACGGTTTGTATGGACATATGCTCCAAGAGCATTAATCCCTAGGTTTAGAGCATGTCCTATTACTACGATTAATGTAAAAAAAATCGGACCGAAGGCTCCACCTGCTGTCATGGATGCCATCTGGTTAACAACAGTACCAATAATTCCTGTTGCAAGTCCCAATGCCAGCAATCTTGAATAAGATAATATGTCACTAAGATAACCGGATATGCCATACAAGGCATATAAGCCTTTTAAAATACGCTTGAAGGGATTCTTGGATTCCCTGCCATTGGTGAGTATAATTCCAACAGCTGATACTAGCGCAGCTATCTTGGCGATATCAATTACAATATCCGGAAAATCAACATTGATACCTAAGATATTTGTTACCATTTTCATGGATAATAGGATAACAACACCGCATATCAAAAGAACATACCAGAACACTACATCATATATAATGCCCATATAGTCCTTTTGCTTTGCCATCTGATATCCTTTCATAGCAAGACCTGTTAACAAATGCACTATTCCAATAGCCATTGCAAAAGTTAGCATAAGCATAGGCTTTTCTACTGGATAGAACCACAAGGGTGGAATTATGGGCAAATCAGTAACTCCGAAAAATGTTTTAGCTACCACATCAAATATATCACCAAAGTATGAGCTAAACACTATACCCCAGAACACAGTAGCAATACCACAAAACATATACATCTTGAGAGTGTTCTTCATAGGCTTTTCCATGGTTTTTCTGAACTTGATAAGTCCAAAGGCACATGCGACGGCTATTAAAAATCCATAACCAGCGTCAGATAACATCAGTCCAAATAAGGCATAATAAAACAAGGACATAACCATTGTTGGATCTATCTCACCTTTACCCGGCGGACTATAGGAATTTACAGTACCCTCTAAGGGTTCACTGAAACCGTTGTTCTTATAAAGAATAGGTACCTCATCTTTTTTTCTTGGATTAGCAGAATCAATAGCTACATCAAATTTTGACGTTAGCTCCTCTTCTAAGTCCTTAATATCCTTTTCAGCTATAAACCCTGAGATAATAAATACATTCTTGGATTGAAGAAGCGTACCCAGAACCTCGTACTTCTCAAGTCTCATGGTATCGTAATCCAGTAAGAATTTTAATTTATTACGGTCTTTGTCGTAGGATATAATTTCATCCATAGCAACTTGGATTTGCTTCTTTGTCTCATCAAGTTGCTGCCTAATAAATTTTAACTGCATAGCTGGTGATATATCAGCCGTAGTTGATATATCATCCATGGTTGATAAATTAAACGTTGTTGATCTGTCAATTGTAAGAGAAGGCAGTGTAAAGTCCATTCCTCTTAAAATTTCATAAACCTTATCCTTGTTATTATTTGTACATAGTACAAATATACATGTCTGCTCCTTAGTAGAACTAATAATGTCTACATCAAGGGGCATATAGTCTGCCAACCTATCATAAATGCCCTCCAATGTCCAAGGTTTTGGTAATGTTCCTATATATCCCGTGGTAAGCTTAGTACCTTTAAAGTTCAAAGGAATATCAAGGTTTATCCATGGTGAAAGTATTTCAACCTGAGTCTGTAACTTTAATAGCTCTGCTTTATTTTCTGCAATAATTTTAGCCAGCTCAATTATGCGTTTTGTAATGTCAACTGTCGTCTTATATTTTTCTCTAAAACCATCATATACCTCAACAGGTAACTCTTTTCTACCTTCTAAAGCCGAAAGCATGGAACTACTTTCCTTGATATAATTATTTAGGATGCTTAAGCTTTCCGTTGCTAAGGAAATATTCTTCTCTAAGCTCTGCTTCGCTACCGAAACATCAGATTTACTAAAGACTTTATCCTCTTTTAGCATATCTCTAACTTCTACGACTCCCCGTCGCTGTAATAACTCAAGAATATGCTTTCTATCTTTTTTTAAAGCATAAATGTTAATACGCTGCATTTGCAGCAATGCCATAACCAATACACCTCCTTTGCCTTATATAAAGCTATTTTTTTAATGTCATACGACATTGGAGATAACCAAGTTTATTGCACCTTGTTGCTTGGCTTTCGCCATTGCTATAAGGAGCTCAACTTCTTTTTCTGCTTCCTTTTTTGCCTCCTCCAATATTTGATTGCTACGGCGTACAGCCTCCTTAACATCATTTTCTGCATTTTTTTGTGCTTCATTTAACATAGAAGTTGATAATTCTTTAGCTTTTTGCATCGCTTCAGAAATAATTTCATCTTTTTTCACCTGAGCATCTTTAAGCAGCTTCTCTGCAGATGTTTCAGCCTTACGGACAGCTTGTACTGTTTCTTTTGCCATTGACTCACCTCACTATTTCATTTTAGACAAAATTAACGCCTTATGTATTATATCCCATTTGAATTTTTAATTCAACATAATAGGTCTATTATTTTCAAGATAATTCATTTACTTTTACTAAAAAATGAACTTCTTGTAGCTATTTATTTCAACAAATTTGACAAAATAATAACAATCTTATATAAATATACAAAAAAGCTATCTAAGAAAACTCAATGATAGTTTTTTTCGAGTATTTGCAATTCATCCGCCGCCACTCATCAAACTCTCCCCAGGTCTTTTGAGGGCAGCGGATTTTGCTAGGAGGAAAAATATAGACACCTGCCATTTTATGTGTTGATATTATTAATATGTTAAAACTCCCCTACATCGTTTCACATACAAACTTCTATCATAAAATGACCG
>JAAYJU010000167.1 GCA_012522735.1 Clostridiales bacterium | reverse complement strand
AGTGAGTGCTAATTATAAAAAATCAATAAAGTATATAAAAATAGAGAAGGTGAGGCAGTGCACGAGCTAGATGATAGAAAATTAAAAATACTACAGGCTATCATCCAAAATTATCTTGAGACAGGTGAACCGGTTGGATCCAGAACTATATCAAAATTCACGGATCTTAATTTGAGCTCGGCAACAATCAGAAATGAAATGTCAGATCTGGAGGAAGCGGGTTATATTATTCAACCCCATACCTCTGCTGGACGAATTCCTACGGATAAGGGATATCGTCTTTATGTTGATTTACTCTTATTAGATAAGAATAATGAGCTTGAAAGCATGAGAGAAATACTTATTGAGAAGGCAGATCGATTAGAAAGCTTACTTCAACAGGTGGCAAAGCTTCTTGCTGAAAATACTAATTATGCCACCATGGTTTCAACACCACAGTATAAGAAAAAAGTAAAATTTATTCAGCTTACAGAGCTTGAAGGTGGTCAGCTACTGGCCGTTATAGTATTTGATAAGAATATTGTAAAGAATAAAATAATAAAGGTATCGGCATCATTAGATAAGGAAATCATATTAAAGCTAAATATTGTGCTAAATACATTTCTTCAGGGCTTAGATTTATCATCTATAAATCTTCCTATTATCACACAGATGAAGGAACAGGCGGGAGAATACAGAGAGATTGTTAATGATATTTTAGATGCCATAGTACAGGCCGTTGCTGAGGAAGATGATTTTAAGGTTTATACATCAGGAGCCACTAATATTCTTAGGTATCCTGAGTTAAGCGATATAGAGAAGGCTTCTGAGCTCTTATATACATTTGAAGAAAAGAAACTCTTATCTGATCTTATACAGGACAGGATGGATGATGAGGAAAGTAGGGGAATACAGGTCTATATTGGCGATGAGACCCCTATCGATGCTATGAAGGACTGCTCAGTTGTCACTGCCACCTATGAAATTGAAGAGGGTGTATATGGTAAGGTAGGTATTATCGGACCTAAGAGGATGGATTACGAAAGAGTAGTCGGAACCTTGCAAAATCTGATGGTACAATTAGATGATATTTTTAAGAATAAAACGTAGATATGAAAGGTGGTTAGTTAAGATTGGAAGAAAAGGATAAGACTATCGAAGTGATTAAAGCAGCCATGGAGAAGGAAGAAGAAGCTAAAAATTCTGAGAAATCCGTGGAAGATAAGATAGATCAATCTACTTGCATTGATGAGACTATAAATGACAAGATAAAGCCTGGCAAATCACTTCTAAAAAGCTCTAAAAACAAGGAGCTTGCAGCAAAAGAAGAGAAAATTCTGGAGCTGAATGATAGACTGATGAGGTCTATGGCAGAGTTTGATAATTTCAGAAAACGTTCCGAGAAGGAAAAGTCCCAAATGTATGACTTGGGAGTTAAAAGTATTATAGAAAAGATGCTACCTATAATCGATAATTTTGAAAGAGGACTTGATTCTGTCAAAGAAACTGATAAAGATAGTCCATTAGTTCAGGGTTTTAATATGATTTATAAACAGCTGATGACCACCATGGAGGAAATCGGTGTAAAACTTATAGAGGCTGTAGGAAATGAATTCGATCCGAATTTTCATAATGCCGTTATGCATGGTGAGGATGAAGAGCTTGGAGAGAATATAGTTTCAGAAGAGTATCAAAAGGGCTATATGTATCATGACACAGTAGTTAGACACAGTATGGTAAAGGTTGTTAATTAACAACATCTTTAAAGAAAATTACT
>JAAYJU010000026.1 GCA_012522735.1 Clostridiales bacterium | reverse complement strand
CCCTATAATTAAAGCCATACTCCTGCGGCCTACTTTTACCGGCTAATAAGCATAATATTGTGCGATAGCATTTCTCACATTGACAGCAGTTTGATCCACCCTCTGATTCCCAGCATACTCTTAACTGTATCGGTTTTTTGGTTTTTTCCACGTATTCACTAATACGCACTGTCTTTTCAGGCCTCGAATATTCATATCCATCATGGACAACCTGGCAACCAAAGAAGCGAACATAATTATCAATAGTAGGGTCGGATGCACAGGTGGTATTATCATCTATGGTTAGGGAAGATGCTATATATACAGTTTTTATTTTATATTGATATGCCAGGGGTGCAATATGCCCAATAATCCCTATTCCATGCTGGAAGCCATACCACCAATTATCACCTGTTAATTTGAAAACATATTCACTTAGGGTATCTTCATTTAGAAATCTACGAAATGATGTCTTAATTGGTATGTAATTCAAGTCATTTTGATTTGCAACATTTTTTATAAGTCTATCGATAAAGCTCCAACCCGCATGATCCTCAAAGAAGATATCTGCTCCCCATAGAGTCACCAGGATTGGATTTTCGTCAATGTGTGAAATCAAGGTATTATAAGCATCTACTCCGCCTGAAAAAAAAGTAGCTGTCCTATTCAAATCATCCTGTCTATTGTCACTTATTTTCTTTGGGCTAACTCTTCCTTTAAAGTCTACCTTGGGATACATATTTATATACCCTTGCTTAAAATCCTCAATACTTTCATAAAAATCCTTATCTATATCATCGACAATTACTTCTGCATCAAAAATCCATACCAGAGGAAGAACATTACATAAAAGAGGAATCACACCTACACTTTTAGGGACCCTATCAATTTTTTTATCATAAGTTGCATAAAAAGTATTAGTATCCTTAAAGTACCTTTTCCATTCGCCATAAACCATGTAAATACATTCTAGATAATTATCAATAACCCTTATATCCCCTATCACTATTCTGTTCATTAATCCCTCTTTCCTGAACATTGAACATACTCTTGCATCTTCAATTATTCCTACCTTTTTAATCTTTGTACTCAATACACAAGCTAATTACATATTACCCTTAAGCTACTTGTTAATCCGTTAGCTGTTTTAGCAGTGATAATAGCAGTCCCTGTCTTTAAAAGTCGCACATATCCTCCATCTACCGTTGCTACAGTCGGATCAGAGGTTGTCCAGGTAATTGTTCTATCCTGTGCTGCTAGGGGTAATAAACTGGCATTTACTTTTTTTACGGCACCAGCATATCCTCTATATTCGTTTGTATCTAAGGTGATTTCTTCTACTTCAGTCACCAGTTCTCCTTCGAGAGTAGTGACTCTTATATAATCGACTATCATTTCCATTTCTGAAATTTCTGGATCAGGTATCCCTCCTGACGCTCCTAGGGCTAGATTTAATAATATATAGAAGGGTTCCTTCAATCCATCATCTGTTATTTCATGGGTATAATATAGATTATCATCATAGTAAAATT
>JAAYJU010000166.1 GCA_012522735.1 Clostridiales bacterium | reverse complement strand
TATTCCAGGATAGCTTTAATAGTGAATTTAAACGCTACAATGATATATTTAGAGATTTCAGTTACTAAACAGAGAGGAAGTATGACATGAATAAAATAAGGACTAGATATGCACCGAGTCCAACCGGTAAAATGCATGTAGGTAATCTAAGAACGGCTTTATATGAGTATTTAATCGCAAAGCACGAGGATGGTACCTTTGTTTTACGGATTGAGGATACTGACCAAGAGCGATACGTTGATGGAGCCATAGATATTATATACCGTACCCTTGAAGGAGCAGGCCTTATCCATGATGAGGGCCCTGATAAGGACGGGGGATATGGTCCCTACGTTCAAAGTGAACGTATGAAATCAGGTATTTATCTGGAGCATGCTAAGAAGCTGATAGAAAAAGGCTCGGCTTATTACTGTTTTTGTACAAAGGATCGCTTGGCTACCCTTAAAAAGGCTGTAGGAAGTGTGTCTGAGGACGAAGAGGATGAGGTTAAGGAAATCAATAAGTATGATAAACATTGCTTACATCTGTCCAAGGAGGAGATAGAGAAAAACCTTGCGGATGCTATTCCTTATGTAATCCGCCAGAATATACCTCAGGATGGTACAACCACCTTCCATGACGCTATCTTTGGAAATATTACCGTAGACAATGATGAACTGGATGATATGATACTTATTAAGTCCGACGGTTTTCCCACCTATAATTTTGCAAATGTGGTTGATGATCATCTTATGGAGATAACCCATGTGGTTAGAGGAAACGAGTATCTATCCTCTACGCCGAAATATACAAGGCTTTATGAGGACTTTGGTTGGGAGGAGCCTGAATATGTGCATCTGCCCCTTATAACCAATGAGGACCACAAAAAGCTTAGTAAGCGAAGCGGCCATTCGTCCTATGAGGATTTAATAGAGCAGGGCTTTTTATCGGAGGCTATCGTAAACTTCGTAGCACTTCTGGGCTGGAGCTCACCAAGCAATACTGAAATAATGTCACTAGAGGAGCTTATAAGAGACTTCGATTATCGTAACATCAACAAATCACCTGCAGTCTTTGATATGGTCAAGCTTCGCTGGATGAACGGGGAATACATTAAGAAGATGGAAGAGGACAAATTCTATACTATGGCCCTCCCATATATTAAGGTAGCTATTAAGAAGGATTTGGATTATAAAAGGATTGCGGATCTGGTAAAGACCAGGATAGAAACCCTATGCGATATCGGAGACATAATAGATTTCTTTTATGAGCTTCCAGATTATGATGTAGAGATGTTTACCCACAAGAAGATGAAGACTAACTCAGAAAATTCACTTGATGTATTAAGAGAGCTTTTACCCAGATTTGAGGCTCTTGAGGATTATTCTGAGACCTCTATCGAGAGTGTTATTATGTCCTATGTTGGCGAGAAGCAGATAAAGAATGGTCAAGGCTTATGGCCTGTTCGAACAGCTGTATCGGGCAAGCAGTCAACACCGGGAGGTGCTTATGAAATCATGAGCATCCTTGGTAAGGAGGAAAGCCTATATCGTATTAATATAGCTATTGATAAACTAGTAAGGATTTGAGTAATAACTAATAATTATATTAATCAAGATAAGCAGTATGATTTAGCATATTGTTTATCTTGATATCTTTCTAAACAATAATTATCATATCAAGATTATCTGATTTTATTACCCGGTAATTTAATTCAATTATATATGCATTAAGGAGGAGTATATAATCCAAAATTTTTATTATTGGATTATAGGAATTAGTATGGAATTGAATCAGGCACAGAAAAATGCCGTAAGGCACAAGGATGGGCCTATGCTTGTTTTGGCCGGCCCAGGCTCCGGAAAGACTCTGGTTATAACGGAACGGACAAAATATTTGATTCAGGAACATAAGATTCCTGAAGAGAACATCCTTGTAATTACCTTTACACGGGCAGCAGCCGAGGAGATGAAGGAACGTTTTCTACGATTATCGGGAGACTATAGAACAGGTGTAAGCTTTGGGACCTTCCATAGTATTTTCTTTACTATCCTAAGACATGCCTACTCCTTAAGTCCGGATAACATCATAAGGGAGGAAGAAAGACGGGTATGTATTAAGGATATTGTCATTAGCATGGAGCTTGAATACGAGGATGAGAAGGAGTATATATCTGAGCTTCTATCTGAAATATCTATGGTAAAGGGTAATAGAATTGAGCTATCAACATATTATTCCTTAAGCTGTGGGGACGAAGTCTTTCGAAGCATCTACAATGAGTACAATAGAAGGATAAAGAGTGCTAAGAAAATTGATTTTGATGATATGATTCTTCTATGCTATGAGCTTTTTTCTGAGAGACCGGATATTTTGAAGCTATGGCAGAACAAATTCAAATATATATTAGTAGATGAATTCCAAGATATTAATATACTACAGTATGATATAGTGAGGATGTTGGCGGCTCCCCTTAACAACCTATTTATTGTAGGGGATGATGACCAGTCAATCTATCGCTTTCGCGGGGCCAAGCCAGAGATCATGCTTAACTTTCCTGTGGATTTCCCGGACAGTAAAAGAACTTTCCTAAATATAAACTATAGGTCTAATATTCATATTATTAATCTGGCAAGTCAACTTATTTCTTATAACAAAACTCGCTATGATAAGGAATTAACAGCTCATATAAAAAGTGGTGGTAACCAGGTCATAATAGGTCATTTTGAATCCATGGCAGAGCAAAATAAAAGCCTTGTGGAGGAGATTATAAGATTAGCCGAAAAGAATAAATCATTATCCGATATGGCTATTTTAGTTCGTACAAATCTTGGAGCGGGAGCAGTTATTCATAAGCTAATGGAGTATAATATACCCTTTGTTGCCGGAGATAATCTACCTAACATTTACGACCATTGGATTACTCAGGATATTATCTCCTACATAAGAATTGCCATGGGTGAGAATAGTAGAGCACTATTTTTTCGAATAATCAACAGACCCACACGGTATATAAGCAGGGACTGTTTTGATAATCCAGAGGTTAGTATTAGTGATATCTATGACTATTATGAGGATAAGGAATGGATGCGTGGAAGAATAGAACAGTTGGAATATGATCTTGCCATGATTGCAAAAATGACACCATATGCAGCCATTCAATATATTAGAAGGGGAATAGGATATGAGGAATTCCTTAAGGAATATGCAAGCTTACGAAAAATGAAATTCGAAGAGCTACTTGATGTCATAGACGAAATTCAGGAAAGCGCAAGAGGCTTTAATTCATATTCAGATTGGTTTAGCCATATGGAGGAATACAAGGAAGAGCTTAAGAGACAGGCCCAAAACCGTAGGAGTAAAAACCTTGATGGAATCAATATAATGACTATGCATAGCGCCAAGGGATTGGAATTTTCAGCTGTATTTCTTGTAGATGTCAATGAGGGTATAACGCCACATAAGAAAGCAGTATTACCAGAAAATATTGAGGAAGAGAGACGATTATTCTATGTAGCCATGACAAGAGCAAAAAAACAGCTATATATATTCTCTTCTAAACAACACTATAATAAAGCCATGTCTCCATCGCGATTTATTTCTGAATTAACTAAATTAAAATAAAAGGGTGCTGCAAGATTCCTACAGCACCCAGATAAATCATTAAGAATTAGTCTTCATATTCTTCATCATCATCAAAGTCTTCGAATTCGTCATCGAACATCTCATCGTATTCCTGTGCATCAAGAATTTCCTCGAATGCATCAGCCACAGCCTCGAATTCAATATCATCCTCGATACTTAGCAGCTGAGGTTCATCATCTTCGTCTTCTTGGATAAAGCGATACAGAAATACATTATCATCTTCCTCACCTTCCATGGGCTGAAGGGCGATGTAATCCTTATCATCTACAGTAAAGATGTCTAATACGATGCATTGCAAATCGGTTCCGTCATCCAATGATAATGTTATTGAATCATGAATATGATCGTGTCCGCACCCGCAACTATCGCTATGGTTGTGTTCGCTCATAATACTACCTCTCTTTAAAATAATTTACCCCTTTAAAACATACTAGAGGAATATACATAGAATGTATCAGATTGAGGAAAAAAATGCAAGTACAAAACATATATTTAGCAATAAAATTATATTGACTTTACTATAAAATATCTTAAAATTATATCGTGGATACTAAATATTCTTAATCATTTCTATTTTAGAGAGGGGTATATTTTGGTGGCTACTACAAAGCCGAATGAGAGCAGCATAAAAATAGAACAACCTAATAATAAGTATGAGGCTATGAAGCGCATTGAGAGTGAGAAGAGGGCTAGGCAAAAGAAGCATATGGATGAGGAATATGATAGACATATTCATCCGATGAAGCAGAAGAAGACTGCCAAGACAAACTGGACGAAGCAATATGAAAAGGGAAGTC
>JAAYJU010000165.1 GCA_012522735.1 Clostridiales bacterium | reverse complement strand
GTAATGTAAACATACACAGTGAGGATAAATCCTCCGTTTTATGTAACGAAGCAATAATATATTATGAGGAGGATTAACATGAGTTTGGACCAAAGTAAGATAAGGAACTTTTGCATTATCGCTCATATCGATCACGGCAAATCGACCTTGGCGGATAGAATAATTGAAAAGACGGGACTACTCACCAGTAGGGAAATGCAGTCTCAGGTTCTTGACAATATGGATTTAGAAAGAGAAAGGGGCATAACAATTAAGGCCCAGACCGTTAGAACTGTATATAGAGCGAAATCGGGTGAGGAGTATATATTTAACCTAATAGACACCCCGGGTCATGTGGATTTTAATTATGAGGTATCCCGTAGCTTAGCTGCCTGTGAAGGAGCTATTCTTGTTGTGGATGCGGCGCAGGGAATTGAAGCACAGACTCTGGCAAATGTATATTTAGCACTGGATCATAATCTGGAGATTATGCCAGTCATAAACAAAATCGACCTGCCAAGTGCTGAACCGGAGAGAGTAATTGCTGAAATTGAGGATGTTATCGGCCTAGAAGCCCATGACGCACCCTTGGTATCTGCAAAGCAGGGATTAAACATCGAGGAGGTTCTTGAACAAATAGTTACAAAAATTCCCCACCCTAAGGGAAATGCCGATAAGCCTTTGCAGGCATTGATTTTTGATTCACTCTATGATTCCTATAAGGGAGTAATTATTTTCTGCAGGATTATGGATGGAACCGTAACGAAGGGCACAGAAATCAAGATGATGGCGACAGGTGCGACTGCAGAGGTTGTTGAGCTTGGAACCTTTGGTCCCGGAAGGTTTATTCCCGCCGAAGAATTAACGGCAGGTATGGTTGGCTATATAACCGCCAGCTTAAAGAATGTTAAGGATACCAGAGTAGGAGATACTGTAACCGATGCCAAGAGACCATGTGAGAAGCCCTTGCCTGGTTATAAGAAAGTTCTTCCTATGGTTTATTGCGGTATGTATCCTGCAGATGGAGCTAAATATCCTGACCTTAGAGATGCTCTTGAAAAGCTTCAGCTTAACGATGCATCCCTGCAATTTGAGCCTGAAACCTCAGTGGCTTTAGGATTTGGTTTTCGTTGTGGTTTCTTAGGACTTTTACATCTGGAGATAATTCAGGAAAGACTTGAGAGGGAATATAATTTAGATTTAGTTACCACAGCACCCAGCGTTATTTATAAGATTTATAAAACTGATGGACAAGTCATAGAGATAACCAATCCTACCAATATGCCCGATCCTTCACTAATAGATTATATGGAGGAGCCCTTTGTATCAGCCGAGATTATGGTTACAACAGAGTTCGTAGGTCAGATTATGACTCTTTGCCAGGAGAGAAGAGGTATATATCTTGGGATGGAGTATATAGAGGAAAAGAGGGCTCTCTTAAAATATGAGCTTCCTCTAAATGAAATTATTTATGATTTCTTTGATACTCTTAAATCAAGATCTAAGGGCTATGCTTCCTTTGATTATGAACTAAAAGGATATGTACAATCCGAGCTTGTTAAGCTTGATATCTTAATAAACCGCGATGAGGTGGATGCTTTATCATTTATTGTTCATGCTGATGGAGCATATGAAAGAGGCAGAAAGATATGCGAAAAGCTTAAGGATGAAATTCCCCGCCATCTTTTTGAAATTCCTATTCAAGCGGCGATAGGAAGCAAAATCATAGCGAGGGAGACCGTCAGGGCTGTTCGCAAGGATGTTCTTGCAAAATGCTATGGCGGCGATATTAGCAGAAAGAAAAAGCTTCTGGAAAAGCAGAAGGAAGGTAAGAAGAGGATGAGACAGATAGGAAATGTAGAAGTTCCTCAAAAGGCCTTCATGAGTGTCCTTAAGCTGGATGATGATTAGAGGCTGTTAAATAAATGAAGGGGGATGTTGTAAAACTTTACTCGGGGTATATAGGTATAACCAACACATTTATGTGTTTACACACTGATTAGTAGTACAGATACTCATGATATTTATATCTTATACGGACTAATCGTCCGTAACGATCATACATATCATGAGTATCAGTTCTCCTAAATGTGCATTATGGTTATACCTATACCCCCTTGTAGTTTTACAACACCCCCCTAAGCTATATATATGACAGCTTTCTTTATACGAGGAGTTGAGTTAATGGAGCAGAATAATTTTGAAAGTATGGTAATGCACAAAGAGGATCTGAGACTTTATATCCATGTTCCTTTTTGCTTAAAAAAATGTGCTTATTGTGATTTTTTATCCGGACCATCTAATGAGAAGGGTATAAAGTCATATTTTGATGCCTTGTATAAGGAAATAAGAAGCTATAAGGATAGGACAAGCGGGTATACTGTTTCCTCCATATTTATCGGAGGAGGGACACCTTCATGTGTGAATTCTGATTATATAGTTCGTACACTAAAAGAGATACAGGATGTATTTGAGCTTACATGCGATATTAGGCCAGAGATAACTATAGAGCTTAATCCGGGAACAATGCATATAGATAATTCCATTGAGATTGATAGAAATAAGCTTATGGATTACAAAAGAGCAGGCATTAACCGCTTAAGCTTCGGTCTACAATCGACCCATGATAATGAGTTAAAGCTCCTAGGAAGAATTCACTCCTACTCTGAGTTTTTAGAAAATTATGTTCAGGCTAGAGAATTAGGCTTTGATAACATTAATATTGACCTTATGTCAGCGTTACCGGGACAAAGCATCAAGTCTTGGGAGGAAACACTTATTAGGATAGTAAAGCTGAATCCTGAGCATATATCTGCTTATAGCCTAATAATTGAAGAAGGAACACCCTTTTATGATATCTATGGACCCGAAGGAGAAGAGAGGTATAAGCTTCCTTCCGAGGAAACCGATAGATTAATTTATGCTATGACAAAGGAAATGCTCTT
>JAAYJU010000025.1 GCA_012522735.1 Clostridiales bacterium | reverse complement strand
AGATTAGATATCCCATTACACAAGTAAGTAAGACCCCTTGAAGACGACAAGGTAGATAGGACAGAGGTGGAAGTGTGGTAACACATGTAGCTGACTGTTACTAATAGGTCGAGGGCTTGACCTAAAATGGTTTGTTTACTAAAAAAGCTAGGATAAACCTAGATGGATGTACATTTTCTTGTGTAGTAGATGTCAATAAAATGAATAGATTTCTGTTCATTTAATATATTCAGGAGACAGAAATTCTATAATAGGCTTTCTGTTTTTTTGATTATAATTATAATAAGTAATCCTCGATAGCTCAATGGTAGAGCACACGGCTGTTAACCGTGGGGTTGTAGGTTCGAGCCCTACTCGGGGAGTTAATTTTTGAAAATACCTAAAGATAATATTCGGCGACATAGCCAAGCGGTAAGGCATGGGTCTGCAACACCTTGATCACCAGTTCAAATCTGGTTGTCGCCTTGATAAAAGAGACGATGGAACACGTGAGTGTTCCATCGTCTCTTTTTCTCTAGGAAGACATGCAGATTTGAACTTGGGCAACATCTGGTTGTGTTGTCGCCTCTCTTAGAGGAATCTCTAAATCTTGAAAACATGAAGGTTTGGAGATTTTTTGCATAACCCCCATTTAAAGAAGTGAAAAATATAGGCATTAATGATATGTGCAAATGGTTACTGGAAAAATTAGTTTGAGCCTTTTATTTTAGTATGATATATTATATTAGAATTTATAGACAAAATATGGATGTATTATATTAAGGAGGTACATATGGAATATTCTAAAGAACAGATTCATCAGATGATGAAAGATGAGCGTTATCCCCTGTGTAATAAATATGATTGTGATTGGATTCTCGATAATGCTATGGGATCGCACAACCTATGGCTTCAGGAATAACTGATGCAATGGTAAGTATTAATTCCATATTCTTCCCTGCTTTCTGCATGCATATAAGGAAGGAATACCTGAGGACTTAAAGGAGCACTGGTCAAGCGACTTGAACGGCTGGCATACTCTCGATTGGTGGGTGGAGCTTCTGAATTGTTAATTCGCATTCTTTCACAAATACGAACTAAAGGCTAACGGCAAGGTTTTACTGTTATAGAATGGGGAGGTACAGTTGTCAATTAACATTAATGGGAACCATTTCCTTATTGGCTGCGTCTATTATGTAGAATCCATGAAAAGGAAGGTATGATATATGAAAAAACATGCTCTATCTGCCACAATGTGTTTTATACTTGTGTTGTCTATAATGATTACTCTCTCTGGTTGTGCCAATACAGCGACTGATACGGACTTAATGTCTGGCATGGAAGCGAATACTGTCACGACTGATATTGACATTTCGGGGGAGAACAGCGACTTAATAACAGATTTCGCTGTGCGCTTGTTTCAGCAATGCGCTGATGATAATAAAAATACACTGATTTCACCACTGTCTATCATTAGAGCTCTTGCCATGACAGCAAATGGTGCAGATGGTAATACGCTCTCACAGATGGAAGAAGTATTTGGGATTCCTGTTTCAGAGCTAAACGAGTACCTATACGCCTACACAAGGGAACTTCCTGCTGGAGATAAATACAAGCTCAGCCTTGCCAACTCAATTTGGCTCAAGGATGACGAGAGCTTTACTGTAGAGCCGAATTTTCTGCAAACCAATGCCAATTGGTACGGGGCGGGTCTCTTCAAAGTTCCTTTTAATAACCAAACTCTTAGAGACATCAACAATTGGGTAAATGAAAATACGGATGGCATGATTAAAGACATTCTCGACCAGATTCCCGAGGAAGCTGTAATGTACCTTGTAAATGCCCTCGCCTTTGATGCCGAGTGGGAGAATATCTATTACGATTATCAGGTACAAGAAGGAGTGTTCACGAAAGAGGACGGGTCAAAGCAGCAGGTAGAATTGATGCGTTCCACTGAGCATCAATATTTGTCGGATGAAGATGCCATAGGCTTCATTAAATATTATGCTGATAAGAAGTATGCATTTGCTGCATTGTTACCTAATGAGGGTATAAGCGTTACTGACTATGTCAAATCTCTCACAGGTGAGAAGCTGGCATCTATGCTTGCAGACCCCCTTAATGTGAAGGTGGATGCAGCTATTCCTAAGTTTAGGAGTGAATACAAAACCCAGCTAAATGATATTCTCAAAGCAATGGGTATGACAGATGCTTTTGACTACACCCTTTCAGATTTCTCAGGAATTGGATATGTGGCAAACTATAACCTCTACATCAGCAGGGTGCTTCATAAGACCTTTATTGCCGTGGATGAAAAGGGAACAAAAGCTGGAGCTGCGACAGTGGTAGAGGTGAAGAAAGATGGGGAGGCCATGATGGAACCTGAGGAGATTAAGACTGTCTACCTCGACCGTCCTTTTGTGTATTTACTCATTGACTGCGAAGCCAATCTACCAGTATTTATCGGAACAGTCATGGATATAAATAATAAGTGATTATATAATCTAACAACCTGTAAAGCATATAATGATGATAAGATAAATATATGAAACAGGGGAAGATATATTGAAAAGGCTAAATCCAGATAAATTATTTGTTGAACTAAGGGATGGTGTAGCATTGACAGAGCCTATAATAGGTCGCAAATACACCTTGACACATTCGGATATAACAGCGGATCTATTTCTAACTATCGGTATGCAGTATGCCTTTGATAAAATAAGTGATTTAAGGGATGAAGTATTAGCGGAGTGGGTAATGGATGGATATTTATATTTGTATGTATATGTCTATGTGGATGGTCAATTAGATCCAGCAAGCTCAGCCATTCGGGAGGAGATTTTTAGGCGGGAGCTTCCATTGGCCTTAGAAGCCATAAGATATGGAGATAGATACTTATTTAAGTCGCATCCTTATTTAGATAATGCTAGTATATGGGTTTGCTTTGGCTCGGGTAATCAGGAGAACTGCCAATTAGAACACTGGGGGTATTTAAGAGAATATTAGAAGTTCAAATTTTGCATTAATCTTAGAAACATGTTAATATAAAGGTTGATGCAAAATTTTTATGATTGGAGGTGTTAATGATGGATAAGTTACCAAATTGCCCAATGTGTAATTCTGAGTATACTTATGAAGATGCCAATTTCTTGATTTGTCCAGAATGCTTTCATGAATGGAAACCTGAAGGTGCAGCTGAAAATAAGGCAGATGTAAATATAATAAAAGATGCAAACGGCAATATCTTAAATGACGGTGATACTGTTACGGTAATCAAGGATCTTAAATTAAAAGGCAACTCATCAATTAAAAGAGGAACAACAGTTAAAAACATAAGATTAATTTATGAACCAAGTGATGGCGTACATGATATTGATTGCAAAATAGATGGCTTTGGAGCTATGCTATTAAAATCCAGTGTTGTTAAGAAAATATAATGAAATGGCAGGAAGAATAGACTTTGGATGGACAGAATTCAAAAATGGGTACTGAAAAAATAGGGTCCTTGATGTTACGTTTATCAATCCCATCAATTATAGCTCAAATTATTAATGTATTATATAATATTGTTGACCGTATATATGTTGGACATATTAAAGATGTCGGACCCATTGCTTTAACTGGCTTAGGTGTTAGTGCACCTTTAATTTTAATTATTTCAGCATTTAGCATGTTTGTCGGCGGTGGAGGAGCACCACTTGCTGCGATTGCATTAGGAAAAAACAATAAGGAAGAAGCAGAGAAAATTTTAGGTACGGGTCTAGTCATATTAACAGCCATATCTATTATATTGACAGTATTAGTATTCATTTTTAAGGAACCTTTACTGTATATGTTTGGGGCTAGTAATTCCACCTATCCATATGCCAACATATATACTAGCATATACCTGCTTGGTACTATATTTGTTCAGATTGCATTAGGATTGAACTTATTTATCACATGTCAAGGCCAAACAAAAATAGCTATGCTGTCTGTACTAATCGGAGCTGTAACTAATATTATATTAGATCCAATCTTAATCTTTGGATTTAATATGGGAGTAATGGGAGCTGCGATAGCAACGGTATTCTCACAAGCCTTGAGTGCTATATTTGTTGTCTGGTTCTTAATTTCTAAAAAATTAATAATTCGAATAAAAAAAGAATATTTAAAAATAGATTTAGGTATTGCCAAGAGAACAATAGCTTTAGGTGTTTCTCCATTTGCTATGCAGGTTACAGAATCAGCCATATTAATTGTATTTAACAATGGGCTATTAAAATATGGCGGTGATATATATGTAGGTGCAATGACTATCATGCAAAGTGTAATGCAGTTATTAACGATTCCTGTTCAAGGGTTTACGCAAGGGGTACAACCAATAATTAGCTTTAACTTTGGTGCAAAGAAATATGATCGAATGAATAAGGCAATCAAGCTTTCTTTGAGGGTTACACTAGGAACGACACTTGCCTATTATGCCCTAGTGTTTATTTTCCCACAACTATTTGCTGGGGTTTTTACTTCACAAGCAGAATTAACAGAATTAGTTACTAAGATATTACCGATTTTTATGGGTGGAATGTGGCTCTTTGGAATTCAAATGAGCGCTCAAATGTTTTTCGTTGGCACGGGCCAAGCTCTAAAATCCTTATTTATTGCTCTTTTAAGAAAAGTTTTTATATTAATTCCGTTAGCACTCTACTTACCAAAACATTTTGGAGTTATGGGTATTTTTTATTCTGAGCCTATTGCTGACATTATATCAGCAACTACTTCGGGAATATTATTATACTTTAGCTTAAAACAGATAAATAAAATGATTAAGTGCAAAACAGGTGCAACCAGTTTCGGAGATTAAAAGCCCTCATTTCCTTGCGGGTTATGGTAATGTTCTGTAGATTAGATCTGGTTGTCGCCTTGATTAAGAATCTCTAAACCTTGCTATATATGAAGGTTTGGAGATTTTTTGTTTGGTATTGTTTTCCTATGTTTGGAAGTATATAATTATAAATGAATTGTATTACTTCGCTGTGGTTTTGGATTGCTAACGAAAAGATAAAATTGAATTTGTGGAGGTTAGTTATGATAGCTATAATAGGTGCAGGAGCAATGACATTGTGTACATTGTCTTAGGTTTACTGTCTGCCATTATATTTTTCTATAATTCTATTGTAAGCTAATAGGCAAATATCTGTATACTTATGAATTGGAGAAGGAACATGACAAACAAAGATGTTTTGAATGAATTATTTAAGGAGCATTTACAAAACTGCTCTTTAAGTGGCCTAAATTCAATATGCAAAAGTGACTTACATAATCATTTCGGAAGAGGGGGAAGCAGAGAATATTTAGAATCAATTTTCAATATAAAAATAGATTCCCCTCCTGAAAAGTTTGAAGCCTTTTCTCATATGGATGAATGGTTTATAGAAAACATAAAAAAATACTGCCCTTACTTAAAAAGACTTGAAGCTGCATTTGTCCAAGCTGCAAGCGATAATATAAGTGTTCTGGCTGCTAGCTTTGGATTTGACGAGGAAAATATGATGGCATTTATACAAACCATGAAGAGCCTTAATCTACAATTTGCGCCTAACACTATATTACTTCCGGAGTATGCATTAGATAGAGCTTGCGATACTGATAGAGAGCTTTCAAGATTAGATGAAGTACTGTCATACAAATGGTTTAAGTCTATAGATATTAGCTACAATGAATTTGCTCAGCCAATAAAAAAATTCAAGAAAATATATAGAAAAGCAAAGGAATACGGACTTATATTAAGGGCACATGTCGGAGAATTTGGCACGGCGGATGATGTAATGGAAGCCGTTGAAGAATTGGAATTGGATGAAGTCCATCATGGGATTGCCGCTGCGAAGTCGGAGCAGGTCATGAAATGGTTATCAGATCACAAGATTCAACTGAATGTATGCCCAACAAGCAATATAATCCTGCGAGTCGTAGAATCATATTCAGTCCATCCTATCAGACAGCTGTTTGATTATGGAATTCCAGTTACGATAAATACTGATGATATGTTAGTTTTTAATCAAAGTGTATCGCAAGAGTATCTTAATATTTTTAAATCAGGATTGATGAATGCTGAAGAGTTAGATATTATACGCGAGATTGGGCTAAGAGCGCTTGAGCACTATAATTAGCAATATATGAAGTAGCCTAAATACTATTTTGAAACTGGAGACATTACTTATGATACAAATAACAAAAGATATGAAGATAAAGAATATTACAAATATCATAAATGAATACTCTCCAATAAAGGTAGATGATATATTTTGGGATGAATTAATCAATGGCAATTTTGAAAATGAAGATTTTCTAAGAGTCCGATTATTGGAATCCTGGTACTCATTTGAAGATTTCAAGAGAAAAAGTATTGCATATTGCATTATATTAGATAATAGAATCGTAGCTGTAATGGTAGGAACGGCAAGCTTTAGAAATGTAATAGCAATAGATATTGAAACTGAGAAAATAAAAGAAAACACAGTCTATTGGTTTGATCTAAAATAATTGAGAAGAATATTTAGTACTATGAATAATGCTAAAGAAACAACAAAATAAATTACTGAGGTAGAAAATGATGAACCAAAAAGCAACAAATCCAATTACAAGACTGGATTATCCAGATCCTGATGTAATTCGTGTGGACGACACCTATTATATGGCAAGCACTACCATGCACTTTATGCCGGGCTGTGAGATTCTACGCTCCTATGATTTAGTCAACTGGGAATTTGCAGCATATGTCTATGATACCTTAGACTCTACGCCTGGGCAGCGCCTAGAGGGAGGAGCTAACATCTATGGGCAAGGTATGTGGGCACCCTCCTTGCGATATCACAAGGGAACATTTTATGTGTGCTTTTCTGCAAATGATACTAAGAAAACATATTTATATTCATCTAAGACTATAACCGGTCCATGGAGAAAGCAGTATATTGAAGGATTTTATCATGATTGCTCCTTGTTGTTTGATGACGATAATCGCGTGTATATAGTATATGGGAATAAAACCATACATTTAACAGAATTAGAAGCGGACTTAACAAAACCTAAAATAGATGGCTTAGATAGGATAATTGTTGTGGATGAAGGGCATCCTGGACTAGGATATGAAGGGTCCCATATATATAAGATTAATGGTAAGTATTATGTCTTTCTTATACACTCAGCGCGAAAGGAGTGGAAGCGTATACAGGCCTGCTTTGTGTCTGATTCACTTCAGGGTGATTTCTTGGGTGGAGACGTCTTAAATGATGATATGGGGTATTTTAACTCAGGAATTGCACAGGGGGGAATCGTTGATACTCCAGAAGGTAAATGGTATGGAATACTATTTCAGGATCGCACTGCCCTTGGTCGTGTTCCCATACTTGTTCCAGTAAGCTGGAAAGATAACTTCTCTGTATTTGGTGTAGATGGCAAGGTACCTAGCCAGATTGAAACAAAAAGTACAAGGCCAGGATATACTTATGAACCATTGGTAGGAAGCGATGATTTTAAGAGTCCTCTAAAGAATTACTGGCAATGGAATCATGAACCAAATCATGATTTTTGTTCATTTGATAATGACAAAGGCTGCTACCGCATACAAGCAAATAAGATCTGCATAGAAGTTACTCAAGCGGTTAACACCCTAACTCAGCGCATGCTATATCCATCTTGTGAGGCAATTGTTACGGTAGATGGAAGTGGGCTTAAAGATGGTGACTATGCAGGACTTTGTGCTTTACTTGGATCATATGGATGGATAGGCATTACTAAAGATAATGGACAGTATTATGTTAGTATGCAGGTAAAGAAAGCATTGGATAGCACCTTCACAGGAATATCAAAGGAGTCAGAAGGAAAAGAATTTGCTAAAGTATTAATATCCGACTCAATAATCACGTTAAAGTTAAAAGCCAATTTTATCAATCAGATAGATACAGCTGAATTTTATTATTTAATAGATAATGAATGGGTGAAGATTGGTATTGACCATAAGCTGGTGTTTAAAATGGATCATTTTGTTGGAACTCGATTCGCACTTTTCAATTATGCTACAAAAGAAACTGGTGGAATAGCAGAGTTTTATAATTTTATTTATATGTTGTCTTAGTTATAATGTGATGAATACACACTAAATGCATTAAAAGGAGGTTTTTGATATGGAGCTATGGTTTTCAGAGGTTTATACACCTAATGTAAAAATGTCTATTAGGGTGGAGAAGCATGTATATAACGGGAAAAGCGATCTTCAGCGCATAGATATATTTGATTCCTATGAATTCGGACGGTTTTTGGCGCTGGACGGATACATGATGCTCACCGAAAAGGACGAATTTATCTATCATGAAATGATAACTCATGTTCCTATGGCAGTACATCCTAATGTAAAGAATGTACTGGTTATAGGAGCAGGCGATGGCGGAGTTATTCGTGAGTTGGTTCAGTACCCAGAGATAGAGCATATTGACATGGTTGAGATTGACGCCATGGTTGTAGAGGTATGTAAGGAATATTTACCACAGACAGCGAGTAAGCTGGATGACCCTCGTCTTACCATTCATTATGAGGATGGTCTTCGATTTGTTAGATCCTGTGAAAATATTTATGACCTTATTATTGTGGACTCAACCGATCCCTTTGGACCAGGAGAAGGCCTATTTACAAGAGAGTTTTATGGAAACTGCTATAAGGCTTTGAGAGATGATGGAATCATGGTGAACCAGCATGAAAGTCCATTTTATAAGGAGGATGCTATAGCATGCCAAAGGGCGCACAAGCGTATTGTCGAGTCCTTTCCCATAAGCAGGGTCTATCAGGCTCATATACCCACCTACCCTTCGGGGCATTGGCTATTTGGTTTTGCATCAAAGGTATACCACCCCTTAAAGAATTTGAATGTCGAACGATGGAATAACAGAGAAATAAAGTGCAAATATTACACAACAACTTTACACAAGGGTGCATTTTATATCCCGGCTTATGTGGAGGGGCTATTAAAAAATGTTGAAAGCGAATAATGAATCCTTTTTAGAATGTGAAGGTGCGTAAAGATGGGCCAGAAGAAGCTTAATTATAATCGGTTAGTTGACCTTGTATGCTTAATATTACTGGTTGGAGTAATATTATATTTAATTATAATGTGGAATTCCTTCCCCGACAGGATACCGGGACATTATAATGCAGCCGGTGAGATTGATAGAATGGGAAGCAAATATGAGCTTTTTATAGTTCCAGTAGTTGCATGGCTGATGTTCTTAGGGATATCGGCAATCGAGAAGTATCCTGAGGTTTGGAATACAGGTGTTACAGTGACAGAGGAGAATAAGGGGCGTGTGTACCGTGTTATAAGAAATATGTTGAGTACATTAAAAATTATCATGGTAGCAGTGTTTGTATTCTTATCAGTAAATTCTTCGCTATCAACACCATTACCAATCTGGTTTACGCCTAGTTATATAATTTTAATATTTGGGACTCTAATATTATTCATAATTAGATTAATTCAAGTAAAATAAGGTGACAACAACCCCGTCCCCCTGACACGCCCCTGACACGCCCCCTGAAACATCAACGGTTGTCGTTGGTCACATCACCATCTCCACTTACAGGGATGCTATCTCCTAGATATGTTGGTTGAGGCTTTATAATTACATATAAAAAATCCTTAACTCTTGCAAGCACCTCTCTAAGCTCACGGGAACTCGGTCCAACATAGCTACGGGGATTGGAGGCCACTCCATATGCTTCAAGTCCTAGCTTGTCTGCCACATATAAGGCTCTATAAAGATGATATTCCTGTGTAACGATTATAATTCTTTTTGCTTCAAATATATCTCTAGCTCTGTAAAGACTCTCATAGGTGGAAAATCCGGCATGATCCATAAACACATCTGAGGATAATACACCTTCATTTACAGCGTAGTCCTTCATTACATTTACCTCGTCATAGTTCTTCCTGCCATGATCACCGCTCATCAATAAACGATTTGCTGCGCCCATTTCGTATAGAGCAATACCAAAGTCTAGGCGGTCTTCAAGCATATGAGTCGGTCTGTCTCCCCATACACCTGCTCCTAGTACGAGAATACAATCAACATTATCAAGATTGCTTGCTTCTTCAAGGGATATGATTTTCTTTTTTGAAGAAGCTTTAATGTAGCCATTTATAGAAAAAACGACAACCACTCCAAGTAGCCCAAGTAATATAAATATCATAAAAACCTGTAAGATTCTCTTTTTTCTAGTAGTTTTAAGCATTTTATCATCCTTTGCTTTGGTATTGTAATGTTAAATTATTACGTGCATTTAATATAGCATAAGAGGATGTAAAAATAAAGGCACAAGGTAAAATAAAACTTTTATTAATATGATACAAATCCTAGAAAATTGTAGCCAAAATATCAAGAATAGTATTTTTCTCCATGCTATACTATAAATACGGTACCGACTAGTAATAAGGAGGATGACAATGAGCAAAGTCGAGCTTTTATCGAATGCATTGGATTATATTGAAAATAATATCTATGAAGATATAACCGCCGATGATGTAGCTAAGGCATGCTATTGTTCAAAATCCTACCTTCAAAAGATATTTAGATATGTAAATTATTGCAGTATTAAAGAGTATATCATAAAACGAAGACTTACTAAGGCTGCTAGAGATTTGGTTGAGGATCAGGCAGTAAGTATACTTGATATAGCATTAAAATACTGTTATAGGTCCCCGGAGGCATTTTCCCGAGCGTTCAAACAGGCTTGGCAAACTAACCCTTCCGTATTTCGCAAGGAGGCAAGATTTACCCAGTTGTATCCAAGGCAAATGGTGCCGATTAAGAATGGAGATGATTATATGAGTGATAGGAAGCATGTAGATATTTCAGAATTATATGATTTATTTGTTGATAGACAGGACTGTTATTTTGTATGCTGTGATATAAAATCTTTAGTACCAATAAATGAAATATCATATAAAGCAGGAGACCTAGCTATATTAGAGGTATTAAAACGGATGGAAAAGGTGGCAGGAGAGGATGATGTGGTATTTCGTATTGGCGGGGATGAATTTGTGCTCCTAACTAATAGTAAGGATATAGCATATGCATCCAATATAGCTGACAGAATATTAGAAATGAATGGACAAACCTTTGCATTTGAGGAAAAGGAGATTCCATTAAATGTCTATGCAGCTGTTACTAGATTTTCTGGAGGCGTATTAAAATATGATGAGCTATTTACTTCCTTACATAGTAAGATTAAGGAGTGCAAATAAAACCAATGATAGTTAGTGTAAGCAGAAGAACCGATATTCCGGCCTTTTTTAGTGAATGGTTTATTGATAAGATTAAGCAAGGTTATTTGTATGTAATAAATCCCTTTAATCGTAAGCAGGTGAGTAAGATTGTTTTGACTCCTGATACCGTAGATTGCTTTGTGTTCTGGACTAAAGATGGGAAGCCTGTGGATGTGTAAAGAGCATAGATATAGGGACTTATAACACATGCAGGCATTTCTGTGCATATTGCTATGCCAATTATAATCATGCTAGGGTAGCCGAGAATTGTGAATCATACGATATTCATTCGCCTCTTCTTATGGGGAAGCTAATAGGTGATGAAACTATTGCAACAAGGGAAATGAAAAGTATAAAATGTGGATATGATTATGACCAACTTAAGTTAGATTTAAAATCTAGTGGCAATGTTAATTAACAGTATTTGCCTGATATGCAAAAGGAGAGAAGATGAGCATAAAACTTAGAAACATGACAGCCATTTATTTACTATATGGTGAGAAAATATTATTTTTATATAGAATTGGATCAAGGGTAGCCAACAACCTATATGTAGGAACTGCAGGTGGACATTTTGAACATGAGGAGTTAAACGATCCTATGTCCTGTGTGCTTCGTGAACTATATGAAGAGACAGGACTTGTTAAGGATGATATAGAGAATTTGGAGCTTAGATATATTACATGTAGACTAAAAAATAATGAAGTAAGGCAGAATTATTATTTCTTTGCAGACCTATTAAGTATGGAAAAAAAGCTTTCAAGTGCAGAGGGAAACTTAGAATGGGTGGATTTAAAGAAGGCTGTATTACTTCCAATGCCATGTAGCGCAAAACATGTGGTAGAGCATTTTGTAAGCATTGGAAGAAATACAGACTGCCTCTATGCTGGTGTTACAACAGATAATGGTATTGATTTTAAGGAACTACATGAATTTTAAAGAAGCTACATTTTCTTCATATAGATAATCTTGGAAAATGCACAGATTGTCATCTGAAATGCCGCTACAGCAATAAGAGTTACAAATATCAGGTTATTAAAATATCCGGCGATTACACCGCCGATTATAATTAGTATCGAAAGCATAGTATACTTTGAAAAAGATAGAGCATATTGAGGAAGTAATTGACAACATATTTGGCAATTAGAAAGTTAGATATATTAAAAATAGTTCCATGCTAAGCATGGAGCTATTTTTATCATCACGAAGAAATTTAGTTAGAAAAATTTATTATAGTAATTATAGTATGGAAAAGTATTCTTAGTCTTGCAGTCGAGAGAATAACCTTTACCAGGATCGTATTTTTCATTGTAGTTGTCATTTTGGTTTTTACTATGACAATCCTTATCCTCTTTCTTTTCGCAATCCTTATTATTATTCTTATCACAATCTTTACCTTTATCATGATGGCCAGGTTTTTTTGGTGTGCGTGACTTCCTGTGGAATCTTCTAATACATGATCCAAATATATTAAATCTAGATCCAAATAGCAATAAAAACATAAAGAATACTAATACACCAAGCAGTATTGCTGATATAATTTGGAATATCGTATTGACTATAAGAATCCATATGGGTGGTCCGGGCGGACAAGGGCAAGGAGGACATGGAACGGGTGTAGGAGTAGTGGTAGGCTTCGGAGTCGGGGTTGGTGTTGGCGGCTGGGGAGGAAAGCAATCCGGGCATATAACAATTGATACATGACTGACATCAGCAGGATTTCCGGATGGATTATCCGGCGAAACCAAATCAGTATCTCCTCGAATATTTGGATCATATTGATAGAGATTAAATGCATCTCCACCTTTTACTATGACAGCATATATTGGGAAATTACTACTCCATGATAGAACCTGCGTATATTCATTACCTGGAATCGTTCCTATTGTCACGGTAAATGAATACGGTCCTTCCGGATCAACATTTCCTTCACTATCAAAATTAACAGTATGAGACCCTTCCATATCGCTGTTTTGAATCTGATAACGGATACATCCATCAGGTGGGGTATAATCATTAGCATCATTACCCGAAAATGTCTGTGCAGGAACACTGGCAGCTAATACCGAAGTAAAAAAGCTTAGCATAAATAGTAATAAGACCCGAGAAGAAAGCAATTCTTTTCATAATTGATCTCCTTTCATAAGTTTTTATTATATTTTATGCTTGTTGAATAAAAGGGTGATATGTCGAAATGTGTTTTGTGTCTCAAAAACCACTAAAGGTTAACTCTTGACGTATAAATAGACTGTTGCTATAATAAAATAGCTATCAGAAAACAATTAAAATATGGCGACATAGCCAAGTGGTAAGGCACGGGTCTGCAACACCCTGATCACCAGTTCAAATCTGGTTGTCGCCTTGAAAAAGAGACGGTGGAACACGTGAGTGTTTCATCGTCTCTTTTTCTCTAGGAAGTCATGCAGATTTGAACTGTATGCAACTAGGTGCATGCTAGTCTATAATGAGTTTTGCTTTGTCATAGGTCTTTGAGTTCGGAGTAATGCTCTTAAAATATCAGTTTATAATTTATCAATATTTAATCGGCCTGTTCAGTATCGTACTCTAGGATATTTCCTGAGGATGCATCCATTTTATACTCGTATTCGATACCGTCCTTATAGAACTCGATTTCATAAACAGTATTACCATCATCGGTATCGAGCTTTGCTTTAGAGAAAGTCACATCAGATATTGAAAATCCGGCATGATTAACAGCGATGGCCTTTGCCTTGTCAAGTCCAATGTATGTGCTGGAATTGTCCTTGCTTTTAGATTCATCAGTCCTGCCTTGTTTGTTTCCGGTGTTATTCTCAAGCATCGTGGCACTTTTATCATGAACTTTACCGGAGGTGGCGTTGATTTCATATTCATATTCATTCTTTGAAGTATAGAATTCAATATCATACACTGCGATACCGTCATCGTAATCAAGTTCTGCTTGTGTATAAGTTACACTTGATGGGGTGGCGCCTGCATCTGCAAGTGCTTTTGCCTTTGCGACGTCAAGAGTAATCTGATTTGTAGCAACTTGTTGTTTGTTAGTTACTGGCTTAGCAGCATTGTTTTTGCTATCGACCTTGTTTTGATTTGCATTGGTAGTGTTTTTCTTACTAACGGATTTTGTGGGCTGCACAGCTGTCGAATCTGCAGATTTCTGCGCGTTCTGTGTTTCTTTGCTTTTACTGAAGATCGCGCCGGTATTGGCATTGATTTCATACTCGTACTCAGTATTTTCTGCTCCGATTGATGAATTTTGGGCGATTGCACTTGCAGCATACACCGCTCCGGTGCTAAGAGCAGCGACGATTGCTGTAAGACTAACAATGGATAAGAACGCTTTTAATGGCGTACTAAAAAACTTTTTTATTTTCATTTTAATGATCTCCTTTCTTGACTATACCTGTAGTATACAGATGAATCATTAGAAGAACATTAGTACAAGAAATATTTATATAAATTATAGTGGGAGTATAATAGTGAAGGTACTTCCCAAGTCTTTTTTACTTTCAAGAAGTATTCGTCCTCCATGAAAGCGTACGATCTCCTCTACCATGGACAGCCCAAGCCCGGTACCTATACCACCCCTTGAATTATCTCCCTGATAAAAACGATAGAACACCTTTTTCTGTTCATCCTCAGCAATCCCTACACCATCGTCTTGAACGGAAATTATGACCGATGCTTCATTCCTTTGCAATGACACAACGATATGGCCATTTTCTTTACCATATCGATACGCATTGGAGATTAAATTCGTCAGTGCTCGACCTAGAAGTGCCTTGTTTCCTGTATAAATGATTCCTTTTTCAATATTACCGTAGGATAGTTCGATGTTTTTTTCACGGATAATAGCCATATCAGTACAAAGAGAGGTAACACTTTCCGACAGGTTATAACTTTCAAACGTATAGCGATCTGTTTTCATATTAAGTCTTGTGAAATCAAGCATATCGTTGATAAGTCCAGACATTTTTCTTGCCTGGCGCTGTATTACAGAGAGTGCGTTTTCATATTCTTCTGCAGTTCGTTCTTTCTCAAGTGTGTATTGGCACTGAGCCATAATTACGGACATGGGAGTGCGTAGTTCATGGGACGCATCTGACGTGAACTGCTGCTCTTTTTCAAAGGAAAGATCAAGTCTTATAAACATTTTATTGAAGTTATCCGCAAGCTGGTGGAGCTCGTCCGTGCCCTCGCCGATCATAATACGCCTCTTCAAATCATCTCCTTTTCCAATCTGAGAAGCGGCTTCGGATATTTGCTTGATTGGCTTTAATGTTCTTACGGCAATCAGATAGCCACCGATGATAGCAAATAATACGAGGATGGGAAGGAGAATAAGGGAAAGGCGGGAGATTGATGACATTTCCTCTTTGCCCTGGGTTTCTGCAACAACGCCTCTAAGCCATAGACCTTCAAGGCCTTCCTGCTTCAATGCCCGGTCGAATATATAATAAGTAACTCCGCCGACTCTAGTTGTCTGAATAACAGAATCGCTTAGTCTTACAGAAGATGTACCCTTGGCGATTGGGTTCTCACCATAAAGCAGGGCAAGGCTGCTGTCATACAATGCGGTAAAAACCTGATTGACAACCTCCAGGAAATCATCTTCAACCTCTATAAAACCGTTTTCATACGATATAAAATAATTGTCATCATCCAAAAGGTCCTCCTCATTAATGTTACTGAAGTACTCAACTTCATCAGTGTTGTTTTCCACCGTATCAATCAGATTTTCCTTAATTGCCTTTTGAAACACCTGATTGCTGACGGAAAGAATGACTGTGTAGGTTAGTGATACTACTATGATGAGGGCAATAGCAAACCAGAGTGTTATTTTAATGCGGATAGAGAGATTTTTCATTTGTCAAAGTCCTCCCTCAGAACATAGCCCCTGCCACGAATAGTGTGAATTAGTTTGTTTTCATGACCCTCGTCAATTTTTTTACGCAGGTAACTGATATACACATCTACTACATTTGTTCCTCCCTCATAATCAAAGTTCCAAATATGATTCTCTATTTTATCACGGGAAAGAATGATCCCTTGGTTGAGCATGAGATACTCCAATAAGGCATATTCCTTTGCGGATAGTTGTATTTCTTCTTTGCCACGCTTTACAATGTGTGTGGCACAATCAAGAGTGAGATCATCAACAGTAAGAATGTTATTTGCCATCCCGAACCCAGTTCTTATCATTGCGCGTATTCTTGCGGTCAGTTCTTCAAATGAAAAGGGCTTTACAAGATAATCGTTTGCACCGCTATCAAGACCTTTTACTCTATCTGCGATAGCATCTTTTGCTGTAAGAAAGAGTACAGGTGTAGTCTTCCCTGTGTTGCGTAGTGCTTGAAGTACGGTATAACCATCTGCTTTGGGCATCATGATATCTAGAATGATTGCATCGTATTCTGTATAGGATAGGATGTCGATGGCATCCTGACCGTCAAAACAACTGTCCACGTTATAGCCATCTGAAGTCAGCTTCTGTGTGATTATATCATTAAGATCTTTTTCGTCTTCTACAAGTAAAATTCGCATTTGTATCACCTCCATTTTCATATTATACGGAGAAACATTAAAAAATAGCACAAGGGCAGAGAGCATTGGTTTATTATCGTTGCAGAGTCTACTCCAGCCGACACGGATACAGTGACCCCAGCACACGTGAGACTTGCTGATGGTGGATATAAGATCTACTGTCAGTCAGGTGAATATGTCACAAGTTATCGTATAAAAGAAGTCTCTAAACCTATAAAAATGTAAAGGCTTAGAGACTTTTGATTTGCGCGAAGCAAAGTGAGCATTAGCAAGCCTGCTTGCATATGTGTTATTTGTCTTTTCTCATTCCGTTCTCGTCGACCTCGTAGCCGTCAACCAGGGTGCTTTTGGCAAGGGAACCATCGGCATTGAAGTAATACCATTTATCATCGATCTGGAGCCACTTGTTTGCAACCATGAGCCCTTCTTTGTAGTAGAGCCACTGCCCGGAGTCGTCTATCTCCCAGCCCTGTGCGGTGGCGGGGTCGATGGTAAGCTTGATAAAGCGGTGGAGCATGGAGGAAACCTCGGCACGGGTAGTGTAGGATTTTGGATTAAACATATGGTTGCTGCCTCCCATCATAATGCCAGCCTGCTGCATAGCATTCACTGCATCCTTGTATGGGCTGCTGATAGAAGAGGCATCTGCGTAGGTAGTCATTTCACGAGTGATTGGTAGCTTGTAGTAGGTGGCGTTGGCGTAGTTCTGCAGGATTAGAGCCACTTCCTCACGGGTAATCGGCCTGTTTGGGGCAAATTTATCATTGCTTATGCCCTTGATAATACCTTCCTCACAGGCCCATTCGATGTATGGACTATATGTGGTTCCTGCTTTTATATCAGTAAAACTGCTTGTGGTGTACTTATTGGTATCCAACTCTGCCATTCTGCCGAGGGCCGTTACTAATGCCCCCCTAGTAATATATGAATCCGGTGAGAACTTCTTCATTGAGGCTGCACCAATTAGTCCTCTACCTAGTACATAATCTATGCTCTCCTTTGCCTAGTGGGAATCTATATCCTTATACTTATCTGAAGAAGCTGTGTAACCTACGCCGTACACTGAGAAGTGGCCAGAGGGGATTAGCAAGCTTCTCGTATTAGCATCATAGACCGAGCCGGGTATGCGCTGTGCTTTACCTTCCCCGTCCACATATACGCCGAACAGACAGCCGGCAGCCTCATTCTCGCCTGGTGTATAAGGAATGGAAAGGGTGGCTGTTCCGTTTCCAAGACTAGTCACATTTATCGTTTTGCCGTCTTTGGCATAGCTAATGGTAATGTTATATACCGGTCTGTTTCCAAAAAGGTCACTTACTTCTGTTGAAAGTCCTGTAGCCGGAGCGATATTGATACTGATATCGCCTCCGCTCTGCCTCTGAATTTCCTGTAAAGCTCCCAGGTCAAGTCCTATGGAAACCGGCGCACAGTTTAGCTCAAACCGGGATACTCCTGCGTTTACAAGACTATCCAGGGATCCTTGTGTCAGGGTTGCCGTCAGGGAGCTTACATCCCGTGGCATAGTGACATTCATACCCACTGAAATACCGTTAACCATATTACCCTGCGCCTTTGCGTCAGCCTGTGCTTTAGCGATGGCATCGGTAATTGCATTTTCAGGAATGTTAACACCAGCTGTACCGTTCGCACCCGCTGTAGCGGTCACAAGTATTATAGGTGTCACCAGCTGGCTGGACTGAGCTTGTGGTGGTGTGGAGACTGGAGGTATATAACTTCCACTACCAGAGTCTCCCCCTGTGTTGCCACTACCATCTGTACTGCCGCTGCCATTGTAGCGCCATATGGCCTTAACGGTAAGGTTAGAGGTAATCGGATCAGTAAGTGCTTTGTCCCAACCGAAAAAGGTGTAGTTACTGCGTCTTGCCCTTGGGTCTATTGCGTAGCCGCCGTGAGGGACTGTTTGTACCAGTTCCCCACCGCCTGTGCGTGTGCCGCTACCTAGGTCAAAGGTTACTGTGTAGGTAGTCACCGGTTCAAAAATCGCTTTTATCCTTACTTCTTCATTAGGCATGATAAAGCTATGATTCATAAACGACCCATCAGGACTGCCCAGTCCCTCAACAAGCGTCACCCCGCCAGCGATTACCTGCCATTCTTTAAAGCGGTAACCCATGTTAGCTATAGCGTTTAGCCAAATATATGACTCTGCCGTTGCCGAGTTTTGTGATGTGTTGGCAGTACCATTACCGTCACTTGTTACAAATATCGCTTTTTCGCCTACGGGAATAGGAGCAAATTTTGCTGTGACTGTTACAGGATGTGCAGGCATAATGAAGCCAGTGTTTGCGCTATTCTCATTAGCAATAGGTATAATAGGGCTAGAGGTCCATTCTTGGAACATAAGATTATCTTCAACGGATGGGACCCCCGCGCTGATATTGACTTTCTCGCCTTCTCTATAAATCCCACTGCCTGAAGCTCCAGCTCCGGGGCTGTTAACAGTCACCGTATGAGTACTAGCTAGGCCGATTCCTGTGACGGTGCAAACGATATTAATCTTACCATCTACGGAGTTTATCGTGAAGGTTTTACCTGTGGCGTTGATTGGATTCCCCTTATACGTTCCACTCCATGTGTAGGAGTAGCTGTCTGCACCCTTACCATGGGCAGTTAGAATTACCTTATCGCCTTTTAAGAATCTCAAAAAATCATAAGCAGAATTGCTAATTATACTTTCTCCATTGATTGTTACATCGTATGTGCTATTTGTCGCACTGCCCTCAGAATCGGCTCTAAGCCCTCCCGAATACCAATCCAATGTCGCGCTGGATGGTCCGTCCTTTACAGTAAAAGTTACACCAGTATATTTATCAATCAAACTTAAGTATACTTTCCATATGCCATTGGGTACTTCCGCTGTTCTTGTAGCACCGTCTCCAGACATCTCCACTATTATTGTTTCGTCAGTACTAAGTCTAAGCTGATATGGGCTGTAATCATTTGACGTAGTCTCACCGTCTTGTTTTATATTTAAGCTAACAGGATAGGGTGTCGGGCTTCCGGTTTTTATAAGCGTAAAATTCCTTATTACATCTGCGCCTGATATAACAATGTCATTAATGAAGGCGGTTTCGTATCCGGGAGCACTGACTTCTATGTTATAAGTCCCCGCCGTAAGCGGGGGAGTGGAGTATTCCCCAGCGGAATTTGAACCTAAATACTCATATGGTTTACCGCCTATATTTATAATCACACTAGCATCTTCGATGCCTGTGTTTGTATCGCTGCCCTTAATTGTGCCGCGGATTGTATAGATGACAGGCGTCACACCATCCAGCAAAATGCCGGAGGTGTTTGGTGGCGTAAATGTCAAGACTGCGTCCGAACCACCTGCGTTCTTGATTGTCCCACCGTTCAAATCAATCTGAGGTGATAGTACGATCCCATCCAAATCGACATCGGTATCCTGCACGACATATTGGAATCTTAATATATTCACATCTGTATTTCCTGAATAAATTGCATGTTTTGTATCTGTCCCGACGGTCATCGCAATTCGAGGCGTGCCGACAACAGAGATGGGCTCACTAAAGGTTATCCTAAAATTTAGCCCCATGTTTGCCCCATAAGTCATCGCTATCGGCACGGTCGCGCCTGTGATGGTGGTGGCAGATGTAACTACAAATACATCGCTTTTCGTGGAGTGCGGGCTGTTCGTGTGGATTATGCCGTCACCGACAGCCGCCACTGTAAACGTGTAGCGACCTAATCCTTCTGGAGTATCAATGAAATGCCATGCATCATCGATGAGCTCCACAACGTTGTAGATATCTTCGTTATTATATATTTTTACCTGATAGCCGATGGCGCTTTCAACTAGATCCCATGATAACTTGAGACTGTCATCCGCTTGCACTTCCCATTTGAGGTTACTGGGAATGGGAAGTGCAGGTAGTGTCGATGCGGTCACTATGATGGTGGCGATATTGCTGACCTGCCAGCTGGCTTCTTCTCCGCTCACACCGCTATTGGTATTCGTTATAATACAGTAGTAATAAGTCGTTCCAACAGTTTCGGTGGATGGAGTATAGCTGGGGCTGTCGGTACCAACATTCGTTCCACCCATTGTGCCGTTAATTTCATTTTTGACCCACTGGTAGGAGAGTGTCCCGCCATCCGTTACACTTGCTGTTACAGACAAAGGAGTGGCAGTGGTATTCTGTGTGTAGCTTGCACCGATGGGCTGGCTATTGATAATCGGTGCATCGGCGTCTACCAGCGGCGTGCCGGAATACTGCGGAAAGAACGTGAAGCTCAATGTAATACTAGTGTTAAGGCCCTTGATTGCGGATTGGTCTGTCATATAACTTGAGTTTTGCAGCAAAATGGCGTTGACGGTATCATTATAGTACCAAGTGCTTCTGAAGGATTAGAGACTGCTCTTAAGAAATGTAAAGAAGCAGGAATCCCTGTAGTTAACGCTGATACCTTAATCAATGAAGATGTTGTTAAAAATGCAGGCATTGAAGTTCCATTCTATGGTACCAATAATTATGAAGGGGCTAAATTAGCCGGAGAATATGTCAAAGCAAACTTTGAAGCTGGAACAAAGACAGCAATTCTTACCGGTATAGAAGGACATCAAAACGCAGCTGACAGAAAGAATGGTTTCATTGACGGTGCAGGTGATGTGATTGAAATAGTAGCAGAGCAGTCTGCAAACTGGGAAGTTGACCAGGGCTATACAGCCGCTCAGAATATCATTAGTGCGAATCCTGATGTTAAGTTATTCTTCGCTTCAAATGATAACATGGGTATCGGTGCTCTTCGTGCTATTCAGGAAGCGGATTTAGAGGATCAGATTCAAATTATTGGTTTTGACGCTGTAAGTGAAGCTCTTGAATTAGTAGATAAAAATGATTTCCTTGGTACAGTAGCTCAGTTCCCTGCTAAGATGGGCGAAGTCAGTGTTGAGAATTTAGTAAAAATGATCAACGGTGAATCCTATGAGACTTATATTGATACTGGATGTAAGCTTATCATGAAGGATAATGTAGCAGAGCATAAGGAATATCTTGCTCAATTCGCAGACTAATATTGCGAAAAAATGACCCAAATATATTAACTAACTAATGAAGTATAAAGGAGCAAATATGAATTTTAAGAAGTTAATTGTTGATTCTGGCTTAAGGATGTTAAATTCAGGTTATACCATTGAAACTTGGGGAAATATAAGCTATCGCGACAAGGAAACAAATCTTGTGTACTTAACTCCAAGCGGAATGGATTATAGTACCATTATTGAAGATGACGTAGTGGTATGTGATTTGGATGGTAATATTGTTGAAGGAACAAGAATTCCTACAATAGAAACCGGATTACATCTGGCGGTATATAAGGCAAGGCCGGAAGTAAACGCTATTTTACACACCCATCCTATTTATTCAACCGTGTTTTCTTGTATGGGTAAGGATGTGCCACTTATTATTGATGAAGCAGCACAGACGCTGGGTGATGTATGCCGAACTGCCGAATATGCATTACCGGGATCTCCACAGCTTGCAGAAAACTGTGTAAAGGCTCTAGGCCAGAGGGCTACCTCATGCCTACTGAAGGCTCATGGTGCAGTATGTGTTGGAGATACAATGGAAGCAGCATTTAAGGTGTCCAGAGTACTAGAAATAACAGCTCAAATATACCAAATGATTTTAGCAACTGGTTGTAATTGTCCTGAATTATCACAAGAAGATATACAAGCTATGCAAGAATTTGTTAAGACAAAATATGGTCAAAGAAAATAGATCCTTGCATATATAAGTTTGAATTGCATTTATAGATTTTAATGGGAATTGATTCTTTTATAGTAATATTATAAAAGAATCAATTCCCATCTTTTTAAGATTAATCCTGCAAGGACTTATATATATCATCTGCTAGAGCATCTAGCTCATGCTCTCTATCCTCTCTTAGTGATGATTTGATATCAATCGAGGTTCCCACAATCTCCATGTTCTTCATATTATTAATCATTTCAGTCATTTGCTTAAGGGCGGCAGATGACCAGGTGTGATTTCCGATTAGTGATACCTTTCGGTTAGCAATGTTAAGAACCGAAAGCTCTCTTATAAGTGCATCCATTGGAAAATATAACTGCAGGTTGTAGGTTGGTGATGCAAATACTACATTAGAGTATTTGAATATATCTGAGATGATGTAGGACGGATGAGTCTTTGAAACATCATAGACCCTCATATCCTTAACACCCTTCTTAGCTAATTTTGATGCTAGTGCATTAACTGCATTTTCTGTATTGCCATACATGGATGCATAGGCTAATACCACTCCCTTGTTCTCGGGGATATATTTACTCCACTTATCATATTTTTCAAGGATATAAGGTATCATATCTCCACGCCAGATATGGCCATGGAGCGAGCATATCATATTAATATCTATGCCCTCAAGCTTCCTAAATAAAGCCTGTACCTGATTGCCATATCTGCCTACGATATTGGTATAATAGCGTCTGTTCTCATCTAGATAAAAGCTGTCATATTCGACTTCATCTGCGAATACATTTCCGGCTAATGCTCCGAAGGATCCAAAGGCATCTGCGGAGAAGAGTATCCCCTGAGATACCTCATAGGTTACCATTACCTCGGGCCAATGTACCATCGGTGCCATGTAAAAACGCAGAGTATGTTTTCCTAATGAAATTTCTTGACCTTCCTTAACCTCAAGAAAACTATTGGAAATATCCATAGTATAATACTGGTTGAAGAACTGTAAAGTCTTTGCGTTTCCTATCACGTTTACATTAGGATAACGACGTATTATTTCTTCTATGTTGGCACAATGGTCAGGTTCCATATGGTTTATAACAAGGTAATCCAGCCCTCTGCCATTAAGAGTCTGGGCTATATTCTCCATATATTCTGCGGTAATTGCTGAATCCACAGTATCAAGGAGAGCTGTCTTCTCATCCATAATCATGTAAGAGTTATAGGCAACCCCGTTTGTTAATGGGAACATATTCTCAAAGCGTTCTATCCGCCTGTCATTTCCTCCAACCCAATATATATCAGGTAAAATCTCATAAATGTTACTCATTTGATAAACCTCCCTCTATAACTAAAAATTTATACAACCTACAACGGAGGTTTTAGCCTCCCTAACTTAATAAATATTTTATATAACCTATAACGGAGGCGTTAGCCTCCCTCTATTCCAAATAGTAAATGATTACTGTTATCAATATACACTATTAATTCAAATTAATCAAGTCTTCACTTATTGCTTACAAATTGGTATCCATATCTCAACAGTAAACTTATCGTTTTTATTACTAAACATTTCAAATTCAGGCGCACCACTATGAACATAGCCTGAGGTTGGAAACCACTCTAAAAAAATGCGCTTTCGTATACTTCTGACTAATTGGGTAGTCTCTTCAGCACTATGTTCGGGTGTAGAAAACACCGCCCATAAAAGAGAAGGTACTGAAAGAACGGTATATCCAGCAGGAGCTCCCTTGTTTGGAATCTTGTAGCATATTGAAAATGAAAAGCCCGAGACACCTTCTCCCAGCAGTACACCAACACAAACTAGCACACCCACACCGACACCCACACCGACACCCACACCGATATCCACTCCGACGCCCGCATCAGATGAAGGCATCGCAGCAAATCCAAGCATCACGCCAACCGACCAGGAAACTTCACAAGGTTCCAGTAGAATATGGCCTGTCATATTTCTTTTACTCATAGTAGTAATATTGACTTTAGCTATATGGATTTTAAGGCGTAGGAGAAAGCCTTAAGCTTAAGCTGACCAGCGATTTGTTTCGCTGGTCAGTTATCTATAATAAGACAATATTATATATTAAGCTATAATATTTCCTTTCGATATCTAGCCGGGGTCATATTATTTTTCTCAATAAAAATCCTATAAAAATAACCTTTATTCGAATAACCTACCTTCGTAACTATTTCATCTATTGTAAGCTCTGTATGAAGAAGTAGCCTTTTGGCTTCCTCAAGACGAAGGTTTTGTACATATTGTATGTAGGTCATACCCGTCTTTGATTTTAATAATCGATTAAAATAATCCTCATTAAAATGAAAATGCTCAGATAGTTGTTTGATAGATATATCTTTAAAATTTAGCTTAATATAATTTGTAATCTCCTCAAATAAAAGCCAATTCATTTTCTTTTGCATCTTACTGGATAGTGAAATATCATAGCTAGAGCTAAGCAGAGCAAATATTCGTATAAGAAGTCCATGGCATATGTAGGACGAGGCCTTATCATGGTGAATTAACTCTTGCATAAGAGCCAGCAAATAATCCTCGATTTGATTGTTAGCTGGATCTATAGGCTTAAAATGTAGGTACTGCCATAGATTTTTTTGTTTAAGCAATGCGGTTTGAAGAAAGGAGATTATACGTTCATCTGCAACCTGATTAGATATAATACTATCGAACATTTCATTAGCTATTCCAATAAAAAGAATAGAGGCAGAAGCTGAGTCTAGATAATCTTGATGAAGACAGTTTTTATCAATCAGGCATAGCTCACCTTGCTTAAATATAATATCCTTACCTAGAATTCTTTGATGAAATGTTCCCGAAACTATATATGCCAGCTCCAAATACTCATGGGTATGCATCTGAGTTTTGCAGCCTTCTTCAAAGCTACAGCTGTAGGAAAAGGAAACAGCGGATGGCTTTATTGTGCCATATAGTTTGTTGTTCGGATGTATAGTCCAGCAAAGAGCGAAAACGCCATCCTCCCCTGAGAGTGGATAGGTTTTAATATCCTCTGTATGGATCGAATACTCCGGACACATGATTCGTGAGCCTATGTGACTTCCATCTTCCAACATGTTTGGATCATTACATGATATATCTTCACACAAGTGCTTAAGTGTCATAGTCACCCTCCTTTACATTAATATAAATCTAATTATAGAATAATTATTTTATAGAATCAATAGTAGTGAGGTCGGTTTAGGTAACTTTATTTTTAAATATGCGGTTTTAAGAAATTGCTATTTTTGAAAGACTTATATAATATGGTATTAGAGATATTATAATATCAAGGGAGGTTAAATCCTCCGTTATTGATACTGTTTTAAATATAAATCATATAGGAGGTTTTGGAAATGACTAATAAGAATTATGTATTTTGGTTTGCTACAGGCTCACAAGACTTATACGGAGATGAATGCCTTGCAAATGTTGCTGAGCATTCAAAAACAATAGTAGAGAAAATGAATGAATCAGGCTTACTTCCCTTTAAGCTGGAGTGGAAACCTACCTTACTTGATAGTGTATCAATTCGCAGACTCTTTAATGAAGCTAATGCTGATGAATCTTGCGCTGGTGTTATTACATGGATGCATACCTTTTCCCCTGCGAAATCATGGATTTTAGGACTTCAGGAATATAGAAAGCCGCTTCTTCATCTTCATACACAATTTAATCAAGAGATACCCTATGACACCATAGATATGGATTTCATGAATGAGAATCAGTCTGCTCACGGGGATAGAGAGTATGGACATATTGTCTCCCGCATGGGTATGGAGCGCAAGATTATAGTCGGTCATTGGTCTAGCGAAAGGGTTCAAAAGCGTGTGGCTGGTTGGATGAGAACTGCTATCGGTCTTGTAGAAAGCAGCCATATTCGTGTGCTTCGCATCGCAGATAATATGAGAAATGTTGCGGTTACAGAAGGTGACAAGGTGGAAGCCCAGATAAAGTTTGGTTGGGAGATTGATGCCTATCCTGTAAATGAGATTTATGATTATGTAAATGATGTATCCACAGGTGATATCGATACCCTCGTAGAGGAATATTACAGTAAGTATGACATCCTGCTTGATGGAAGAGATGAGAAGGAGTTTCGCAATCATGTAGCTGTTCAGGCAGGTATAGAGATAGGATTCGAGAGATTCTTAAAGGAGAAGAATTATCATGCTATAGTGACTCATTTTGGTGATTTAGGAAATCTTCAGCAGCTCCCCGGACTTGCCATACAGCGCCTGATGGATAAGGGCTATGGCTTTGGTGGTGAGGGCGATTGGAAGACAGCAGCAATGGTTAGACTCATGAAGGTTATGACTGCCGATATGAAGGATGCCAAGGGTTCATCATTTATGGAGGATTACACATATAATCTAGTGCCCGGCAAAGAAGGAATTCTACAGGCACATATGCTAGAGGTGTGTCCTTCGGTTTCTGAGGGTCCTATATCTATTAAGGTTAATCCTCTATCCATGGGTGAAAGAGAGGATCCAGCAAGGCTAGTATTTGCCTCTAAGACGGGCCCTGCTATAGCGACATCCCTAATAGATCTGGGTAATCGCTTCAGATTAATTATAAACGATGTGGAATGTAAGAGGATAGAAAGGCCTATGCCTAAGCTTCCTGTAGCAACAGCCTTCTGGACGCCTATGCCTAACCTTGAGGTAGGAGCTGAAGGCTGGATTTTGGCTGGTGGTGCACATCATACAGCATTTTCATTTGACTTAACCGCAGAGCAGATGGGAGATTGGGCAGTAGCTATGGGAATTGAGGCGGTTTATATTGATAAGGATACTAATATAAGAAGCCTTAAGAATGAACTACTTTGGAATTCTATAGCTTATAGATAAAAAGGTATATTACAAGGATTAAATTTCCGAGGAAATGAAAATCAGATTGTAAAACTTATAAAAGATTGGAGGGGTATTGTGGAAAGTAGTGTTATGAATAAAAGAATTAATGCTATTAAGGAAGGTAGGACTACTCTTGGAATCGAGCTTGGATCCACAAGAATTAAGGCGGTGTTGATGGATGAGGAATACACAGCCATAGCCACAGGTAAGCATGACTGGGAAAACCGGTACATTGATAATGTATGGACATATACCCTTGATGATATCTGGGACGGTGTTCAGGGAAGCTATCGGGACCTGAAGGATAAAGTAGATAAGGAGTATGGCGTTACTATTACTACCATTGGTGCTATTGGTTTTAGTGCTATGATGCATGGATACATGGCCTTTAATAAGGAAGGGGCCTTATTAGTACCTTTTCGAACCTGGAGAAATACGATTACAGGACCTGCTTCTGATAAACTTACTGAGTTATTTCAATATAATATACCCCAAAGATGGAGTATTGCTCATCTATACCAGGCTATTTTGAATAAGGAGAAGCATGTCTCTGAGATAGATTATCTGATTACCTTAGAAGGCTATGTTCATTGGGTGCTAACAGGTGAAAAGGTTCTTGGAATTGGTGATTGCGCTGGAATGTTTCCTGTGGATACACAGACCAAGGATTTTAATGAGCGAATGATTAATCAGTTTGATGAATTAGTAGCAACTAATGGCTTTCCATGGAAGCTTCGTGATATTCTGCCAAAGGCTCTTGTGGCAGGAGAACATGCAGGAAAGCTTACCGGAGACGGTGCAAAGCTACTTGACCCTAGTGGTAACTTAAAGCCCGGAATTCCTTTCTGTCCTCCTGAGGGTGATGCAGGAACGGGTATGGTTGCTACAAATAGTGTGGCAAAAAGGACCGCTAATGTATCTGCCGGAACCAGCGTATTTGCCATGGTTGTACTGGAACATGAGCTAAAGAAGGTCCATAAGGAGATTGACCTTGTCGTAACACCTGCGGGAGATTTGGTTGCTATGGCTCATAGTAATAACTGTACATCAGACCTGGATGCATGGGTGTCTATATTCGGAGAGTTTGCTAAGTCGATGGGTATAGAGGTAAACAAACCAAAGCTCTATGATGCCCTCTATTATAAAGCACTAGAAGGTGATGCAGACTGTGGAGGCCTGCTTTCTTATGGATATATATCCGGAGAGCATATCACACATTTTGAAGAGGGAAGACCTTTATTTGTAAGAAAACCAGATTCTAAATTTAATTTGGCTAACTTTATGAGAGTTCATCTATATACGGCTCTTGGAGCTTTAAAGACCGGACTGGATATATTATTTAAGGAAGAGAATGTGAAGGTTGATAGTGTACTTGGACACGGTGGTTTGTTTAAGACAGAAGGAGTTGGTCAGAGAATCCTTGCCGCAGCTATGAACACACCGGTTTCTGTTATGGAGACAGCCGGTGAAGGTGGAGCATGGGGAATTGCACTATTAGCTGATTATATGCTCCATAAGAAGGAGGATGAAGCCTTAGATTCATATCTTTCAAACAAAGTATTTGCGAACATGACAGGAACACGTATAGAACCCGATAAGAATGATGTAGAAGGATTTGAGAAGTTTATGAGGCTATATACTGCGGGACTAGCAATTGAAAGAACAGCTGTAGAAGTATTACGATAGGGTCCATCCATTGTCACCGTGATATATCATTTGTTTAGTCATTCCACCATCAATAATTATGTTTTGGCCGGTTATAAAGCCGGCCTTTTCACTGCAAAGAAAGACAACCATATCAGCGATATCGTCTGGACTACCGACTCTTCCGGCGGGATGTTGAAGGTGGTCTGCTTGCGAATGATTGGGTCTATAGTCGGAATCCTTCTGATAGGCTCCGGTATCAATCCATCCCGGACTTATGGCATTTACTCTTACCTTGTCAGCTAGCGTAACGCTCATTCCATGAGTCAGGGACGAGATTGCCCCCTTTGCTGCTGTGTAGCTTTCTGTATCGGGTTGTGACATAAATGCTCTTGTGGAGGATATATTTACGATGGAGGCACCTTCTGAAAAATAAGGTTTAAGAAGCTTGGTAAGATAAAAAGGTGCGCTTACACCAAGGCGAAGCACATAATTAAAATCCTCATAGCTACAGCTATCCAAACCACCCTTTCCAATACAGGCATTATTAACGAGAATATCGACTCTAGTATGAAGCTGCAACACCGTATTTATAAAATCATCTATAACTTTTTGTCCGGTTATATCCCCATGATAGAAGATAAAGGAATCCTTAGAATACCTCTCGGTCAGCATTTCGCCAGATATAATATCTGTATCAATAACAGCCACAAAATCCCCTGCTTCTATGAGCTTTTCTGTAATTCGTCTACCAATTCCATTTGCACCACCGGTTACTATACATATTCTTTTACCCATGAGGCATTCTCCTTAAATATTGATAAATTGATTATAACATAACATACAGGATTCGTGATATACTATAACTGAGCAAATTACGAAAGAAGGTATAGACAATGAAAAATGTCTGGCATGATATTAGTCCAGAAAGGATTAATCCGGGAGATTTTGTGGCTGTTGTTGAAATATCAAAGGGTAGTAAGAAGAAGTATGAGCTTGATAAAGAAACAGGAATGATAATTCTAGACCGTATCCTATATACTTCCACTCATTATCCTGAAAACTATGGATTTATTCCTAGAACCTATGGGGATGACAGGGATCCACTGGATGTGCTTATTATATGCTCCGAACCCCTTGAACCCCTATCGCTTGTAAGATGTTATCCTATTGGGGTTATGAACATGATAGACAATGGAATGAGAGATGAGAAGATTATTGCCATACCCTTTAATGACCCGAATTTCAATATTTATAAGAATATTAATGAATTACCACAGCATTTATTTAATGAAATGCGACATTTCTTCAGTGTATATAAGGAGCTGGAGAGTAAAGAAACAGCCGTAGATGAATTCGGCGGACCGGAAGTAGCATTGGATATTATCCAATATTGTATAGAAAACTATAGCAAGAAATTTAATAAAAAATGATATGATGCTTTGATATCGTATACGGTGCCAGGCACCAGCTAAGGAAGAACTTTGGCTGGTGCTTTTTTGTTAATAGTTTTGTAATGGTGTCAGGCACCATTACAAAACTATTAACAAAATCAGCAATCAGTTCACATTTTCTTAATGGTGCCTGACACCATTAAATAATTTAAAAAAGATGTTGACAAAACATAATTCATCATATACTATATTAGTTAGTTACTCAAGTAATTAACTAATATAGCAATAAACTTAAAGGAGGGATTGGCTTGAACATGAATTTCAATGAAGAACGTCCTATATTTATTCAAATTGCGGAAGGGATAGAAGATGCCATTCTGTCTGGAGCCTTTAAAGAGGAAAGCCAGATTCCTTCAATAACAGAGTTTTCTGTTAACTACCGAATTAATCCTGCTACAGCGCTAAAAGGGATTAACATATTGGTAGAGGAAGGAATTATTTATAAGAAACGGGGGGTTGGAATGTTTGTAGCGGATGGGGCTGTAAAGCAGCTAAAGGGAAAGAGAAAGGAACAGTTTTTTGATAATTATATCAAAAACCTAGTAGAGGAAGCTATGCGACTGGGTATCTCAAAGGATGAGGTAATAACACTGTTAGAAAGAGGGTTTGTGAAATGAGTATAGAGATTAAAAATATTAGTAAGAACTTTGGAAACACCTGTGCTCTTGATGGAGTAAGCATTAATTTTGAGGAAAATAGAATCTACGGATTACTTGGAAGAAATGGAGCAGGAAAAACCACCTTACTTAACATTATTACTAATCGTATATTTGCAGATAAGGGTGAGGTTCTTGTAGACGGTATACCTTCGATGGAAAATGACCAGGCGTTAGGGAAAATATATATGATGGGTGAAAAAAACTTCTATCCCGAAACTATGAAGATTATAGAGATTTTTCGCTGGTCAAAGGAATTTTACCCAAGCTTTGATATGGATTATGCTAATAAGCTTGCTGATATATTTGAATTAAATCTTAATAAAAATGTGAAATCCTTATCTACGGGATATAATTCTATATTTAAAGTTATCATTGCCTTATCCGTGAACACGCCCTATGTACTACTTGATGAACCTGTTCTGGGACTTGATGCAAATCACAGGGATGTATTCTATAAGCTACTTATAGAGAAGTATAGTAATTCCCCTGCAACATTTATAATATCTACACACCTGATTGAAGAGGTGTCCAATGTTATAGAGGATGTCATTATAATCAAAAAGGGTAAGATAATCAGGAATGAATCGAGGGAAGAGCTTATGTCAGCAGGTTATACCGTATCTGGCATGGCAAGTCTTGTAGATGAATATATCAAGGGGAAAGAAGTAATAGGTACTGATTCCATAGGCGGATTAAAATCGGCATACATCATGGGCCAGGTATTCAGGAATGATGTACCCGAGGGACTGGAGATTACTAAGATGGATCTGCAGAAGCTGTTCGTTCAGCTTACCAATGCATAAGGAGGGATTATTATGAGTATTAAAGTTGCGACCAAATATCAAATAAGTGAATATATAAAGTCAATAAAAATATTTTACCTAGTAATAGTTCTAGTTATGGTCTTGTTCGGAACACTTACTATTTTCAATTCATCAAGTAGTTTTACCAGCACTGGTGGTATTGAAGGCTCTGCTATGATATTTTTGTTTATATTAGGGCTAAACTCCTTTAAAGAAACATTTCTTATGATGCTTCAAAATGGTACTACTAGAAAGTCCATGTTTATCGGTAGACTAATTACTATATTAGTCACTAGCGCATTTATGGCTGTAGTTGATAGGTTTGTTGTCAATGTGGGTGGATTGATTAATACTATAAACGAGAATTATTATTTAAACGGAATGTATGAAATGATTTTTCAAAGTAGAGTTAAATCCTTGCATATAGTTGTAATGAACCTTGAAGCCATTATTATCACCATAGGTGTATATGCGGCGGCAATGGTGGCGGGATACTTTATAACAACGGCATATTATAGAATGAGTAAGATGTTGAAGATAGTTGTATCAATCGGTGTTCCTACATCATTGATGATTCTGTTACCGGTGCTCGATTCTACCTTATTTGGAGGAAAGGTCTCAGTAGCCCTAGGAAGGTTTTTTGGTTTTGTATTCGGTGGTAAAACCGGTAATCCTTATAATCTACTAATATCTTGTATATTGTTTTCTATAGTCGGTATAGGACTTAGCTGGCTGCTTATCAGAAAAGCTGTAGAAAAGAACTAATCATAAGCAGTATAAACGGAGGTCACCATATAAATCATATGAGATGACCTCCGTATCGATATACAAATATTAGACTTTATAAGATAAGATTATTTCGCATATGCTCCCTGGATCTTGTCAGGATAAAAGCCGCGGTCAGGGGTAGGCCTTATAGCTTTAACTTCGAAATACAAGAGGGCATTTCTTGATAGAGTTAAGTTTATATTAATTAAGCCGTCCTGGGATTTCATCCTTCTAGTATCGCTCCTAGGATAAGCGCAGGAACGAATTAGTTTTATCTGATCCTTTGATGGGTTACTGGGCATTCCTATATCAATCCAATTCTTTAGGGGATTACAGGTTTGCTCATCCACCAAGCGGGTGATAATTACATACTCTTTCTCACTTGCAGGAAGTGACAGGCTAATTTCTATAGTATTTTCCTCATGGATGTCTTCAACGGGATTCCATGCGACACCGTGATATGATTTATCTTCTCCCTTAGTAAGGATCATGTTGTCGTTGCGGGCTATTCCCTCACCTTTTAACCTGTTAAAGAATTCAAAGGTCCAGAAGGTGGGCTTTGGTATCATGCCATTAGCAAGCAAGCCAAAGCAACCTGAGAAGGGAGTAAATGCCACGCCCTGTTCTTCGAATATATCACCAAATGTCCAATAGGAATATGAGGCACAGGTATCACCCATTTCACTTAAGAGCCTGGCCGTATAGGCGGCATTAAGATTAGTATCATGGATAGGGTTCTTTGGAGTGTAAGAGGTGTTAAATTCTGTGATATGCATCTCCATACCCTTAAATCTTGGGAAGCTATCTATAATATCACGACTAACCTTCAGCTCATCAAGAAAAATTTCCGGAGCTCTTAGCTTTTGATAATCGTAGTGGCCGATACGTTCGGGAAGCTCAGTTGCATATGCATGCCTTGTAACAAAATCTATTGGTACCTGATTGTCATCACAGAAGGTTAAGAACTCTTTAAGCCACCTTACATCATCCACACCGCAAATCGCGGGCCCGCCTACTCTAAATCCTGGATCGGCTTTCTTTACTGCATTTGCAGAGCACTCATATAGCCTAAAATATTCGGACATATCTGCAGCCTTCCAAAAACCAGGCAGATTAGGTTCATTCCAGACCTCGATAGGCCAGGTAAGGACCTCATCCCTGCCATAACGGTCTATCAGATGAAGAAGTGTTGCCTTAATAAGATTTGCCCATTCATTATAATTCTTAGGAGGAGTGACATTGCCCTTCCAATAGAATACGGTCTGTTCACCAGAGGCAAGCTTTCGGGGCATAAAGCCAAGCTCCAAAAATGGTTTTATTCCCAAGGACATATAATCATCCATGACCATATCGAGATATGTAAAGTTATATTCAACCTTCTCCTCACCATTTTCTTGATACGCTTGATAAATCGCCATGTCATCAGAAAATAAACCATGCCCACGTATATATGAGAATCCAAGTTCATTTTGTACATACTTAAGCTGATCATGATAGGCTTTTTGCAATGCCAAACCCATGCGGCCTGTTCCAATACAAAACATAGCATTATTATTGAAGGTTATCCTGTCATCCTGGGATACGGATAGTTTAAGCTTATTCATCATGCTCCTACTCCTTTCGGGCTCTTATTATGATAGTCTTATTTTAATCAATCCTAAGCATAATATCAATGGATAATAATAATGTAAACATGTTCATATTTATTTATTTGTTAGACTTGAAAAAACCTAGTAAAACATTTACAATGACAATAATTAAAAGACTTTATTAGTTTTTAGGATAGGGGAGAGAAATAAATGGGAGATATTATTATCGAAGAGACTAATCACAGAGCATTTGCCATGACACTGGCAAATTTCTTTATGCTAGTAGCCTCCATAGCAATATTTATATATGGTTATATGAAGGGGAATAAGCTATATTTTACTATGGGAATATTAGCAGCTATTGTATTTGCTATAGGCTTCGTAGCAGCAATTTCGCAGGCCTTAAAAGAAAAGAAATTATTGATTATTTCCATGGACGGAATAAATGACTGCTCCTCCATAGGAGCTGGCTTTGGATTTATATCCTATAAGGATATTAAAGAATTTGTGATAATACGACATTATAAGACTGAAACCATAGGAATTATCCTTGAAAATAGAAAGGAGTTTATATCCAAGCTTGCTCATCCAACATGGAAGCTGGCCAAAAGGAATCTCTACTTAAAGCAGCCTGCTATTCAAATACATACTGAGCTAGCAAAGGATATGGAGCCTGAGGATATCCTTACCCTGCTTCAAAAGAGGTTAAGAGATTACAAAAGACTATATGAATAGTGAAAATCTGGCATTTTGCCTATAAAAGTACATTATTATCGGCAAAAAAACGGGTTGTTTTATTTGTAAACCTATGTTAATATATTTACTTGTGATATGTTATACTAAATTCCTTGCTCTTTAAATGCTAAAGCTACTTTAGGATTAGAAAAGGGCCAGAGACCAAAAGGAGGTGCAAGGCAACTATGAATCAATATGAATTAGCCTTAGTTGTTAATGCAAAAATCGAGGATGAAGAAAGAGCTACAACCCTAGAGGCTGTAAAAGAGCTTATTACCAGATTCGGTGGCACAGTATCCAACGTGGATGACTGGGGCAAAAAGAGATTAGCCTATGAAATTCAGAAAATGAATGAAGGCTACTACTATTTCATCCAATTCGAAGCTGATTCCAATGTTCCTGATGAAATCGAGCAAAGAGTTCGCATCATGGAAAAAGTAATCAGATATT
>JAAYJU010000164.1 GCA_012522735.1 Clostridiales bacterium | reverse complement strand
AGGGGCACTGCACCCATTGCCGCCTGTACTGTTGCCTTTGGAATATAAGCAATAACACAAAACAGCCTTTCCTTCCAATTATAGCTTGTACCTGCTAAAGAGATAATTACCCCTATACTTCGTCCTACTAAGCCTATAAATATAATTATAATTCCAATCCCACCTGCTTTTATGGCTACATTTATATCTACTTGAGCTCCTACTAATACAAATAGTAATATTTCAGCAAAAACCCATATTTTATTGAATTTATTAGATAATCTCTCACCTACATTAGGTAGTTTTTCAATTAAAACCAAACCGATAGTCATCACTCCTAAAAGGGATGCAATCTGCAATTTTGTCTTCAATACATTTTCTAGCTGGTTAAGTAATATGGAAACCCCTAGTATTAATAACACCTTCTGTGTATCACGGAGGTGATATCTTTTAAAAATTTTAATCATTATAAATCCTAAAATCACTCCAGCCAAAATACCTAATAATATTGAAATTGGTATATTTAATAACTGTATTCCGATATTCTTATTGGAACCACTATATAAACCTAAAAATACACTAAAAACAGTAATAGCAAAGACATCATCAATAGATGCACCCGCCAATATCAAGGTTGGTATTCCCTTTTTTGTACCAATGTTATTTTCCATTAACCTAAGCATAGATGGCACAACAACAGCAGGGGAAACGGCGGCGATAATAAACCCTAATATTCCTCCCTGGGCAAATGTAAATCCTAGAAAATATACTGAAGCAAAGGCAATAAATAATCCCTCTATTAATCCAGGAATACAGCTCATCTTTAATGCAGGAATTCCAACATTCTTCAAATCATTTTTGTTAAGCCCAAGTCCTGCTCTTAATAAAATAACAATCAAAGCAATGCCTCTTAAATCTGATGATGTTTGGAGCAGGTCTTCCTGAAGTAAATTAAAACCATAAGGACCTATTAGAACACCTAATATTAACAGTCCTAACAAACCAGGTAATCTTAACTTTTCAAATATCCTTTTTGCCGGCAATCCTAATATTAATATTACTGCTAAGCTTGTAGCCATAAAATATCCCCTTTACTTATCATAAAAACTCCTACAGGAATAAAATTGTTTTTCCTATAGGAGTCATTAGCATCGAACTGAAAACTATTTATTTATAGCTCTACCCTGCCCTCAAATGCTCGAAGAAGAGTTACCTCATCGATATATTCAAGGTCACCGCCTACAGGGATTCCACTGGCTATTCGGCTAACCTTAATACCTGCGGGCTTAATCAGCTTGCTAAGATACATGGCTGTGGCCTCGCCCTCAAGGCTTGAGTTTGTAGCTATGATGACCTCATCCACATCCTGCTGAAGCCGTGTCATAAGCTCCTTTAGCTTTATGTCTCCAGGGCCAATTCCAAGCATGGGTGATATGGCACCGTGAAGGACATGGTATACACCATCGTATTTTCCTGTCTTTTCATATGCTGCAAGATCTCTGGGGTTTTCTACGACCATTATCTGCCTCTTATCTCTTCTGGGAGATGAGCAGATGGGACATAGCTCCTTATCTGTAAGTGTAAGACAGTCCTTACAATAGCGGACATTCTTCTTAGCCTCTATGATGGAGTTAGATAATACACCCACCTGGTCCTCCGGCATATTAATGATATGAAAAGCAAGCCTCTGGGCGGTCTTTGCACCTATGCCCGGAAGCCTTGATAGCTCCTCTATTAACTTGCTTATCTGACTGCTATAGTAATCCATTAGAAGGGGAAACCTCCCAATCCACCTAATCCACCTGTAATGTCGCCCATCACCTGTGAGCTTTCTTCCTCCATTAATCGCAGTGCTTCGTTGGTAGCCGCCACGATAAGGTCCTCTAGCATCTCAACATCATCCGGATCAACCACTTCCTGCGCAATCTTAACGGATGCAACCTCTTTCTTTCCTGTAACGGTAACTGTCACCGCACCACCGCCTGCACTGGCCTCCCAGGTCTTTTCCTCAAGCTCCTTGGTCTTTTCCTCCATCTGCTTTTGCATACGCTGTGCCTGTTTCATTAGATTATTCATATTTCCGGGTATTCCTCCACCGGGAAATCCACCTTTTCTTGCCATACTGATTAGCTCCTTTCATTCTCTAGAGTGTCTTCCTTTATATTATAGTATGAAACCTTGCACTCATCTATCATTTATAAATGTTTTATTATTCATATTGAATTGGTACCTTAATTATCTTTGTAAGGTCAAATACATCCTTCATATTTTCCTTATCCTTATCAATACACCTTACATTAATCTGTACTGATTTTTGAAGCATTTTTGAAATAGTTTCATCTATAAGCTTTCTATGCTTCTCACTATCTAACATGTCCTTATCAAAATCATTAGCTACCACTATCATAAGTCCCTTATTATCGTCTATGCTTAAGGTGGCACTACTTAGTATGGTGCCCAGCGCAGGGGCCTTCTTTGTAATCTGCGCTATAATATTGTTCCAGATGCTGGCTACTTTTTTCAGATCCTCTGGTAGCGCCTCCGGTAATATCTCCTGCTTTTTAATCGGCTCGGGCTCATCCTCTGAGGGTTTACTTTTCCTATTGTCTGACGATTTTACCACTATGCCCTTTTCAAGCTTATCCTCTAATATTCTAATGCGGTTAATCAAGGAGTCATAGCTTTGCTCCATCTGAGGCT
>JAAYJU010000163.1 GCA_012522735.1 Clostridiales bacterium | reverse complement strand
GAGCCTTTAGTCAGCTACACTTCTTTTATCTAATAGCTCTGTACGTGTATATGTAATTGTATCCGGTCTTTCACCGGTAACTAAGTAGTTGTACATTGAGATGATTGGATCGTGACCCTGTCCAAAAGGATCCTGACCGATGGCAGCATATATAACGCCTTTTTTGATAAGCTTTAGAACATCATCATCATAGTCGAAGCAAACTATTTGGACTTTTCCAACAAGATTCATTTCTTCAACGGCTCTTGCAGCACCTATGATACCACCTGTAAGAATGACTATACCTCTTAGATTAGGGAACTTGTTGAGAGCTTCCTTGGTATTCTTATATACACGGGTGTTATCGGCTTCAGCTTCTATCTCAGCAGCTATCTTCATCTTTTTCTTCTTTATTATAACATCATATATTGCATCCCTACGAACTCTGTTGATGGAGGTTTCAAGTGGTCCACGGATAATAGCTATCTCTCCTTCGTTATCTAAGGCCTTTGAAATAACCTCTCCGGCTAATCTACCTTGAGCAGGAATGTCAGGGCCAAAATAAGATATTCTATCGACTCCTTCGTTGTAATCACAGTTAAATGACATAACAGCGATACTCTTTCTCATAGCAATATTAATGTCTTCGTCGATTCCGCCTAAGAAGCCAGGAAGAATTAGTCCGTCATAGTTATTCTCAATTCTTTCCTTTAGGTCAATATTAAGCTTACTGAAATCCTTGGTATATCCAAGATAATCAACATCTACATTTTTAGCCTTTAATTCAGTCTGAGCATATAATGCACCCTGTCTTACACCTTCCCAGAAAGGATGATCTAATGGGCTGAACAAGGCGATTTTTAATCTCTTAGTACTGGTCTGTTCAACTGGTACAACGGAGGTTCTATATCTCATTAACAGATTCTCAATACCGGATAGCATATTCTGTAATGATAATGCCTGATTATTTATCTCTTCGTTTTCAGCTAGCTCTTCCTCTGTAACAGCGGCTACATCCTGAGTGATAGATGAAATCTCATTAGAAGCATCATGTAAGGTCTGACCCTGAACACTGATGCCCTTGGTGTTCTCATTAATCAGACGGGATTCTTCGTAAACCTTCTTCATGTCGTCGCTTAATATGTATGTATTCTTATTGATGGTATAGAAGGTATCCTTTACTGAGTTAAATATATCTTTACTGATATCAAAGCTCTCAACACAGCTAGAAATACTTTCGCTTACCTTAGCATTAGAATTAAGTATGTTGTTCAAAAGTCTATTAATCTGGCCAATACTATCTCTGGTTGCCGAGGATAATTTGTTCATTTCTTGAGCTACTACTACGAAGCCTCGTCCTGCTTCACCCGCACGGGCTGCTTCAACAGCTGAGTTCAATGAAAGGAGCTTTAATTGCTCTGTAATATTTATAATCAAGCCATTAACCTGGTCAATTTCCTTAAGATGAGTGTTAAGAGCTTCTATAAATGCGGCCGTATCAGATAAATTCGTGGAGATAACGTCCATCTGCTCGTTATATTTATCTACATGTTCAGAGCCCTCTTCGGTTACTTTAACAGTATTCTCTACAAATTCTTCAATCTTTGCCAATGTAGTTGTGATATTATTAGCTCTGTTAGCAACCTCTTCGATACCATCTAAGGTTTCCTTAACTATTTTAAGCTGTTGCTGTGCTTTCTCGGCTACAGCAGCCATATTGCTTGCAATATGCTCATTACCCTTATAGCTCATATCCAAACTCTTAGTAATATTATCAACAGCATCTGAAAGAACAATAACATTTATTTTGGTTGATTCAATAAAATTTAGGAGATTTCTTTTCAGGTCATTTACAGCTACTGTCAAAGATTCTAATCCTCTGGTCTTGTCTACCATAATATCACTGATATTAAGCTTACCCTGGGATAAATGCTCCGCATTTTCGTCTATATGGTGTATTGCCCTAAAAAAATTAATTAATGAAATTAGTAAAAAAGCAGCTAAGGCAAACAAGACTATAAATAAGACATTAAATACAGAATCAGCCACCGTACTAACTGATAAATTTAAAACAATTAAGGCAGCTAATAGAACTAGTATAGCTATCATTGTTGAAAAAATAAAAATTCTTGCGTAATTACGCTCTTTGCTCTTCCCTGCTGACCGTTCAGACATGATCTACCTCCTATTTTCGTATATATTCTAAAATAATAATCACAAAAAATAGTCATAATACACCCAAATACAACCACAAATGACTTATTATTACTAATGATATCATTAATATCAAGGAAATACAATAGAAATAAGTGAATTTTCAACTAATTATAGATTGTCTCCATTGTGTAAAATGGTGTTGGCATACCAATAATAGGAGTCCTTTGGAATGCGCTGTAAAGTGTTATAATCAACATAGATAAGACCAAATCTTTCGTTATAGCCTTCAGCCCATTCAAAGTTGTCCAATATTGACCATGCGAAATATCCTCTTATGTCGACGCCTTCCTCGGAGGCTCTTTTAAGCTCCTTAAGGTAACGATGCATAAAATCTATACGATTGGGATCGTGGACCTTGCCATCTAGACTGACCCAATCCGAAAGTGTTAAGCCGTTTTCGGCAATAATGATTGGCAGCTTGTATTTCTCATAAAGAAACTTTGGCGAATAATAAAGAGTCTGTGGTACCACATGCCATTTAAGAGCATTTTGCGCATATCCGTTCTTGGGAGGGCATACCTTGAAGCCATTAATATCATCATGTTCAACAATAGCCCCTGTATAAAGATTGATTCCGAGAAAATCTAGCTTCTGGCTAATAAGCTCCATATCCCCGTCCTTTATAATATGAGCGGGAAAATTTTTCCCCATGGCTTTAATTCCGTCCTTGGGATATTCTCCAAGAAGTATTGGATCTAGCCACCAACCATTGGAATAGATGCCCCTAGAGGTACCGCTTAAGGTAAAAGTCCTTGCAGCATCAATATCCTCCGGTTTTTCAGAAGCCGGAATTCCTGTACTTGGATTAGGTACAAAGCCTATAATACTTTTTTTCTTAGCATATTTTCGTATAGTCTTTACTGCCTTACCGTGGGCCAGGTTCATGTTGTGTAGTAGCTTAAAGACTTCAGGAGTGGACATCTTTTCACCAGGAGCATGGGTTCCCTCGTAATGACCTAAAAGTATATGACACAAAGGCTCATTTAAGGTCATCCAATAGCTTACTCTGTCGGAAAGTGCTTCTACGACAACCCTTGTATATTCTGAAAACCAATCGGCAATTTCTCTGTTACGCCATCCGCCTCTATCATATAATGCCTGAGGCAAATCCCAATGAAAGAGGGTTATAAAGGGCTCAATTTCAGCCTTAAGAAGTTCGTCCACCAAGTCGCTATAAAACTTAAGACCGGCATTATTTATATTACCGGTTCCTTCAGGAAGAATTCTAGACCAGCTGATAGAGAAGCGGTAAGACTTTAATCCCATTTCCTTCATCAAAGCTATATCCTCGCGAAACCTATGGTAATGATCGCAGGCAATGTCTCCATTATCTCCATTCTTTGTTTTACCCTGAGTGTGAGAAAATGTATCCCAGACAGAAGGACTTCTCCCGTCTTCATAAATTGCACCTTCAATTTGATAGGATGCGGATGCCGCACCCCAGATAAAATTCTTTGGAAAACTCATTAACAACTTCCTTTCTTACGTATCTTAACAACATATTGCTATTATTGTCTTGTATTCTACCAGTGTATACTAAAATACAGTTTTTTAAAATGCATTATCTTATATTCTTGTCGCCAAACATGTCTGAATATTATTAAAATGCAAAACATATATTTCAATAACATGGACAAACAGCTTGCGACATTAAAAATGATTTAGTAAACTAAGTATAAAAGGAATGGGGTGTAGAGTCATTGAAGATTAAGGATGCTATTCGAACGTTATTATTTAAGAATAAGGATATAAAATACAATCAATTATATACCGAGTGGGGAGAGAATATAAATCCGGACAAGGTCTTATCGGAATATCCTAGACCTCAGTTAAGGAGAAGCAATTATACGATTCTAAACGGTTATTGGAATTATAATATTACAAAAGAATCAGTAGCTTTAAAGCCTGCTCAATATGAAGGAAAAATTTTAGTTCCATTTTCACCAGAAAGCATCCTGTCAGGAGTAAACAGACAGCTTCGTCCCGAAGAACTCTTATGGTATGAGAGACCCTTAATTATTGAAAGAATATACCCCGGGAAACGCTTAATTCTTCATTTTGGGGCAGTAGACCAGACCTGTGAGCTATTAATTAATAATAATAGAGTAACACGTCATATTGGTGGATATCTTCCCTTTTCAGCGGATATAACAGATTATGTAATAGAGGGTGGAAATCTTCTTACGGTTAAGGTAAAGGATGCTTCTGATAGCTCATATCATAGCAGAGGTAAGCAGAAACTAAAAAGAGGCGGAATGTTCTACACCGCACAAAGCGGAATATGGCAAACCGTATGGATGGAATGGGTGCCTGATATATATATAGCTTCCCTAAACATTACACCATTAGTAAAAAAGAGCATGGTAAGATTAACTGTCAATTTAAATCAATCCCCAGTCCATGCTAATAAGAAGGATACATCCTTACAGGGGAGGCAAAAGAACAATAGAAATATATTTAGAGTTGATATATATGATCATGGAACAAAGATCCATTCATTTATATCTAAAAATCATACTATGGATATTCCCATTAGAAGCTTTACATATTGGAGACCTGAGAATCCATATCTATATGACATGGTTATTTCAAGCGGTGATGATGTCGTTCAAAGTTATTTTGCTATGAGAAGTGTTGAAATAAAGCAGGATGAGAAGGGGATAAAAAGAATCTATCTAAACGATGAAGAATATTTTCAAAATGGACTATTGGATCAAGGATATTGGTCAGATGGCCTATATACACCGCCAAGTGATGAGGCCATGATATTTGATATAGAGCAGGCCAAGGCTCTTGGATTTAATATGCTAAGAAAACATATTAAAATTGAACCACAGAGATGGTATTACCACTGTGATAGGATTGGTATGCTTGTATGGCAAGATATGGTCAATGGGGGAGGAAGATATAATAAGCTCCTGGTGGGTTATCTTCCTACATTGTTTCCTGGTATAGCAGGACGGATTAGTGATAGATGGCATTTCCTATTTGGAAGAAGTAATGCAGAGGGAAGAAAAGAATGGACAAATGAATGTGAGGAGACAGTAAGAGCTCTATATAATCATCCTTCAATAATAGTCTGGGTTCCATTTAATGAAGGATGGGGCCAATTCGATGCTAAGAAGATAACATCCTTGATACGCTCGCTTGATGATACCAGGTTGATCGATGAGGCTAGTGGCTGGTATGATCAAAAGGGAGGAGACTTTAAAAGTGTACATAATTATTTTCACCTATTAAAATATTCCCCCGATAGGAGAGGCCGTGCTGTCATATTATCTGAATTTGGAGGATATGCCTGCTATATAGCAGAGCATTCTTATTCACCTATGCTATATGGCTATAGGATATATATGAATTCAGATGATCTAGAAGCCGCCTTACAAAAACTCTATCAGGAGAATATTATGAAGCTAAAAGAAGAGGGTGTGTCTGCTGTAGTTTACACACAGCTATCCGATATTGAGGATGAAGTGAACGGACTCTTCACCTATGATCGGAGGGTGTGTAAGATATCTAAGGCGTTGATGTAAAAGAGGGGCTGTTGCGAAATGTAGCTCGAGTGCACTTATATCCCCTCACACACTAATTAGGAGTACAGATACCACGATATATATGTCTTATACGGACTTATCGTCCGTAACGACTATACATATCATGGTATCAGTTCTCCTAAATGTGCATTATGGGGACATAAGTGCACCCTCGTATATACATTTCGCAACAGCCCTATATAGACTTTGAGATTAGGCTACTAGTTGGTCGATTTCTTCACCGCTAAGAGATTCCTTCATTAAAAGTTCCTTTGCTATATTTTCTAAGGCTGATATATTATTATTTAATAGTACTTTGGTTTCTTGGTAGAGATTATTTATCATGGTTCTGCATTTTTCTATAAGCTCACTATCGATTCCCTCCTGGAATATCTGTGTGCTGAATAAACCCATCTCAGGATCCATGCCGTATTTATTGGTATAATCTACGATAAGAGAAGAGGCTTTTTGTATATCATTGCTTGCTCCTGTTGTTATCTCATGGGGGCCAAAGATTAATTCCTCAGCGGCCCTTCCGGCTAAAAGTATCTTAATGCTTCCAAGGATTTGTCTTTGGGTTTGATACATGGTGTCCTTGGGAATACAAAGATTAAAGCCACCGGCGCCTCTGACACTTGGAATTATAGTAACCTTGGAGATGTAATTCTCTGGAAGTAGAAGCTTGGTTACAAGAGCATGGCCTGCTTCATGGTAGGCGGTTATTCCCCTTTCACGGGTGGATATATAGCTTAAATCAGTCTTTGGTGCTCCTGCTAGAACCGTATAGAAGGCTCTGTCTATATGCTTTTGATTAATAAGTGATTTGTGGTCGTTGGCAGCAGTTATGGCAGCCTCATTTAAAAGATTTTCCAGCATGGCTCCTGAGAAGCCTACGGTGGATTTAGCCAAGGCCCTTAGGTCAACGTCATCGGATAGGGGCTTATGCTTTGAATGAAGTCTTAGTATTTTCTCTCTGGAATTCACATCCGGAAGTCCAATCTCAATTTGTCTGTCGAATCGTCCGGGACGAAGCAAGGCTTCATCCAGGGTATCCATTCGGTTGGTAGCTCCAATTACAACTATACCCTGATTATCGTGAAAGCCCGACATTTCCGTAAGAAGTGCATTTAGGGTCTGGTCTCTTTCATCGTTACTGGCAGAGCTGTTGCGAGCTCTTTTCTTACCGATTGCATCTATTTCATCTATAAATATAACTGCCTTATCATGCTTCTTTGCCTTGTTAAAAAGGCTTCTGATACGACTTGCTCCCACGCCCACATACATTTGTACGAAATCCGAGCCACTCATGGCATAGAAGGGAACATCAGCCTCTCCGGCAATCGCCTTTGCCATCAAGGTCTTACCCGTCCCGGGAGGACCATAAAATAGGAGCCCTTTAGGCATACGGGCACCTACATCTGTGTACTGTGTGGGGTTCTTAATAAAGCCTATAATATCCTCAACCATGGATTTTGCTTCAATATTACCAGCAACCGAATCCAAGGTAATTCTAGCGCTCTCATCCTTCTTGTTTGCATCCTTTATCAGGCTTTTTGCAGAGCCTCCACCACGGGTATAATATATAATTCCAATTGCAATAGCTGCTAGGACAATAACCCCAGCTATATTGGAAAAGCTTTTATTCTTATAGGATACAACTATGTTATTTACTAGGAGAAATTCTGTAAAGCCTTCAAATTTGGGGTTTGGAACCGTATATTTTCTATCTGTATTATCTGATAGATATGCATCAAAGGTGTTACCTTCTTCATTTATTATGACCTCTGCTACCCTTCCTTCTTCGACTGCCTCTAAAAAAGAAGGATATGACAGCTCATGTTTATGTGTGTTAATACTATAAATTCCTGCTGTAATTAGTATAAGAATTAAGACAGCCATTACAGGAATCATTACCTTTCTCATTAAATCCCTCCGTCTTTTAATATATTACATAAATCTACATTTATTGTAACATTTTTAAAGAATAATTCCACAATCAATATATGGAAATAAGGTATAGCATATAATAGAGTAACTGAAAATCTATAATTTATTGAGGGAGGATAAATCCTCCGAGGAGGATTGGGATGGATAGTGGTAAAGTTGATAATCAATTAAATCTCGCATTGAATGTACCTAATGAAGTCAGGGAAAGAACATTGGACCTAGATGTTGGGTTTGAGCCTGAGACAAATACTTGGGAATTAATTGTTAAATTTAGCGGTAGCCTTGAGCGGCTAGTAGAGGAACTAAATATTGGCGTTGTGGAGCTATCTAATGGATATGCAATTATTACGATATCTGAGGATTTGATAGATAGTCTGGTTAATTATGAGGAGATAGAATTTATAGAAAAGCCTAAAAAGTTATTTTTTGAAGTAAATGAAGGTAGAATGGCATCCTGTATTAATCCTATCCAAATGCAGCCTTACAGTTTGTTTGGTGAGGGAGTACTAATAGCAATCATCGATTCAGGGATTGATTATTCCCATCCGGATTTTCGAAATGAGGATGGTACTAGCAGAATTGAAGCCCTTTGGGATCAGACGATTCCCGGAGCTCCACCCGAGGGATTTCAGATCGGTACCCTATATACCAAGGAGCAGATTAATGAGGCATTACAGACGCCTATGCCTCAGCGACTGGACATAGTTCCAAGCACCGACCTTAGTGGGCACGGTACCCATGTGGCAGGAATAGCAGCAGGTAACGGGAGAGCCAGTAACGGTTTATATAGGGGGGTGGCTTCCTTGAGTGAATTACTGGTTGTTAAGCTTGGCGAATCTATAAGTGGCTCTTTTCCGAGAACAACGCAGCTTATGGAGGCCTTGGAATTTGTCATGCGTTATTCCATATCCTTGGGGAAGCCTCTTGCGGTCAATATAAGCTTTGGAAATAATTATGGGTCCCATACTGGAAGATCTATTTTGGAAAGCTTTATCGATGATGTAGCTAATATGGGTAGAAGTAGTATCGCTATCGGAACAGGAAACGAAGGGGCAGAGGGAAACCATGCAGCGGGAATTCTTCAGGTAGGGACTATAGAAATTGTTAATTTTACAGTCAGTGAGTTTGAATTTTCATTGAACATTCAGATATGGAAGAATTATTATGACCATTTTGATATAACAATTATTGCACCTAATGGAGTAAGGATCGGACCAATTCCAACAATACTAGGGACCCAGCAATTCCAAGTAGCTCAGACAGAGATTTTGCTTTATTATGGAGAACCAACGCCTTATAATGCGCAACAGGAGATATATATTGAACTGATTCCAACAGGAAACTATATAAATTCAGGAGTATGGAGGATTGAGTTGGTTCCGAGAAGAATTGTAGTGGGAAATTATGATATGTGGCTACCGTCGGGGGGAGCAAAAAATCCTGCTAGCAGATTTCCTATCTCATCTGAATTTACCACACTTACAATTCCCTCTACTGCTTATAGAGCCATAACTGTCGGAGCCTATAATGCTTTTACTGGTAGCTATGCCCCCTTTTCGGGAAGAGGCTTTACCAGAGATCTTCGGATTAAGCCGGAACTAGTTGCTCCAGGTGTGAATATCAACTCCTGTTCTCCTGGAGGTGGCTATACACGTCGTTCCGGGACCTCCATGGCTACCCCCTTTGTGACCGGAAGCGCTGCGCTCTTAATGGAATGGGGAATAGTACAAGGAAATGATCCATATATGTACGGAGAGAAGCTGAAAGCTAATCTTATAAACGGAGCAAGACCCCTGAGAATTGAAGCTGTTTACCCGAATCGAACGCTTGGCTATGGCTCATTATGTCTTGAAAATACATTTAGAAATATGTCCTTATAAAAATGGGGTGCTCCATTTGTTATATCTTAATATATAGTAAAAACAGAGATAAAAATCAAGATGGTTTTTCTTGAGTTTTATCTCTGTTTTCTATAGTATCTATTATAATATTTTATAAATAACCTTATGCCTCATCCTGGTTATTATTTTTATTTCTATGGTCTGAAAATTTACCCATCAATATAACTATAAAGGTAAGTAATAAAATAACTGCAAAGATACTACCCATTCCCTTACCCATTATTTCTAAAGCATATATAATATTCTGATTCATAATAACCTCCATTTCTGCTAGTGCTTAATTTCAACCCGACTCCATTCTTAGGGCATATTCGATAGTATATCGCTGACAATTTTAATAATTGCACCGCCTGCCACAACGGAGGCAATCTGTCCGGATACATTAGCGCTAATGGCATGCATTAAAAGATGATTGGATGGATCTTCTTTTAAGCCCATTTTCTGAACAACCCTAGCTGACATGGGGAAGGCAGAGATGCCTGCGGCTCCAACCATGGGGTTGATTTTTTTGCCCTTTTTAATGAATAAGTTAAGGAACTTAGCAAAGAGAACGCCACCAATAGTATCAAATACAAAGGCAATCAAGCCCAAGCCCATAATCATTAAGGTTCGCCAGTTAACAAATTGGTCAGCCTGCATAGAGAAAGAAATCGTAATACCCAATAATAATGTTATCAGATTTGCAAGAGTGGTTTGTGCAGTCTCAGAAAGAGCATTTAGTACACCACATTCACGGATTAGGTTACCAAACATCAAAAAGCCTACTAAGGCCACAGAGGTGGGAGCTACAAGCCCTGCCACAAAGGTAACTATAATAGGAAATAATATACGAGTGGTTTTTGTAACTGATTGTGGATTATATTCCATACGAATTAAGCGTTCTTTTTTTGTTGTAACTAATTTAATGGCAAAAGGTTGTACTAGAGGCACCAATGCCATATAGGAATAGGCGGCTACGGCAATAGCACCCATATACTCAGATTTTAGAATCTTTGCAACCAATATAGAGGTGGGACCGTCTGCTGCACCGATAATTCCAATAGAAGCAGCATCGTTGATATTAAATCCTAATACAACAGCTAAAACTATGGTAACAAAGATGCCAAACTGCGCAGCTGCACCAAATAAGAACATCTTTGGGTTAGATAATAGGGGTCCGAAATCTATCATCGCGCCTATACCTATAAATAGAAGAATAGGCAGAGCCTCCGAAGCATCAATACCTACATCAAACAACCATTCAATAACTCCGGTTGCTTTTTCGCTTAATCCCGGGAGCTCCTGAGTAAGTACACCTGAAAAAGGTATGTTAACCAATATTGCACCAAAGCCCATCGGTAGCAAGAGTGAAGGTTCAAAACCCTTTGCAATAGCCAAGTAAATAAGTAGAACACCGACAGCGTACATTATCCATTGCTGCCAGGTAATGGCCAATAACCCTTCATATAAAAATTCCATAACGTAAGTCCTCCTTAGTCGATCTACATAAATAAAATCGTTTTAATTGTAGCTCATAAAGATTGCTTGTGTCAATCATGTTTGATAAGTTTTTGTAGGCAAGGAAACTTTTTATATAAATTGCATTATATGGTTATTGCGTGCTTATTAAAGCATACAGTTTCATGATTTTATAAGATTAAACCTCTATAAAAGCATATAAAGAAATCTAGGTAGAGAACTGTATTTTGTCTATAATGCCAATAGGTCTTGTGAACATTTACTAAAATAATGCGCAATATACTTTCTACTTGCACTAAAGCTTCAAACATGATACCATAAAAAATGTGGCTAAATAGTCAAATTTTATATAGGGAGATGATCGAAATGGGAGAAATGGGATTTGATTTAACGCTTTTTCATGTAGCATCTATTATTATCTCGATCTTAGCATTTGGAGTAGCTGTGTGGCTATATCGTTGGGTTGCATCAAGGCCCTCATCTAACAAAAAAGTAGCAGAGGTAGGACAATTAATTAAGAATGGTGCTAACACATTCCTAGCCAAGGAATACAAGGTATTAACAAAGTTCACTATTGCGGTAGCGCTACTTATTCTTGTATTTCTACCCTCACCGATTTGGAAGGGTGATATTCTAGCTAATATTACAATGGCTGTATCGTACATATTTGGTACGGTATTTTCAGCAATTGCCGGTAAAATCGGTATTAGTATTGCTACAATCGCTAATGTGAAATCTGCAGAAGCAGCAACCAAAGGAATTAAACCATCCTTTATGGCAGGCTACCGTGGTGGTGCTGTTATGGGTATGGCGGTTGTTGGATCCAGCTTACTCGGTGTAACATTAGTTCTTATGATAACAGGCAATACCTCTGCTTTATTAGGATTTTCGTTTGGTGCCAGCTCATTAGCCTTATTTGCTAAGGCAGGTGGCGGAATCTTTACAAAAACAGCAGATGTAAGCGCTGACTTGGCTGGTAAGGTTGAGTTGGGTATTCCTGAGGATGACCCCAGGAACCCTGCAGTTATCGCTGATAACGTTGGTGATAACGTTGGTGACGTAGCAGGTATGGGTGCTGACCTTTTTGACTCCAATGTAGCATCTATGGCAGCAGCTCTTGTAATGGCAGCTTCCTTGGCTAATGCTGAGAAGAATATGGCCATGGTTCTATGCTATGCTGGTATTGGATTACTTGCTTCAATTATCGGTGTATTTACTGCTAACATGAAGGAAGGCGGAGATCCTACCAGAGCCCTTAATATGAATACTTATGTAACTACTGCTATATATGCTGTTTTAACAGCTGTCGCTACCTATGCATTTGATTTTAATTGGCGCATATGGGGTGCTAGTGCTGTAGGTTTAGCTGTTGGAACAGTAATAGGTATCGCAAGTGATTATTTTACTAATGATAATAAGAAGCCGGTTCATATGGTGGCAAAAGCCTGTGAATCTGGTCCGGCATTTACCATTACCTCTGGTGTATCCTATGGTCTCTTAAGTACACTTCCTGCAATGGTAGGTATCGGTATATCTGCACTTGCAGCATATAAAATTGTTGCTCCTCTTGGAGCAGGTGGCAATGAAGTAGCCTATGGTATGTTCGGTATTTCCATGGCAGCTGTAGGTATGCTCTCTATAGTAGGAATGATTATCTCTAATGATGCTTATGGTCCAATTGTTGATAATGCCCGTGGTCTTGTTGAAATGGGTGACTTGGGAGATAAGGCATTAGAAATTACTGACTCCTTAGATAGCGCAGGCAATACTGTTAAGGCGGTTACCAAGGGCTTTTCCATTGGTGCTGCGGGACTTACAGTTATAGCCTTGCTTGGAGCCTTTATTACTGAGGTGAATGACGCAGTTGATCTTATGGGTGGTGTAGATGCCTTTGGAAAAACTATCGAAAAGATAACAGGCTTTGACGTGACTGATCCCATAGTATTCTTTGGATTATTGGTTGGTGCAGCAATTCCTCCAGTATTCTCTGCAATGCTAATGCTTGGTGTAGATCGTAACGCACAGCGCATGATATCTGAAATTCATCGTCAGTTCAGAGAAATAGTAGGCTTAAAGGAAGGAAAACCCGGAGTTAAGCCTGAATATGATAAATGTATTGAGATTGCAACCGACGGAGCTCTTAAGGAATTAATTCCTGCAGGTCTAGTGGCTATAGTGTCAACATTGATTGTTGGATTTGTAGGCGGTGTTCAAGCAGTAGGTGGCTTTATAACAGGTAATATCGTAAGCGGTCTGATATTTGCATTATTTATGTCCAATGCAGGTGGCTTATGGGATAATACCAAGAAATACATTGAAGCCGGGAATCACGGTGGTAAGAATTCCGAAGCTCATAAGGCCGGAGTAGTAGGTGATACTGTTGGTGATCCTTTCAAGGATACAGCAGGACCTTCCATCAATACACAGATTACCGTTGTATCATTGGTAGCGTCTATTATGGCTACAATATTCCTGACATTCTCATTATTCTAAAATAAATTGAGTGTAAAAACTCAATAAATGTTTATTTATCGAAAGCTGTATAAAGCAAGAACACTCATGCTTCGATTTCAATGTATAAGAGTTTCTAATATCAAATTCTTCTGTGCTAGGCAGATAATCAAACAGATAACTCGTTTCACTCAAACAAATCTGTTTGATTATCTAGCACAAAGTATATAGATATAAGAAACTCTAATACATTTCCATAGGCGCATGAGCACCCTTGCTTTATGTAGCTTTCTTTTGTGAAACATTATATAAGTTTTTACACTCTCTTATGCGTCTTTTTTGCTTTATCATGTCCTGAATTGTTGCCATATCACGGATGGTGTTGTATAATGTAATTGACACAATATATAGTGGTGGTGATAAGTTACCATATTCATGGAGGCTATCATAATGAATAATAAGAAAAAGCTTGAAGGGCTTTTGGGTTTACTTTTTATTATGATATTTGTTCTGACTGGCTGTTCAGAAGCAGGCGGTTATTATCGAAGCGGAAAAAAATATTTTGCCAATGGAAATTATGAAGAAGCAGCCAAATACTTCACATCGGCTATAGGAGAGAACCCCAACCGGGCAGAGTATCATATAGATTATGGTATGGCACTTATTGGTCTATCACGGTATGATGAAGCTATTGAAGTATTTACCCGTGTCATCATGGATAAAAAGATACCGATTGTCTTAGGGAATAATAAGCGTGCCTTAAGAGGTAAAGGAATAGCATATTTTAATATGCTAAGCTACAGAGAAGCTATTAAGCAATTTGAAGATGCACTTAATATCAGTGTATTATCGGACTTGAATTTGGATATATTGTATTATATGGGAAAAGCACTTATGTATTCAGGTTCATACAAGGAAGCGGCAGAGACCTATACCGAGATAATCGATCAGTTTGGAGAGGAAGCACATATATTAGCAGATCGTGCCTATACATATCAAAAAACCGGTGAATTCGACAAGGGTTTGAATGACTATGATAAGGCGATTGCTTTAGAGGCGAATAATTATGAATATTATTTTAGAAAATACTATCTTCTTAGAGATATGGGTAGAGATACCGAGGCTAAGGAAGTATTAAGCCAAGCCGCTCAGATTGAGGTGAACACAAAAGCCGATAAATTTAATCTTGCAAAGGTTCATTTCTATCAGGAGCTTTATGACCAGGCATTTCCTGAGTTGAGCGAGAGCTTTGCCAATGGATTTATAGATGCCTATTTCTATATTGGTGAAATATATAATAATAAGAAGGACTATTCCACAGCAAAGTATTATTATGAGAAATATATTGAAGAAGGCGGTATAAATGCTCCTGAGGTATATAATCAAATCGCTTCCTGTCTTATCAAAATGGGAGATTATGAACAAGCCCTGCCCTATTTGGAGACGGGAATAGGAATTGCGGATAATGACAGTATAAGGGTACTGTTAAAAAATGAAATTATAGTATATGAGAAGCTGGGGGATTTTGAAAATGCTCTTGTTAAGATAGAAAGCTATATATCTGCTTATCCAAATGACCATGATGCAAGGAGAGAAAAATCCTTCGTAATTTCAAGACTAAATAATTAGCGAAAGTGGTAAAGGTGAAAGAAATCTATGTCTAAGCTATATGATTTAGAGAATAAAGAGGAAAGATTTGTACTGATAGGTGTGGCATCTTCCGATAATGATGATACAAAGGAATCCCTGGAGGAGTTAAGTGAGTTAGTAGATACAGCTGGGGGCTTTACTGTAGGTACCATTATACAAAATAGGGAGAAGATACATCCGTCAACCTATATCGGAAAAGGCAAGGTAGAGGAAGTCAGGCAGATGATTTTTGAAATGGATGCCACAGGTGTAGTCTGTGATGATGAATTATCACCCATGCAGCTAAAGAACCTAGAGGATGCCTTACAGACAGCGGTTCTGGACAGAACCGTTCTTATTATGGATATTTTCGCAAAGCGTGCCGTCACTAAGGAGGGTAAACTCCAGGTTGAAATGGCCCAGCTAAGATATCGCTCCACTAGACTTGTGGGTATGGGTAATATCCTGTCAAGACTGGGAGGCGGAATTGGCACCAGAGGCCCCGGTGAGAAGAAGCTAGAGGTGGATCGTCGTCATATAAGAGAGCGCTTATCCCAGCTTAAAGGAGAGCTGGAGAGCTTAGAAAAGAACAGAGAGACAGCTAGAAGCCTTAGAAGTCGATCTAGTATTCCCATTATAGCTATTGTAGGCTATACCAATGCCGGTAAATCAACTTTAATAAACTATCTTACAAATGCAGGTGTGCTTGAGGAGGATAAGCTTTTTGCTACCCTTGATCCAACAACCAGAAATTATACCATGGATAGCGGCCAGCAGGTCTTATTTACTGATACTGTAGGCTTTATTCGTAAGCTTCCCCATCATCTTGTCAATGCATTTAGAAGCACCTTGGAGGAAGCTAAATATGCTGATATTATTCTACATGTTGTCGACTCTGTTAATCCCGATGCATACAAGCAGATGCATATAGTTTATGATACATTGGCTAACTTAGGTATTAAGGATAAGACGATTATAACTGTCTTTAATAAGCAGGACATGGCTCCCGCAGAACAGATTTTGAAGGATTTTAAGGCGGACCATACAATTAAGATATCGGCGAAGACCGGTATGGGAGTTGACAAGCTTTTAGAACTTATAGAGATGGTCTTAATGGAGCAAAAGATTCTTATTGAAAATGTATTTCCTTATAGTGAAGCTGGCAAGATTCAAACCATTCGTAAATATGGGCAGCTTCTTGAGGAAGAATTTAGGCAGGATGGAATCTTTGTCAAGGCTTATATATCTAAGGATGTTTATAGGAGTTTATAAGCATAAAAATCTTGTATTATAATTGAACTTGATATTATTATTTGGTCACAGATTCTGTCGGCATATTTACGAAAAACCTTATAGGTAATTTTCACTAATTAGTACTAGATATTGTGGAGGGTAAGATAAAACTTCATATATCTGGTATTTTTATATTGACTTAGCAAATTAATTCTGATAGTATTAAATCATTAAGATGAATGAGCAAAATTCTCTGAAAATCACAAAGGGAAGGGAGACTGTTACATATGATGATTAATGTTCTGAAAAGAGACGGCCAGGTTGCAGAATTCAACCTATACAAAATTAGTGATGCTATAACAAAAGCATTTAAGGCCACAGACAAGATTTATAATGATGAAATTATTTCTTTACTTTCATTACGGGTTACAGCAGATTTCCAGGATAAGATAAAAGAAAATAAAATTCACGTGGAAGATATTCAGGATAGTGTCGAGCATGTACTTGAGCAATCAGGTTATACTGATGTCGCAAAGGCATATATTCTTTATCGAAAGAATAGAGAAAAAATCCGTAACATGAAATCTACAATTCTTGACTACAAAGATACAATTAACAGCTACGTGAAGGAAGAGGATTGGAGAGTCAAGGAGAACTCTACTGTTACATATTCAGTAGGTGGTTTAATTTTACATAACTCAGGAAAAGTAACGGCTAATTATTGGCTGTCTGAAATATATGATGAAGAGATTGCGAATGCTCATCGTAATGCTGATTTACATATTCATGATTTATCCATGCTAACAGGTTACTGTGCAGGATGGTCATTAAAACAGCTAATAAAGGAAGGCTTAGGCGGAATACCAGGTAAGATTACATCTTCTCCAGCAAGCCATTTATCTACTCTGTGTAATCAGATGGTTAATTTCCTTGGAATTATGCAGAATGAATGGGCAGGAGCACAGGCTTTCTCCTCATTTGATACATATTTGGCACCCTTTGTCAGAGTGGATAATCTTACATACAAAGAGGTAAAGCAGTGTATACAGTCTTTCGTATATGGTGTTAACACACCTAGTCGTTGGGGTACACAGGCACCATTTTCTAACATTACTCTAGACTGGACCGTACCGGATGATTTAGCAGAGCTTCCTTGCATAGTCGGTGGTAAGGAGATGGACTATAAATACAAGGATTGTAAGAAAGAAATGGATATGGTCAATAAGGCCTTTATCGAAATTATGATTGAAGGCGATGCCAATGGTAGGGGATTTCAGTATCCTATTCCTACGTACTCTATTACAAAGGATTTTGATTGGTCAGATACAGAGAATAATCGAATGTTATTTGAGATGACTGCAAAATATGGAACACCATATTTTTCAAACTATATCAATAGTGACATGGAACCTAGTGATGTTCGTTCAATGTGCTGCAGGCTTAGACTCGATCTTCGTGAGCTTAGGAAAAAGAGCGGAGGCTTCTTCGGAGCAGGCGAAAGCACAGGATCTGTTGGAGTTGTTACAATTAACTTACCTAGGATTGCATATTTATCTGCAAATGAAGATGAATTCTTTAGACGCCTAGATAGAATGATGGACATATCTGCCCGCTCCCTGAAGGTGAAAAGAGATGTTATTACCAAGCTTATGAAGGAAGGTCTATATCCGTACACGAGACGTTATCTGGGTACATTTGATAACCATTTCTCTACAATAGGACTTGTGGGTATGAACGAAGTCGGTTTGAATGCGAACTGGTTAGGTGAGGATATGACTCATACTGATACTAAGAACTTTGGTATAAAGGTACTTAATCATATGAGAGAACGTTTATCAGATTATCAGGAGGAGTATGGTGATTTATATAACCTAGAGGCATCACCTGCAGAATCTACCAGCTATCGTCTTGCAAAGCATGATAGAAAGCATTTCCCTGATATTAAGACAGCTGGAAATCCTGGAGATACTCCTTATTACACTAACAGCTCCCATCTTCCTGTGGGCTATACAGAGGATGTATTCGAAGCCCTAGATATACAGGATGAGCTTCAGACCTTATATACATCCGGAACAGTATTTCATGCCTTCCTTGGAGAGAAGCTTCCTGATTGGCAAGCCGCAGCTAAGCTGGTAAGGACAATTGCAGAGAATTATAAGCTGCCATACTATACCATGTCTCCGACGTATTCAGTATGTTCTACCCATGGATATTTGCAGGGTGAGCATTTTACTTGTCCGGAATGTGGTGGCAGGGCAGAGGTATATAGTCGCATAACCGGTTATTATCGTCCGGTACAGAACTGGAATGATGGTAAGTCCCAGGAGTATAAGAACAGACGTATTTATGAGGTCGAGAATTTCAGGGAAATGCCTGTAAGCACCGGAATTAACAGCGAAAGTCAGATGGGTTTAGGCCAGTCAGGAATGACTGATGGACTATATCTATTTACAACAAAAACCTGTCCGAATTGTAATATGGCTAAGGAATATTTAAAGGATATGGCTTATACCTTGGTAGATGCAGAGGAGAATGAAGATGTTACAAAGGAACATAATATTCTTCAAGCCCCAACGCTTCTGGAAATCAGTAACGGAGTAGTCAACAAGTATACAAATGTCTCCAATATTAAAAAATTCGTAGAGAACCAGCTAATAAGACTGTAAATATAATTTAATAAATTCTTCTACACTAAAGAATATTGCTGCATGCGGATAATATATTATAGTCTGCATGTGGCTTTTTATTGATTATTTATTGATATTAGAAGTGACAGGTGTTAATATGAAATCAAGAAAGCAAATGCAAATCTGTTAGTCTACAGCTTCACATTATAAATTATGGTGTCGCAGAAAAAGGAGGTTCATAGTGGCCAGTGCCTTTAGAATTGACAATTTATGCTTTAATTATCCTGGCTCCAAGGAAGATGTTATCAAGGGTATCAGCTTTGAAGTCAGAGAAGGGGAGGTTTTTGGATTATTAGGACCTTCCGGTGCAGGGAAATCCACAACTCAGAAAATTATGATTAAGCTTCTTGAAAACTATTCGGGAGAGGTTAGTTACTTTGGTAGAAATCTGAAAGACATTAATAAGTCATTTTACGAGGAGGTAGGAGTTGGATTTGAGATGCCAGTTCACTTCTCTAAAATGACTGGATTGGAAAACATGGAATTCTTTTCGGGCTTTTATAAAAAGCATACGAACTACAAGGATTTAATGGAAAGAGTGGGCTTGTGGGAGTATAGAAATGTTATGGTTGGTAACTATTCTAAGGGCATGAAGGTGAGACTGAACTTTGTTAGAGCAATGCTAAACAACCCAAGAGTTCTATTTCTGGATGAAGTAACAAATGGCCTTGATCCGATAAATGCCAGAATTATTAAGGAGATTATTACCGAGTATCGTAACCAGGGAGGAACTGTATTTCTAAGTACGCATCTTATGAATGATGTTGAGCAGCTTTGTGATGTTATTGCTTTTTGTGTGAATGGTAAATTACATGAGATATCTACACCAAGAGAACTAAAGCTAAAGTACGGAAAACGCGATATTGAGATAGAATATAAAGAGTCAGGAATAACAAGGAAAGAGGTTTTTCTACTAGACGGAATAGGAAACAATGAGGATTTTCAGTATATAATCCGTAACAAGGAGATAGAAACAATCCATAGCGGAGAAACTTCAATGGAGGAAATATTCATTATTGTGACAGGGGGTGCTCTTTAGTGAGATATATCGGCAAGCTATTTAAGGGAGAAATGCAACGTATGATTAAATACAAGCTATTTCATGCTAGTCTGGCAACAGCCTTTATTTGGATTGCTCTATTTTTGCTTTTGTCTAAGGAAGAGGCTGCTAAAATAGCACCACTTCTTATTTTTGTTGATGTATCTTTAATGTCAATAATTCTTATCGGAGCCTCTCATCATTTTGAGAAGCAGGAGGGAACCATTAAAACAATGATGATTATGCCGGTATCTCTGACTGAAATTTTACTTGCAAAATTTTTTTCATCCCTAGTGTTGGGAATAGAGTCAGCTGCAATAACCTCAGCTGCCTTATATTTTATTCATGGTATTAAATTTAACTATCCAGCACTATTTATAGCAGTTGTTCTTTCCGGAGTTGTACATTCGGCAATAGCTTTTTTACTTGCACTAAACAGTAAGGAATTCACATCTACACTTGGGTTGCTTATGGCCTATGTTATACCTTTTCAGCTTCCAACTATGCTATTTGCCTTTGATATTATTGATGATAAATTCGATTGGTTATTAATGCTTTCGCCGTCTCATACGGCAAGTTCTCTGATTTCCTTTGCCGTAAGAAATGAATACGATGCAAGGAAGATGATTATAGGGTGTATATATTTGGTTATATTGAGTGCTGTGCTGCTTAGATTCTTTGTGTTTCCTAGGTTTAAAAACAATGCAGTTAGGGGGTAAACAATGGGTAGGTATCTGTTCTTGTTAAGGTTCGAAGCAAAAAATATTTTTCGTGATTCTATAAATATTTACATGTGTGTATTCCCGCTTGTAATTTTGATGTTGGCTTCCTTTGTCTTTCCGAGGATTTTAGACAGAATGGAGGGTATAGGACTGGAAATAACCATGATGATAATGCTTATTATCATACTAATATTTGGTAGCTTCTTTTTAGCTGCAATGGCAACCTTCCTCCTGCTTGATAATAAGGATGATAACACATTAAACACAGTGGCAGTAACTCCGATTGGAACATCAGGCTATATCATTTTTAAAATGACATATATATATATTATGACAGTTATAAGCACAATTATTATTTTATGGGGAACGAAGCTTATAGCCGGAGACAGGTATAGTATTGGTGGAGTGTCCTTATTTGACAGGCTTAACTTATTCCAAATAATAGTATTTGCCTTTGCTGCGGGTTTATTTACTCCTGCAATGGCGCTTTTTCAATCAGCTATGGCCAAAAATAAAATTGAAGGCTTTGCACTAATTAAGGGATCAGGAATGATTGCTATGGTACCTGCACTCATGATAATGAATACTTTTGAAGGAGGCATGCAGTATGTTCTTGGTATTTTTCCAAACTTTTGGGCAGTAAAGGGCCTGATGATGGAGCTGATACCAAATAATAACAGTGCAAATCTTAGTTTTTTTGTCTATATTTTTATAGGGGCCGTATACAATATACTGATACTAGTTGTAACTTATCGTCTTTTTTTAAAGAAGGTTAAGTATTAGCAGTTAACTTATACATAGCCTATGAGTATTTTATGTTCTGCTTGCCTACTTATGTCCCGTGAGTTACAATGATAGTCAATAAAAATAATTCAGGGAGGGAACAGGATGAGCTTAGCGGATGGAATTTTTATAGATATGTGTAAGAATATATTAGAGAATGGAACCAGTACCGAAGGTGAAAAGGTCAGGCCAAAATGGGAGGATGGCTCCTATGCTTATACCATCAAAAAGTTTGGTGTTGTAAATCGTTATGATTTATCAAAGGAATTTCCTGCATTAACCTTACGAAGACTGGCATTTAAATATTGTATAGATGAAATGCTTTGGATATGGCAACAAAAATCCAATAATATTAATAAACTAAGAAGTAAAATATGGGATAGTTGGGCTGATGAGGATGGCTCTATAGGAAAGGCTTATGGTTATCAGATGAGTGTAAAGCATAAGTATAAAGAAGGTCAGATGGATCAGGTTGATAGAGTTATTTACGACCTGAAGAATAATCCCTATAGCAGAAGAATTATAACTAATCTCTATGTTCATCAGGACCTTCATGAGATGAATCTATATCCATGTGCCTATAGTGTTACATTCAATGTCACGAAAAAAGCAGATAGCGACAAGCTTGTACTTAATGCAATACTAAATCAAAGATCAAATGATATTCTTGCAGCAAACAATTGGAACGTATGTCAATATGCAGTATTGGTTCATATGTTGTCACAGGTTTGTGATTATCAGGTAGGAGAGCTGGTTCATGTAATCGCAGATGCTCATATTTATGACAGACATATTCCGATTATAGAGGAGCTTATTACCCGCCCTACATATGCTGCACCTGAATTTTATATGAATCCTGATATTAAGGACTTCTATCAGTTTAGGGTAGAGGACTTTGAATTAAGGAACTATAAATACGGTCCTAAGGTAGAAAACATCCCGGTTGCGATTTAGTAGTAGAAAGAAGGTGTGGATTATATGAATCTTATAGTAGCTGTAGATAAAAACTGGGCTATCGGATACCAAAATAAGTTATTGGTAAGAATACCGGCAGATCAAAGATTCTTTCGAAATGAAACCATACATAAGGCGGTAATCATGGGAAGGAAAACCTTGGAGAGCTTTCCTGGTGGAATACCCTTAAAGGATAGATTGAATATAGTTATCACATCTGACCCGAATTATAAGGTTACGGATGCTGCTGTGGTGAATAGTATAGAAAAAGCACTTGAAATCGTAAAGGATTATAACACTAATGATGTATATGTAATCGGAGGTGAAAGTATATATCGTCAGATGCTTCGTCTTTGCGACACTGCTCATGTAACAAAGATAGACTATGCATATAATGCAGATGTATATTTTCCTAATTTGGACGAGATGGAGGACTGGCACATAACGGGGGAATCCGAAGAACAGACCTATCATGATCTTATTTATACATTTTACAAATATGAAAGAAAAAAATAATTAGAGCTTGAAATAAATAAGAAAATGGAATATTATAGATAAAACCATTAACCGGAGTTAACTGGCTAAAAGATTTCAAGGTTATCAAAAAGGGAAAGAAGGGTTAGAAAATGTTGGACATTAAAATAGAATTGACTAATGCGCCAAAGCAACTTCCTGAGAAGGACAATCCATTAGTATTTGGGACCATATTTACAGACCATATGTTTATTATGGATTATACATTGGGCAAGGGATGGCATGATGCCAGGATAATTCCCTATCAACCTTTAAGCCTAGAACCTTCCGCCATGGTATTTCATTATGGACAGGAAATGTTTGAAGGATTAAAGGCTTATAAGGCTAAGGATGGACGAATATTATTGTTTCGTCCGGATATGAATGCAAAACGTACTACCAAAACCTGCAGGACGCTATGTATGCCTGAATTTCCTGAGGATGACTTTGTACAAGCAATAAAGGAATTAGTAGCAATAGATAAGAAATGGATACCCACAAAGGAGGGTACATCTCTTTATATTAGGCCTTTTATAATTGCAACTTCTCCATTTTTAGGTGTAAGACCATCCCATACCTATAAATTTATAGTTATCCTATCACCGGTAGGGCCTTATTATCCTGAAGGACTTGACCCGGTTAAAATTTGGATTGAGGATGAATATGTAAGGGCTGTCAAGGGCGGTATAGGAGAGGCTAAAGCCGGAGGCAACTATGTAGCATCTCTTCGTGCCCAGGTCAAAGCCCATGAGGAAGGATTTTCACAGGTATTATGGTTGGATGGTGTTCATAGGAAATATATCGAAGAAGTTGGTGCAATGAACATATTCTTTAAAATAAATGGAGTAATTGTTACTCCCATGTTAAGTGGAAGTATACTTCCTGGAATAACAAGAGATTCTGTTATTAGGCTATGTAAGGATTGGGGCTATAAGGTAGAGGAAAGATTAATATCTATAGATGAGATTTTTACCGCACAAGAAGAGGGGCTGCTAGAAGAGGTATTTGGAACAGGTACTGCGGCGGTTATTTCTCCTGTTGGACATCTTCGCTGGAAGGATCATGATATGCAGGTTATGGATGGAGGCATAGGTGAATTAAGTCAGAAATTATATGATAACCTAACGGGAATTCAGCTTGGTGATGCCCCTGATGTTCATAAGTGGACAGTAGAAGTAAGCTAGCACTTGCAGACCTGTAAATTATGTATTATGATATATAGTAGTTAAAATCTTTCACTTGCACAAGAGAAAGATTGTTGGTG